>JAILFJ010000128.1 GCA_024697625.1 Oscillospiraceae bacterium
ACCCCGGTAAGCAGCGTTGAAGATCCGGTCCTGCGCAACGGAAACCCGTGAACCATGTCAGGCGGGGAACCGAGCAGCATTAAGCGGTGCTTTTCGTGTGCCGTGGGGGTGCCGGGTCCGAGCCGGCTGCCGGCGTAACGGACATGAGAGGGGACTCGACGGAGGGTGTGCAGTCTTGTCAAGGGCCATTTTCCTTTAGGCTGTGCGGAGGAGGTGTCGTCCGTGTATCAGGCACTGTACCGGAAATGGCGTCCGAAGGTCTTTGATGAAGTCATCGGTCAGGAGCACATCACCGATACGTTGAAGAATCAGGTAAAAAACGGGCATCTCTCCCATGCCTATATTTTTATCGGCACAAGAGGTACTGGAAAGACCACCTGTGCCCGGATTCTGGCCAAAGCCGTAAACTGCGAAAACCCGGTCAACGGAAACCCCTGCAATCAGTGCAGATACTGCCGCGGGATTGACGACGGTTCCATTCTGGATATTGTAGAGCTGGACGCCGCCTCCAACACCGGTGTGGACAATGTCAGGGCCTTGAAGGAGGAAGCCGTTTTCTCCCCTGCCGCGGCAAAGAAGCGCGTATATATCATCGATGAGGTTCACATGCTCTCTCTGGCCGCTTTTAACGCCCTGCTGAAGATCATCGAAGAACCTCCTCCGCACCTGATGTTTATTCTCGCCACTACGGAGCTTCAGAAGGTTCCTGCAACGATTCTGTCGCGTTGCCAGCGGCACAGCTTCCGACGGATTCCGACCCAGCGGCTCGCCTCATACCTGTTGGAAATCGCCGCCCGGGAGGGCATTGACCTTCAGGAGTCCGCTGCACTTCAGATCGGGCGTCTGGCTGAGGGCGGTGTCCGGGATGCGCTCAGCATTCTTGACCAGTGTTCAGCCCGGAATACTGTAACGGTCGAGAGCGTTCTGGAAACCATGGGGCTCGCCGGAAACCGTTCTCTTGTGGAGCTTTTCCGCAAGATTCTGGATTCGGATTCGGGTGCTGCTCTCTCCCTGTTTCAGGAAATCTGGATGGATGGCAAGGATCCTGCCGGTTTTCTGAACGAACTGAACGGTCTGATCCGTGACATCATGATTGTCCGAGCTGCTCCTGCCGGAGCCGGTGACCTGATCTCTGGCAATTACGAACGTAGCGTACTGGATGAATTCTCAAAGCGGATGACCCGGGAGGAAATTCTGTTCTGTGCCGACACCGTCCAGAGTGCACTTTCCAGAATCCGCCAGCTTCGCTCCCCCAGGATTGCGGCGGAGGTCTGCCTCGTGACACTCTGTGACAGCAGAACTGCCGAGAGCATCATCTCTCTCCGGAGCAGGCTTTCCCGCCTCGAGGAGGCATTCCGGGGCAATGCGGCACTTCCCGCGTCAGAAGCCGCTTCCGAGAGCGCAGAGGCCTCCTTTTCTGCTGCAGCTCGGCCTTCTGCGGCGGGCAGACGTGAGGTCGCCGATCCCGTCCCGCTTCAGGACTTTCCGTCTTCTTCCTCTGCAGGCGCTGCGGAGCCTCCCCCGACGCAGACTGCCTCTGTCCCTCCTGCTCCATTCAGAGCAGACAGAAGTGCGGCGGGAGACATGCCCTTCACAGACCACCCCCCGTCCCTGGGGGCAGAGAGAGAGATTCTGGACCGGGCCAGGCTCAGGCTTCCGATGGAGATGCGCTTTGCGGTTGACGATCCCGGCAAGGTCCGGCTGACACTGAACCAGCGCGAGCTGCTTCTGGAGGTGCTTCCCGGGTTCCTGCTTGACCGTTTTCGGAAGCCTGAGATTCGGGCTGTCGTATCCGAAGAGGCTCAGGCCGTACTCGGCTATGCGGTAAATCTGCGGCTTTCGGAGCTTCTTTCCGGCGCTTTGGGCAGCCGCGATATCAACGAGCTTCGGCAGTTCCAGGAAGTTAAATTCATTTCATAATAACATGGAGGTATGACAATCTATGGCTAAAGGCGGTTTTCGCGGGGGGATCCCCGGCAATCAGATGAATATGATGAAGCAGGCTCAGAAGATGCAGCAGGAATTCATGAAGATGCAGCAGGAGCTTGAATCCACTCCTTTTGAGTTTACTGCAGGCGGCGGCGCTGTCAGAGCGGTCATCACCGGCACCCGGCAGTTCCAGGAAATCGTCATTGACCCTGAAGTGGTCGATCCCGATGATGTTGAGATGCTGCAGGATCTGATCCTGACCGCAGTAAACGGTGCTTTGAAGGCCGCGGACGACAAGACCAGCGAATCCATGGCAAAGCTCCAGGGCGGTCTCGGCGGATTCCCGGGCATGTTCTGATTTTTCATTTTCTGAACATCTCCAAAATAAAAATGCTCATCCTTATGATGAGCATTTTTATTTTGGAGGCGCCACCCGGACTTGAACCGGGGAATCGCGGATTTGCAGTCCGCTGCCTTACCACTTGGCTATGGCGCCATATAAATCTTGCGGGAAAATCCCGCAAGATAACTGGAGCGGGCAACGAGGCTCGAACTCGCTACCTCCACCTTGGCAAGGTGGCGCTCTACCGGATGAGCTATGCCCGCATACCCCTTTATATAAAGGGGTGGTGCCTCCGGTCGGAGTTGAACCAACGACACGCGGATTTTCAGTCCGCTGCTCTACCTACTGAGCTACAGAGGCATATTCACTTGGTGGGAACAACTGGACTCGAACCAGTGACCCCCTGCTTGTAAGGCAGGTGCTCTAACCAGCTGAGCTATGCTCCCGCGCAACAGCTTGTGTATCATACATGATTGTGGACAATTTGTCAACTGTTTTTTTCGGCTCCTGTTTTTTCTTGTGCCCGGAGTCGAAAAGAATGTTGACCTTCTTATGTGGAAATGATAAAATAATATAGTTTGATTCTATTTCTTTAGGAGTTCTGGATGTCTGCTCTGATTCAATTCCGGAATGTGTCATTCCGTTATCCCGACGCCGGGAGCGACTCTCTTCACGGGATCGATCTCTCTATCGAAGAGGGACAGTTTACTGCGGTTCTCGGGCATAACGGGTCCGGCAAGTCGACGCTGGCCCGGCTTATGAACGGTCTTCTGCTCCCAACCGAAGGCAGTGTATGCGTTGCCGGTCTGGACACCGCAAACGCTTCCGACATTCTCAGGATCCGGCAGACGGTCGGACTGGTTTTCCAGAACCCGGACAATCAGATTGTCTCCAATGTTGTGGAAGAGGATGTTGCTTTTGCCCCCGAGAACCTCGGCATCCCGCCGCTTGAGATTCGTGAGCGCGTCGACGCAGCGCTGAAGCAGGTCGGTATGTATGAATACCGGCAGCACGCCCCTCACCTTCTGTCCGGCGGTCAGAAGCAGCGGGTCGCCATTGCCGGTGTTCTCGCCATGCAGCCGAAAATTCTGGTCCTGGATGAGCCGACAGCCATGCTGGACCCGCAGGGACGGAAGGATGTTCTGTCTATCCTGCTGTCGCTTTGCCGCAGCGGCGGGATGACCGTCATTCTGATCACCCATCATATGGAAGAGTGCATCTCTGCCGACAGGCTCATTGTCATGTCCAACGGCTCGGTTTCCATGGACGCCGCGCCGGCTGATGTATTCTCTGATGTGGAAGGGCTGGAACGGGAAGGTCTGGATGTTCCGGAGACTGCCCGTCTGATCAGCGATCTGAAGAAACTCGGCCTCCCGCTTTCCGGCGAGACCTTATCTGCAGAAGCGTGTGCCCGGCAGATTGCCGAGGCCGCAGGGAGGTCAGCATGTCGACCCTGAGTACGGAAAATCTGAGTCACAGCTACAGCATCGGTACCCCCTTCGAGCAGCAGGCAATCCGGCGCATCAGTCTGAACATCGGCCAGGGAGAGTTTGTCTTCCTGATGGGACATACCGGCTCCGGCAAGTCCACCTTTGTTCAGCATCTGAATGCCCTGCTTCAGCCGACAGAAGGGCGCGTCCTGTTTAATGGTGAAGACATCAACCGGGACAAATCCGCACGGCGGAATGTCAAGAAGCACGTCGGCCTTGTCTTCCAATACCCGGAATACCAGCTCTTTGAAGAGACTGTAGCCGGGGACATCGCCTTCGGGCCGAAAAACATCGGTGTCCCCGCTTCCGAGCTTCCGGATCGGATTCGGGAGGCAGCGGAATTCACCGGGATCAGCGAGGAGCTCTTCAGCCGCTCTCCGCTCGAGCTCTCCGGCGGACAGAAGCGCAGGATTGCAATTGCCGGCGTCATCGCCATGCATCCTGAGATTCTGATTCTGGATGAGCCGACCGCAGGCCTTGATCCGGCCGGGGGCAGAAAGATCATGGAGAATGTCTGTCGCTATCAGGAAAAAACCGGCGCCTCCATCGTCGTTGTCAGCCACAGCATGGACGAAGCCGCGATCTACGGCAGACGCCTGATCGTCTTCAATCAGGGCGAGGTATATATGGACGGCTCACCGGAAGAGGTCTTTTCGAGATCCGATGAGCTCTCCTCCTTCGGCCTCGATGTTCCCCAGGCTGCGAAACTTGCAGAGGCTCTTCGGAACCGGGGTCTCTCCGTTCCGAAATCGGTCTATACCTATGAACAGCTTCTTCGTGCGGTGAGGGAGGTGCTCGGATGCTGAAGGATATCACACTGGGTCAGTTTTTTCCCGGCGACACCCCTGTACACAGGCTGGATCCCCGTACAAAGCTTATTTCCGTCCTGATCTATATCATCGCTCTCTTTGTCGCAAAAGGCTGGCTGTCCTACCTGATTCTGGTTTTTCTGACACTGTGGATCATGGCTGTTTCGAAGATCAGCCCCCGCTGCATCTTCAAGGGTCTGAAGCCCATGCTCTTCATCATCGTCCTGACCGGCCTGCTCAACATTTTTTATACGCAGGGCACTCCGGTGCGGGAGGGCTGGATCATCACCTGGGAGGGGATCGACCATGCCGTGAAGATGATCCTCCGTATCACACTGCTGATTGCCGGCACCTTTCTTCTGACTTATACGACAAGCCCCATGGCATTGACGGACGGGCTAGAGCGCCTTCTCTCGCCGCTGAAGAAGCTGCATCTCCCGGTTCACGAGATCACTCTGATGATGAGCATGGCGCTCCGCTTTATTCCCACGCTGATTGAAGAGACGGACAAGATCATGTCTGCCCAGAAAGCCAGAGGCGCCGACTTTGAATCCGGAAACCTGATCCAGCGGGCAAAGGCCCTCCTTCCGATTCTGGTTCCGCTGTTTGTATCCGCATTCCGTCGGGCCGATGAGCTTGCCCTGGCCATGGAGAGCCGCTGCTATCACGGCGGCGAGGGCAGAACCCGGCTGGAGCAGCTTTGTTTCATGCACTCGGATATTCTTGTTCTCATCTCCGGAGCCGTCTTTCTGCTCGGAATGATCCTCCTCCGAAAAGCAGGTCTCTGAGGCATGGAAAAGCGTAACATCATTCTTCACCTGAGCTATGACGGAAGCGCCTATCACGGCTGGCAGACACAGCGGGAGGACATTACCGTTCAGCAGACGCTGGAGACTGCGCTCTCGAAGCTGTGCGGTCATCCTGTCAAGGCCGTAGGCTGCGGCCGCACGGATGCCGGCGTCCACGCGCTGCACTACTGTGCCAACTTCCGGACCGACAGCCGGATTCCTGCGGATCGCATTCCCTTTGCCGTAAACGCGCTTCTTCCAAAGGATATCTCTGTACGGTCTGCCTTCGACGGGCCGGAGGGTTTCAACGCCATCGGTTCCTGCCTCCGCAAGGAATATATCTACCGTATTCTCAACGCACCGATCCGGGACCCCTTTCTTGAGAAGCGCGCCTGTTTTTATCCTCAGCGGCTTGATCTCGGCCTGATGCAGCGCGCTGCCGCCGCATTCGAGGGCACGCATGACTTCCGTGCCGTGCGCTCTGTCGGTACCGAAACCCGGACTACGGTACGGACGGTGTACCACTGTCGTGCCGAGAAAGACGGTGACCTCATCACGGTCTCGATCTGCGCTGATGGTTTTCTCTACAACATGTGCAGAGCCATGGTCGGAACCATAGTTTATGCCTCCTACGGAAAGCTGTGTCCGGAGGACATCCCGGGTCTGTTGGAAAAAGGCGACCGCCGGCTCACCGGTCCGACCATGCCGCCTCAGGGCCTGTATCTCAACCGGCTCTGGTATCCGGACTTTGAAATCTGCTGAAAGCGGGTGATTCTATATGCGTCTCATTTTGGATCTGGTCCTGCTTCTGATCGTAGGTGCCTGTATCTGGGACGGCTACAAGCGGGGGCTCATCGGCGGGCTCATCGGCATCCTGATCCTGATGCTGGCTCTTGCCGGAGGAAACTACTTTTCTGCCAGCTACGCCTCTCAGGCGGTACCTGTGCTGGAGCCCTTCATCGACGGCTATATTGATTCCCAGAAAACCAAGAATACGGTCCTGCAGGAGATGGGCTACGGCGGAACCGATCTCTCTCTGGACGACGTTCTGGAAGCGGACAGCTCTCTCCGCTACGATTACGCCATGTACAGCACGGAGGAGCTTGGCTTTCACACGGATCGCGCGCAGGAGCTTGCGCAGGTTGCCGTGCGCTATGCCAATCAGAATGACGTAAGTATGACCCGTGCCATCATCGATACGCTCTGCGATACGATCTGCTATGTTGTCGGCCTGATTCTTTGTTTTCTGCTGATTTTGATTCTGCTGTCCGCGCTCAGCAACATCGGCTACATGGCTTTCCGCCTTCCGGATCATCTCCGGCTTCTCGATGAACTCGGCGGTGCGGTGATCGGCTTTCTTAAGGGCTTTCTCTACTGCGTGCTGCTCTGCTGGGTGCTGAGCTTTCTCGGCCTGCTGATCGGGCAGGACACCCTTGACCACACGCTTCTCGCACGCTTTTTCATGACTTTCCGCTTTCTGACGAAAGGTTTTATCTGAACCAGTATCACTGTGATTGGAGTATCTGAATGCAGACAAATCTCTGTTCCCGCTGCGGCAGAAATCCCGCAGTCATATTCATAACGAAAATTGAAGGCAATCAGACAAAAAGCGAAGGCCTGTGTCTGAAGTGCGCCCGTGAGCTGCACATCAAACCCGTTGAGGACATCATGAACCGGATGGGGATCTCGGACGAGGACCTGGACAGTCTCTCCGAGGATATGATGGGTGCGCTGAGCGGTGCGGAGGATCTGATGGGGCTGGGCAGTGACGAATCCGAAACGGATGACGGTGAAGGCAAAACCGCTACCTTCCCTCCCCTGTTCGGAAAGCTTTTTGACGCCCTCCGCAACGGCCAGAATTCCCTTTCACACGGTCAGTCCGGGCAGTCTGATCAGCCCAGACAGAAGGGCCCGGACAGAAAGCCGGATCCCGCCCGTCCTTCTTCTTCGAAAAAGCGCAGGTTTCTGGACAGTTACTGTATCGACCTCACGGGGAAAGCCCGCAACGCCGAGCTGGATGCCATGATCGGCCGGGAAGAAGAGCTCGAGCGTGTCATCCAGATTCTGAACCGCCGCCAGAAGAACAATCCCTGCCTCATCGGCGAGCCCGGCGTGGGAAAGACCGCAATTGCCGAAGGTCTGGCCCAGCGCATCGCCGCGGGCACCGTGCCCTATAAGCTCCGGGATAAGCAGATTTTTCTTCTTGATCTCACGGCTCTGGTTGCCGGTACGCAGTTCCGCGGGCAGTTTGAGAGCCGCATGAAGGGTCTGATCGAGGAGGTCCGGACACAGGGAAACATCATCCTTGTCATCGACGAGATCCACACCATCGTGGGCGCCGGAGATGCCGAGGGCAGCATGAACGCCGCCAACATTCTCAAACCCGCTCTCTCCCGCGGTGAGATTCAGGTCATCGGCGCGACCACTTTTGCGGAATACCGCAAGCACATCGAAAAAGATTCAGCTCTGGAACGCCGTTTTCAGCCTGTCACGGTGAACGAGCCCTCGATTGCGGACAGCATCGAGATTCTTCGCGGGATTGCCCATTACTATGAGGATTATCACGGCGTTACGATCTCCGACGAGATGTGCGAGAAGGCCGTGGTTCTGAGCGAGCGGTACATTACCGACCGCTTCCTCCCGGACAAGGCGATCGACCTTCTGGACGAGGCCTGCTCTGACGTCAATCTGAAAGACCCTGATATCACCCGGCGCATGCTGGTCAGCCGTGAACTGGAGAACACCCGGTTTGAGATCGAGTCTCTCATGCAGGACAATCCCAATCCGACCGAGGAGGTCTGGGCCCGGATCGCCGAGCTCCGCAGTGCCGAACTGCGGGCGGAGAAAGAGATGGTTGCGCTCAGCGAGAAGGGCAAACCGGCACTCAGCGCAGATAACCTCGCAAGAATCATCGAGCTCTGGACCAGGATTCCGGCCGCCTCCGTAAAAGAAGACGAGCTGGAGCGGCTTGCCGGTCTGGAAACCCGTCTGAAGCAGCATATTGTCGGACAGGATGAAGCGGTGAAGGCAGTCTGCGCCGCGATTCGCCGCGGCCGGGTCGGTCTGAAGGTCAAGCGCAAACCGGTCAGTTTCATCTTTGTCGGCGGTTCCGGCGTCGGGAAGACCGAGCTTGTCAAGAGGCTGGCCGAGGATATGTTCGACAGCCCCGAGAGTCTGATTCGGCTGGACATGTCCGAGTTCATGGAGAAGTTTTCCGTATCCCGCATCATCGGCTCGCCCCCCGGCTACGTGGGTTATGATGAGGCCGGCCAGCTTACTGAAAAAGTCCGCCGCAAGCCATATTCCGTCATTCTCTTCGACGAGATCGAAAAGGCTCATCCGGATGTGATGAACATCCTGCTCCAGATCCTGGACGACGGCCGCATTACCGACGCGCAGGGGCGGACAGTGAATTTTGAGAACACCATCATCATCATGACCACCAATGCCGGCAGCAATTCAAAGACCGCCAGCGTCGGCTTCGGCGGGACGGTCAGCGACATGGGGCGCGAAAAAGCCATGAAAGCCCTGTCCGAATTCCTGCGGCCCGAGTTTCTCAACCGGGTGGACGAGGTCATCGCCTTCAACAGTCTGACCGAAGAGAATTTCCGCGATATCGCCGTTCTGATGCTGGAGGAGATCAGGGAGCTCATGCAGACCAAAGAGATCGCACTGAGCTGGGACGATTCTGTCCTGGATTATCTTGTGAAGAAGGGCTATTCGATGGTTTATGGCGCCCGGAACCTCCGCCGCCTGATCCAGAAGGAAGTCGAAGACCGGATCGCATCCCTGCTGGTCGAGCGCCGGGGAAGCGATCTGCACGAAATCCGCCTGCACTCCGACGGGGAGAGCATCCTGTGAGCCGGCTCAACATGCGCAACACCACCCTCTGCTATCTGGAACGGGACGGCAGATATCTCATGCTGCACCGGGTCACGAAGGCCGGCGACCTGAATCGCGACAAATGGATCGGGATCGGCGGCAAGTTTGAGGAGGGCGAGAGTCCGGAGGACTGTCTGCGCCGTGAGGTGCTGGAGGAGACCGGACTTGTTCTTGAGAGCTGGCGTTACTGCGGGATTGTCACCTTTGTCTCGGACGGCTGGGGTACCGAATATATGCATCTCTTCTGGTCTGACGCCTTTCACGGCACCCTGCGGGACTGCGACGAGGGCGTGCTGGAGTGGATCGAAAAGAGCGAGCTTCTCGGGAAGCAGCTCTGGGAGGGCGACCGGATCTTCCTTCGGCTCATGGAGGAGCGACGTCCCTTCTTCTCTCTGAAGCTGACCTACCGGGGCGACGAGCTTGTCGGGGCTGTTCTGGACGGCTCTCCGATCCCGACCGGGCAGGACAGCTCCCTACAAAGCTGATCCTGGCAGAACCGCAGAGAGAAATATTCCACAAAAATAACTTTCCTGTTTTGTGCATTTCCGACAAGCAGACGGCATTCCGGCTTGAAGCAGCCTTGTTTGCCGTCTGTTTTTTTACAGTTTTTTATCGTTGTCTATACAGGCATCTTCCGTTTGCAATTTGCCCGAAACCACTATATATGGACATTTTTCACGGCCTTATCTTGCATATTTCGCCCCCCTGTGTTAAAATACAGACGATAGTGAAGCAGTGTGCCTTTTGATATTTTCAAAGCTCTGGTTGGGAGAAACAAGGGGGGACGTTTATGGAGAACAATGCCAAGATTATTACGGTCGCCGGAAAGGGCGGCGTCGGCAAGACTTCGATCTGTGCCTGCATCGTGCGGCTTCTCGCGGAGAAGTATCCGGAGAAGAAGATCCTTGCCATCGACGCGGACCCGGCTGTCGGTCTGTCCGTAGCTCTTGGCGTGGACGTGAAGCTCACGCTGGACGATATCCGTATGAGTATCGTCGACAGCGTTGAGAACGGAGAGACAAGAGAAGCTCTCGAGCTTCTCAGCGAGGCGAGATTCCGGATTTTTGACGCGCTGGTGGAAATGCCGGGATTCGCGTTTCTGGCAATCGGAAGGCCGGAGAGCTCCGGCTGCTACTGCAAGGTCAATTCCTACCTGAAGGAAGTGATCGGCCTGCTGGCGGGCAGTTTCGATTATGTCGTCATCGACGGCGAAGCCGGGATCGAACAGATTCAGCGCCGCGTTATGGAAAAAGTCACGCATCTTCTTCTGATTACCGATCAGAGCAAGAAGGGCGTGCAGGTCATCTCCACCATCAAGAGTGTGGCCGACGAGCTGATCGCGTATGAGCGTGTCGGTGCCATCATCAACCGTGTGACGAATCCCGAACTGGTCGGGCTCATGGAAGCCCCTGTCGAGATTCTCACGGCGATTCCCGCGGACGGTACCTTTGCCGCAAACGACATCAGAGGCAAAAGCGTCATGGACCTTCCAGCGGATTCCGTTATGCTCCAGGGAGTGAGGGAAGCACTCCAAAAAATAGAAATTCTATAAAAAGAGGTGTAACATTTGAAAGATCTTAAGCATCTGATCTATT
Source organism: Oscillospiraceae bacterium (assembly GCA_024697625.1). Lineage (GTDB taxonomy): Bacteria > Bacillota > Clostridia > Oscillospirales > Oscillospiraceae > Limivicinus. The sequence goes on from JAILFJ010000128.1 coordinate 10,837, forward strand.
TCGAGAACCTGCTTGAGAATGCGGACAATGAGCTCATCGAGAAAAAGAAAGCAGAGGGAAACATCTGTCTCGGATATACCTGCTTCCATATTCCCGAGGTCCTGCTCAACGTCGACAGATGCTTCTCGACCAGACTTCGCGCCCCCAACACCGGCTCCATCGATATTGCGACATACTATATGTCCAACTACACCTGCGAGTACGCCCGTGCGCTTCTGGAGCGTGCCATTGAAGGCGGCTATCAGTTCCTCGATGCCCTCATCGGCGTCGATGCCTGCTCGATGATGAACCGTTCGATGGAGCATTTCGAGATTCTCCAGGTAAACAGCAATCCCAACTTCTTTGTCACCCATACGGATATGCCCTTCAAGATCACCGACTACACGGTGGAGGGCTACCGCCGTCAGATGCGCGTCCGGGTCCTTGACCGTCTGACCGAGGTCTTCGGTGTCGACACCTCCGATGCTGCCATTCGCAAGGCCGTCGAGGAACACAACGAGGTCTGCCGGATCATCTCCGAGATCAGCCAGATGCGCAAGGCTGAAAACCCCGTTATCACCGGCTATGAATTCCATGTGCTCAACCTTGTGACCTACGTATGTCCGAAGAGCGAGATTCTCCCCTACCTGCAGGAGACGCTTGAAGAGCTCAAGACGAGAAAGCCCGACAAGAAGAGCCCGTTCCGTGCAAGGGTTGCCATCGTCGGCTCCGAGATCGACGATCCGAGCCTCACGAAGCTCATCGAAGGCGCCGGCGCTCTGGTCGTCTCTGACCGCTACTGCTTCGGCTCCACTCCGGGCCGTGAAGTGATCGAGCTCAACGATGAAGAAGACGCGCTCACGCAGATCTGCCGCCACTACATGGAAGTCTCCGAATGCGCCCGCTACATCTCCGACGAAAAGGTTCTCCAGCGCCGCGAGACCTCTGACAGGCTGGCCAAGGAGTTCGGTGCGGAAGGCATTATCTACGAGCAGATGAAGTACTGCGATTACTGGGGCTTCGAGCGTGCTCTCGTCAGCCACATCATGCACGACGAATACGGCTGGCCCGTGCTCTCGATCGACAGACTGTACAACAACGGCAATTCCGGTCAGCTCCGGACCCGTGTGCAGGCCTTTGTGGAATCGCTTGAGATCAAACGCATTCATAAAGAGGAGGGCAAAGCATAATGGCGAAAGCTCAGTACCCCAATCCGAAATTCTGGAAAGCGAAAGACAATATTGACTGGAAGAAGCAGGGTGAAAACCTGAAGGAAGTCGTCGGTATCTTCGGCGAGATGCTGAAGGAAGTTGACTGGAAAGCCTTCGGCGAGAAGACTCTCAACGACTTCAAAGCCGACGGTGAACGCATCAAGGGCGAGTACAGGGACTTCATGGCTCTTGACAGTGCCGAGAAGTGGGACCGTGTTGTCAACGGCGAGCGCTCCCTCGGCCGTCTCTACCGCAAGGGCGCCATGGCCACCGTGCGCCGTGAATGGCGCGGCGTTAAGGACACCGCCTATGATTTCTGGGAATGGGCCCGCATGTGGGGCATGCTCCTCATGACCTTCTCCAAGGACCTGATCCCCGCCATGAACAGTGCGCTGTGGTATCGCTGGATGATCTCCTACTTCTGCTGCCACGGCTTCATGGACAAGAACATCCTCGGTCTCCGCGGCTCCAACCTTCGCATAAGCCATGCAGCGACTTACTCGATCTTCCGCTATGTTGCGGAGAATCTTGTCTTCCTCTCCAAGGCTGACCGCAAGAACGGCAACAGCACCGAGCTCAACAAGATGCTCTTCACCTTCGACGAGATGACCATGGGCCAGATTGCCGCCGGTTTCCCCGACCTGCTCGCAATCCCCCATCAGCTTCTGCCGATGTTCCTGGTCTCTGAGATCGACCAGCTTGTCTGCATCCCCTATATCGATGCCGTTGAGAGCTACGGTCTGCCCTCCGACACCTGCCCGGTTCCGTCCTCCGAGTGCGGCGCGCTGGTCATCGACGCGCTGCCCGACATGGGCTCGCTGTTCATCTCGAGCTCCATGCCCTGCGACGGCTCCACGATGGCGAGCTCCTACTTTGCCCGCCGCTTCCCGAACATCCCTGTCTTCCATCTCTGCTTCCCCGTCCGTTATCTGGATGAGGAGACCGTCCAGATGGGCGCCGACGACATCAAGGCCTGCATCAAGGCAATTGAGGATGCAACCGGTGCAAAGTGGAACTGGGATCACTACTTTGAGTGCATGAAGCGTTTCAACCAGGAGACCGACCTTGAGCTTCAAAAGTGGGAGATCAACAAGTCCGCCCGCCCGCAGTTCATCGGACCGAGCTATGAGCTCTTCCGCAAGTGGAACTACGAGATGGACGGCGGCATTGATCCCCGTGTTCTCCCCGAGATGCAGAAGATGAACAGGATGCTGCTTAAGGCTTACGAGAACAACGAGACCGCATGGCCCGAGAGAAAGATGAAGTACCGCGCGCTGGTATGGTCCTGCCCGGCCCACTACTATGCCAACTTCTCCAACTGGCTGGCCAACTGCTGGGGCATCGACATCCTCGTCGAGATGGAGTCTCTGAACTACACCAAGCATCTTGAGACGGAAGACAAGGAAGAAGCACTGCGTGACCTGGCCCGTCTGTACGAGCGCATGGTTATGCGCCGTCACACCAACGGCGGTTATCAGAACGTCGTCGATGAGTGCTGGCGTCAGTGCGAAGCCTGGAATGCAAAGCTGATCATCATGTATCAGAACGTCGCCTGCAAGAACATGGCAACCGTCCAGGGTCTACTGGACGAGCAGGGCCGTCAGCGCGGCTATGACCTGATCTGGGTCGAGCACGACCTGATGGATCCGCGTACCGTCTCCCGCCGCACCATGCGTGACAAGGTCAACGAGTACATGCGCACCGTCATGCGCGCAGAGCCGGTTGACCCGTCCCTGGTCGAGTTTGAAGACGAGGTCTGCATGTGATCTTCGCAGACCAACTTCATCTTTAACCTTATTCAACAGTTTTATTCCATCACTATTCATTAAATATTATCATATTTGGAGGATGTTTATATTATGAAGTATTTCGGCGGTTGCGACGTAGGATCCACCTATACCAAGGCAGTTATCATGGATGAGACCGGCAAGATGGTTGCCGACACCACCATCCGCAGCAAGATCAACTCCGAGCAGAGCGCCATTGCGGCGATGGACGAA
>JAILFJ010000136.1 GCA_024697625.1 Oscillospiraceae bacterium
ATTATACAGGGTATGAGTTAAAATGCAGATGTTAAACTATACGCTGACAGTATGCTGAATAGTATGCTTTCGGCATCTTCCCATGGAAACGGCGTGTATGCCGTACCCGCGTAAGGCGCTGTAGCGGGCTGTGGGGTCTCAGAAGGGGGAATGTGGATGAAGAAGAACAGCGTCATCCTGCGCGTATCCTGTCTCTGTCTCGCTCTGCTGCTGGTCGCGGCCTTGCCGGCTGCGGCTGCGGGCGGCCCCGAGTTCCGCCTGAGCGGGCCTGCGGGAGCCGTCTCCGCCGGAGAGGAGTTCGACGTCACCATCGAGCTCACGGGAAATCCGGGCTTTTGCTCCATTGAGTTTATCCTCGGATTCGATCAGGACAAGCTGGATTGTATCAGTATTACTTACGGATCGGTATTATCCGGCGCTGCTGTTGCCAAGAATCTGGATCGTAATGAGGGAGCGGCTGTCGCTGCTGCATCTGCATCCGCAGTCAATGGTGACGGCGTGGTAGCAACTCTACACTTCAAAGCCGTTGCTGATATAGGTGCTGTGGGTTTCACCCTGCCTAAGGGCGTGATGTTTGACGACAGAGGAAACTCATTCAGCATCTCACTCAGCGGCAGCGCCAGTCCGGAGATACCCGGCACGGGCGGGGAGCCTGTCGGTACCGAAATCGGAGAAACCGGAGAAACCGGAGAGAGTGGAGAAGGCGATCCTGACGATTCCCAGATACCTGCTCCTGTATCCAACATCACTTTCTCTGATGTGGAAGGTCACTGGGGACTGGAGTACATCCGGAAGGCGGCGGAACAGAGCCTGTTCAAGGGCTATGAGGACGGCCGCTTCGGACCTGACGATCCGGTCACCCGGGCGCAGTTCGTCACGGTGCTGTACCGCATGGCCGGCAGCCCGGAGGCCTCCGGCAGCATGCCCTTTGAGGATACGGACGGACTCATCGAGGAGTTCAAAAAGGCCATCAGCTGGGCATACGGGAACGGCTATGTGAACGGACGCTCCGAGACCGTGTTCGATCCCGGCGGACGGATCACCAGGCAGGAGGCCATGAAGATCCTCTTCGCTTATTCCGGCGGGGTCAGCGGCATGGAAGCCATGTTCACCGGCATCTATGACGACGCCTATTCGGATTCCGGCGATATCGCGTCCTGGGCAAAGAGCGCCATGTACTGGGGCGTGTATCACGAGCTCATCAAGGGCATGGGGGACGGCGTGATCGCTCCTCTGGGAACTGCCACCCGCGCCCAGTTGGCAAAGATCCTTGTAGTATATTCCGAAAAATTTTAACATAGGGAGGAAATGGAATATGAAGAAATGCCTGCGTATCCTGCTCCTGCTCGCACTCTTCACTGCGGTGCTCTGCCTGGGCGCCTATGCCGCTTCCGAAGCCCCCACCGTTCCCGGCATCTACGAAGTTTCCGTGCTGCCCGGGTATACCTCAACGGTGGCCTTTGAGGCGGAGCTGGCTGACGGCACTCCCGTCGCGGCGGAGACGAAGCTGCTGGACGAAGCGGACAAGGACTTCTACGCGAATGCGGAAAAGATCAAGGTCACCTACAACGGCGCCGGAAGCGGCTTCCAGCTGATCCTGGCTCTCACCGACGATCTTGACAATCCCGGCGCTGCACCCACCGAGAGCAACATCAAGTACATCGACCAGGACACCATGACCGGTTCCGAGATCTCCTTCACCGTGTACCCCAGCAGCCTGGAGAACGGCAAGCAGTATTACGTCTATCTGGCGAACAGCGATGGTCTGAATAAGATCCTGACCTTCAAGTACTTCCTTCCCTACAAGCTGGGCGACGTGGACGGCGAGAATGGTCTGAACTCCTATGATGCCAGCCTGATCCTGCAGAATCTGGTCGGTACGTATGATTTCGTCGGCACTGGTGCTCTTGCAGCCGATGTTGACGGTGAGAATGGAATCAACTCCTATGATGCCAGCTTGATCCTGCAGCACTTGGTTGGCAGCTATACAATACCTGGTTGGGAGGATTAATCGATGAAAACTAAGAAACTGATTGCGACCATCCTCGTACTGATGATGATCGTAAGCCTGTTCCCCATGGCAGTCCAGGCAGCATGGGGCAGTGCTCCGGCCATGTCTCTTTCCATAGCAGAAGAGGATGGGTTTATCGTACTCACGCTCTCTTCCGATGAAGACACTTCTCTGAGCGCACTGAACTTCGAGCTGACTTATCCTTCGGACAAAGTCACTGTTGCTGATAAAGTCAACGCACTCAGGTCCTCCAGCAAGTTCTTTGAAGAAGCCTTTACAGCCCCGAATATCACGCTTTCTGATGGACTCATCAAGTACGCGGTGGCTG
>JAILFJ010000140.1 GCA_024697625.1 Oscillospiraceae bacterium
CCGTTCTGCTTTTGCCATCTTGAAGCACCTCATTCCCTTGAGTTGCTTCTATTCTACACCTCGACCTGTCCAAAAAATTTCCCTTGGTCCTGCCTTTTGGGCATATCTTGTAGTCGGCTGATTAAAGCCGATACCCATAAAGATTATTTTTAGAGCAATCCCGTGCGGGACCGGAAGAATCGGAACTGCACGGGATCTGTTTTATCGTGCTCGATTTCTCAAGAGCATTCAGTTGCTGTGAGAGGATTCGCTGCGGGAAATCTGTTTCTCCCAGGTCTTCACTGTCTGCGCACGCAGGAAAATCTCCATCGGAGCGAGTTCCTGCCGCTCGTCCCAGGCCTCCAGCGCAGCATAGTAGTCTTTGCGGTCCTCCTGATGGATCGTGATCGGCGGGTGTCCGTTCATGACCAAAAAATAGTTCATGGTCAGGCGGCCGGTCCTGCCGTTCCCGTCGGCAAAGGGGTGGATGTTTTCAAACTTGACATGGTAATAAGCTGCGGCGCGCAGCAGTCTGTCGGCGGGAATGTCATGCAGCTCGTCGAGGAGTTCAGTCATTTCATCGGATATATCCTCCGGCGACGCTCCGATCTCATTTTTGCCGGTCACATAGTCGTGGTGTTTATATTCGCCGGGACGCTCTCCCAACTGATAGCGGCGCGTGTCATAGGTATTCTGCGTAAGGCGCTTTTGGAACTCTTTTACAAGACTTTCATCCAGAGGCCGCCTGTCATGGAAGGACTGCAGAAACAGCTCGTATGCGTCCTTCGCATTGCGGATCTCAAACAGCGTCCGAAGATCTCCCGTATAGGAGGTCACGCCGTCGTGATCGAAAATCTCACGGGTATCGTTGTAGGTGATGCGGTCGTTTTCCAGATTGCCGGAATGATAAGCAAAGGAAATGCTGTGTCCGTTCAACGCCTCGGCCAGCTCGGCATCCGTTTTTATCTGTTTGCGTTGCCACAGGGTCAGGGCCTTTTCATAACGATCCATTCGTGTCACCTCCCGAAGATTGTGGATGCATTATAGCACAGATTCCGACCGTACGGGAGATTTTTATAAAAATAGTTTTCGGAGTTCCGGTGTCAGGCTTCAGGCTGCTTCATGATCCCGTGCGGGACCGGAAGAACCGGAACTGCACGGGATCTGCCCAGATACAAAAACTAGTTTTTGAAAAACAAAATTTTGTAAAAGAATACAGTCCATGGAAGCTGAATGTTAAGCGATGTCCCACTATTCCTGCTGTTGGCCAACTCACAGGCTGTTTACCATTGTTCTGTCTCAATAATCTCTAAATGCTCTCCAACCGGTGAAGCTGTTCAAGAGAAACACTGCCGCCTGAAATGAAGAAACACACCTTATCTGTTTGCCTGACAGGAATAAGCCCCTGCAGAACCGCACCTATGCTGATGCCGGAAGAGGGTTCGCATAACAGCTTGCCTTCAGTAAGCAGCAGCTTCATACCCCTGAGAATATATTCTTCATCTACGTCGGCAAACCCATCCGTGTGTGCTGCGACGTATGGGAAACAGACGCTTCCCGGAATCTGTGAAACCAGAGCATCTGCAACTGTGCTTTTCTTTTCCACCAGGACTGGCTTTCCGGCCTTAAGACTTGCGGAATACCGTGGAAGCGCAGCAGGTTCTGCACCAAATACGGCAGTCCCGGGAGAAAGGGATTTGATGGCTGTTGCCACCCCGCCAATCAGACCTCCTCCGCTGGCAGGCACGATGACCGTGTCAAGTTCCGGGCACTGCTCCATTATTTCCAGGCCTGCCGTTCCCTGCCCGGCCATAATTGCCTCGTCATTGAACGGCGGCACCAGTACAGCGTTTCTCTCCTGACAGAGTTTCTCCGCCACTTCAAGCCGCTCGGATACTTCACACTTAACAATCTCAGCTCCCCACTGACGTATCGTATTCTCCTTGATCTCTGCGACCGTGTTGGGCAAAATAATGGTTGCTTTGGTACCCAGCTTTTTACAGGCATAGGCAACAGCCTTTCCGTGATTGCCGGAAGATGCCGCAACAATACCCCGCTGCAATTCTTCTTCTGACAATGAAAGGATCCTGTTCATTGCGCCGCGCAGCTTGAAAGAACCCGTTGTCTGCATACACTCCGCCTTGACATATACTTCGCAGCCAAGGAACTGATCCAGATTGTTCATCCGTAAAAGCGGCGTGCGCACAATGTATGGCGCGATGCGGTCTCTGGCCGCTTTTATCTCACGGACTGTCAATGACATATAGAGTTCCTCAAAGACACAGTTTTTCTTTTCATTCTGAAAGCCTCCCTTTCAAACAATAATCGGAGCAGAGTGGACATGAGACCACTCCTCAAAGAGCTGTTCAATTCCGCAGAGTGAACCCGGTGCGCAAAGCAGTTGCAGGGTAAAAAGCAGTAAATACGCATATAATAAAACGTGATCCCGTACGGGACTGGAAGAACCGGTACTGCACGGGATCTTCTCTCATCGGTACAGGTCATCGATGTCAATCAGCCGGAGAGCTTCAGACCGGCTCTCCTGTACAAGCCAGTCTGAAAAACTGCTGGCCGAAAAAAGAAGGTATTGAACAACCCGGTAATGCTTATGAAGAAGAGAACTTCGGGTCTGAAGTGCTTCATAAGTCTTTTTATCCGTTATTTCATTTTTAAATTTGCACTCTCCGATCACGGCTTCCTTCTTTCGCAGATCCAGACCGACAACGTCGATATCTGTTTCTTCCCGCAGTTCCGGATTTGTCCCCCACCAGGTTCCGACGGAGGTCACTGTGCAGGGGAAGGCACCGCATATCCCTGCCTCCAGTGTATACTGACGGCAGATCTGTTCAAAAATGCCTCCCATATAGTCAGAGAGCAACGGCTTTACGGCATGCCGGTAATACAGGTCTCCGCGATCGATTTCAATTGCGTTCACTGCGTCAGGAATAAACCGATACCAGAACCGCAGCATCGCGTCTTTCAGAATGTATCTGGATTTCTTTTTGTTGTGTTCCTCTGTAATCGCATGCTGTTTCTCCAGAATACCGACCTCCATAAGGTTTTTCAACACGTAGGTGACGGTCTGGGAAGAGAGATGAGATTTGTCCACAATTTCCTGAAACTGATTCGCACCGGAAGCGATTGCTTCGATCGTACGGCTGTATCCCTCAATGTCGCGGAATTCCTGGGTGAGAAGATTCTCCGCTTCTTCGTACAGATATCCTGTTTTTTTAAAGAAGAGATCTATGATGTTTTCATCCAGCGTTTTCTGATCGTCAAAGAGAGAAATATATTTGGCAATTCCCCCCGTTACTCCATAGACGGCAGCTTTGTCTCTTGCAGACCAGGAGGGAACAAAGTCCGCTGTCCGTCGATAATCAAAGGCCTCCAGACGGAGCTGCATCGTCCGCCGTCCGTACAGCGGACTCTTTTCGCTGAGAACATCGTCCTCCATAAAGCTGACAGACGACCCGCATACGATCAGAAACATTCTGCCAGACATCCACTGTTCATCGATATGCTTCTGCAGAACAGAGAGCAGGCTTTCTTCCTTTTTCGCCATGTAAGGGAACTCGTCAATCACGACAACCAGGCGTTCTTCCCGACAGCGCTCACCCAGAAAGGAACACAGATCGTCAAGGCTCTGAAAAGTAAAGTTCGTCAGTTCCGGAGCAAGCGATCTCAGCACACACTGTCCGAACAGCGCGATATTTCTCTCCGGGGTTGTTTTGATCGCAGTATAATAGACAGCACGCTTATCCTTGCAAAACTCACGAAGCAGCGTTGTTTTACCGACTCTGCGCCTCCCGTATACGACTGCCATCTGAAAGCTGTCGGTCTGACAGGCTTTTTCAAGGGCGGCAAGCTCATTTTCGCGTCCTATAAACTTTTGCATAACAGATTCCTTTGCAAAAACTAATTTTTGAAAAACTAAATCTTGTAAAAAGAATATAGTCCATTGGAAGCGCAATGTCAAGCGATGTCCCATACTTTCCGAAAAAGAAACAGGCACAGCGGCAAAAATCCCGTGCGGGACCGGAAGAACCGGAACTGCACGGGATCTGTCTGAAAGTACCCGGGCTCTCAAAAAGGCACATGTGTATCAACTTCTATTATCTGCTTCCATGGACGCCAGCAACTCCATTTTTTTATCGTAATCATCAATAAACATTACCAGTGCACGTTCCACTGCAGTGGTTTTGGACTGACCAGAACGATCACAGTAATTACAAAGACGATCAAACAGGGCGGCATCCATGCGTATTGTAATTGTCTGAGTATCCCGTGTTTTTGGTCTTGCCATGATTACTCCTCCTCTGGGAAGAGCTGATCAAGTAGCTCCTGGAGATTTCCTGCCTGTGCATACGGAGCTGCATCAGCCTGACGGAGATTATGCTTCTCGATGTGAATCTCGTCGCTGAAGCCAAGAATGTAGCTCAGTGCAATTCTGTAAATGATTTCAGTTGGTGCGAGACCGTAAACCTGCTTTGCGAAGATATGTTCCAGACGCTCGGCATTGTCAGGATAAAGCTGTTTCATGTGTTCGCTGCGATACAGTCTCTTCACGATCTCGGTGATGTACAATCCGGATTTCATGTAAAGATCAATGAATGTCTTGTCCGGGTTGTCGAAGCAGCCGGGATTCTCTGCTTCCAGCATGTCCGCCATCTGCTGTACTACTTTTTTCGGCGTAAAGATCTGGAATGTTTTCTGCGGCGGGATGTAGTCGAAGATGTCTTCTGTGCTGCGTTCTTCAAAGTAGTTTGCGAGTTTTGCTTTCAGCCGCATGAATTCGTGTACGGAGTCATCGAATACAACAGGCTCAAACAGCTGCCCGTCAAAGTGCTTCTCTTCGCCCGTGCTTTCATCGACATATGATCCGCCGTCACGCAGGAAACAGAACTCATCCAATGTGATACTGGTAACGTCCTTGAACACAGGCGCAGGAACAATCTTATCGAACGTGGCAAGCGTGACATCATTGTTGCCGTATGCCATCAAGAATGACGGAATTGTGCGGGAGAAACCACGCAGATGGTCACGAACCTTATCCTCAATGGTTTTCTTCTCTTTCTCTTTTCTGTTGGTCTCGACGGTTTTAACGATATCTTCGCCAGCATCCTGGACCATATCGGTAATTGTCTGAGAAAGCGCCGCCTGAAAATCTTCTGCTACCGCAACAAGTTTTTCTTCCATTTCCGCCTGAACATAGGCGCGGTCTTCTTCCGTTTCGCAGATGTTCATGAGATCCTGAGCTTCCTGCTCGATGGTTTTCTTTTCAATCTCATAGTTGCCGTAAGCACGGTTAATCTTACGTTCCGCTTCCGCCTGCAGTTTCTTCTGCAGGTGTTTTTTATCGGCAGGGCGCAAATCGGAGCCGTAGTGGTCCTGCGCAACTTCCAGAGCTTTAACAATCGCGTTGACTTTGAAAGCATCTTTCAGATGCTCTAGCATTTTGTCTTTCGGCTTTTCTTTTTGCTCATCCTGCTTGATAATATCCTGAACGGTTTCCGTCACATCCCCGTAGATCTTGTCTCCGAAAAGCCCCTGAGCAATACCAATGGCCTGCTCTTCAGGGATTTCTACATTGCCATCCTGATTCAACGAAAGGTCATCTTTGGTCGTATCTGTAATACCAATGGGTTCGCTTTCTTTCACCGCAGGGAAATTCTGAATCATTTCCAGAACAGCGGGAGGCGCAGAGAAGATATTGGAAATGTTCTGGAAGAGGAAGTTAGACATAAAGCCACGACGAACCACTTCCTGGGAACGAATCTTTCTCGGAATTGAAAGGACCTTCTCGGCATCAAGGGGAATCATCTCGCCATTATCATCTTCGCCGATGACAGGGAAGAAATTCAGTAGCTCACGAATATTTTTCTTCCTTTGATCCATATCGCCTTTTCCATCAGCGGTTTCCATGCTCAGGTCATTGGCGAATTCTTCAAAGATGGTAAGTGTTCGGGCGGGGTCAAAGTCGAATACGTAGGCGTTCTCTTTGCGAAGATACTGGCCATTTACGACAAACAGGCACGGATTCTGTGCTCTGAACGCAGCTTGCATATACAACGCAGGACTACGAATGGAACTGAGCATCAAGACTGCGGACCATTCTGGGATTGTGATTCCAGTGGTCAGCTGCCCAACAGAAAGCGTGATGGTCTTCTCGTTTTCGGAGATGGCCTTTTTCACCTTGTCATAGGACTTCTGCGTCTCATCTGCGTCATCAATTTTGCCATCGCCAGCAGCAAGGACAACCTTGTAATCCTGGAATACAGGATGATTCTCCAGCTTGCGTGCAAGGGCTCTGGCGCTCTCTACACGGTTCAGTAGCCAGAAGGTGTGTTTCAACTCACTACGAAGCTCAGGCGTTGAAAACGGGAACTTCTCCTGTGTTGTCATGGCATCCAGAAAACGATCCACAGAGGATTCATGCACAAAACGCCCTGTATTGGTTACGGCGAAGAATTCGTTCAGATCAAAGGCATATTCTTCCGTTTCGCCCTGAATCTCGATGCCCTGCTCCAGTTCGTCACGGATAATTTCCGACATTTGGTAGGTGAAGAGGTTCAGCTTCGGAAGGTTCTGATACGGGTTTTCCTCATCACCAGTCCAGTCACGTTTGGCTCTTTGTTCATCGGCGTAGGTCCAGTTATATATGGCACTGTCAGGGAACTTCTCGTTGGCAAGTGCTTTGAACGGTGTTCCAGACAAGTGCAACGTAAACTTGCGCTTGATACGGTCGAAGGCAACGTCCGTCTTATACGTGTCAACACCTTCGTGCGCTTCGTCGATAACAAGCACATCCCACTCCATTGTGGAGATTTCTTTGAGCTTGTCATAGTTGCCGCCGAAGTATTTGGAACCCTTCAGATCCTGCAGCGAGACAAATTCAATGCAGTTCCAATCTTCTTTCCGAACAATCTGTATGTATTCATCTCGGCTGAGCACATACTTTTTTTCAAGAAGCGACGGCGTAGAACTGACAAACAGATACCCCGACTGCCTGCCAAGGAAACGCTCATAATCGGAGTACCAGGAATTCGCGATTGCGGGACGGTTGGTCACGATCAGAACATTCTGCGCATTGATTGTCTTGCAGAAATCATACACAGACAGCGTCTTGCCGAAACGGGGCTTAGCATTCCACAAAAACTCTGCTTTCGTATGAGACCGTGCATATTCCGCTGTCTGCTGAACTGCCTGTGCCTGCTCTGCACGGAGCTGGTACGGAATAACATCTGAGGATTTCGTCATAATTCCATGGTCCGCACGGAAGTCATGAAACATGGAACGGGATTCTTTTGGACTGGTGTAAAACCATTCATTGCGGTCAGAAGCATCAAAATACGGATTGCCGAGATCCTGCGGCTGCTTCACATCGTTCTTCCGCAGATAAGCATGAAAATCCTTATCCGTGAAGGTCTCACCAGAGCCGTCGTCAAAGATTGCGTTGCCCTGCCACTCCTTCTTCGCGTGAATGCCTGCGGTATGCGTCTGCTGCTTGATGCGTTCATCTACATCCTGCTCGGTGTATCCAATCTTGATATAACCGTCATGATAGGTAATCCCAGGTGTTGTATACGCATAAATCATCGGAATAACCCGATCAGCGGTTTTTAGCGTGATTTTTGCCATGATATCAGGTCATCTCCTCTACATGAGTTTCAACAAAAGCAATTTCACTTTGATTCAGGCCATATTTTCGATATAGTTGCTTATCAATTGCAGTCTTTGATGTATTCCAATCAATATCAGAATTCTTCGTGAAATCTTGTAATGGAACATGTGCCCAAGTTTCTGGCTTGTTTCCCTGAGTCACCTTGAGAATACCAAGAAGCGCACGTGCAAACTTGGAAAGAATATATGTTTCGCAATTTTTTGCTTCATCAAATGTATTAAAGTTGCCAACGCCAATAAACGTCTGAGTAATACCTTCATTTGGATTCCCAATTACAGGTCTGCTAATCAGTCGAGCAGCCGTGGTACTTAATGTTCCTGAAGCTCCATTTGAAAATGGAACGAACACCTTATAGCAATCAATCCATTTCTCTTCTTCAACAAAACGTCTTTCAATATATCTATAGGCGCGCTTTCTGTTCACGAGACCGAGCACACGCATACTGTCGGCGCTGCTCATCTCTTCTGTGAACAATTGAGGAAAACGTTCAAGCACAATCTGACGGAAACGTTTATCCTTCCCTTCGCTCCCAATTTGTGACTTGAGTTCGGGAAATTCTTTATACACCTCAGGCAGATTAAATTTATTTTGATTATACATGATTGTGTTCAAAGATTTTTCTTTGAAAGCAGACACTTTTTTATCAATAGATGTCAATTCTTCAAAATAAACAAATTGTCCAATTGCGCCATAGTTCTGACTTTCATCTCTGTAAGTGACAGCTATACCGCCAGGAATAAGAGCTGAAGGGAAAACCTTTTGACTATTTCCCTCGTAGAACATTACTTTTAAGTGCTCATCTTCCAGCATTTTTTTATTCCATTTGGCAGGCGTTTTCCCCGCGTTCATAAGGAATCTAGCTGGTGTAATCATCATGACTTTACCGCTGACCTTATACGCTTCATCCATAAAATAATTATAGATCGGGTCATCACTTGTAGATGTTTGCTGCGCTTCACGATTATAAGCAGGATTTCCAATAACATAATCAAAATTGCGCATATGTTTTTTTCTCCTTCATTGAATGAAATGTATGTTCTGTATTTGTTTTCCAGTCTTTGATGCGACATTCACGGGCAGGCGCTTTATCACCCTTTACTTCTGCCGCAGCACCCCAGAAATCACTGAAGGCCTCAAATACATATTCCATCTCTTGTTCTTTCTTTTCTGGCGGTTCATCAAACGGAACACAGTCCGTCAGTCCGTCCATCTGCCAGAAGTTCCAAGAAATGATTTCCGACAGCTCTTTTATCCTATTGATGGTCAGATGGCGATTGAAGCGATTGAAAAAGTGCTCTTCCAAGGACATCAGGACGTTGATTCTTCCGATCAGCAGGCTATCGCCCTGAAATTCATAACCGTAACAGCGCTGTAGCGCTTTGATTGCCCATTTGTACCATTCTTTGGAATCCGATGTATTTTCGGTTATAACACGGAGTTTCCGATCTAGAAGTCCAATGCGGTCTTTTACAGGAATCATCTCTCCAGTTGCGGCATCATAGCGGGAAACAATGTAAGGAGCCTCACCGCATGTGATTTCTAAGCGAGTGGAATCTACATAATCCTGCCAGGTTTTCCCTTCAGGGAAGACAACGGGTTCTTCGACAGTTTCCCATTTCGTATCTTCCTGTGTGTTAAACACATCGGATCTGCCGAACCATTCTTCATCGCAGTAGTTGTTCATGAGATTTACTGTCCACGACGGAGTAAACACCTCTGCATGGCTCTTTGTGCGTGCCTGTTGGTCTGTCAGCGCTTTATACACGCGGGGTTGAATCAGCGCGCAATCGTCTGACAGAAGCAATCCTGACGTAATCTGGTCGGCTTCCTGAAAGCCTTCGCCTCGATCGACATAGCTGTTTGTTGCCCATATGATGCTTCCACCAGTTGTATGATCCTGCAGTAAGATCGGAAGAACTGGCTCAATCATCGGAGATTTATAATCTATCAAATTTGGCAAATCTGTTCCCCCTGTTATGTGTACCATTTTTGTCTATTTTAACATATCTTACTTCTTTGTACAAGTTTTGTAACACAAAAACATCGTGTAAATACCGTACAAAAGCAGCAGAATAAAGCAATCCCGTGCAGGACCGGAAGAACCGAAACCGCACGGGATCTGTCTGAAAGTACATGCTCTCATAAAGGGCACAAAATCGGATGACTGGCTGTAAATAATCAGGGGATCAGAGTTCCTCGAAGCCTCCGGTGGATACTTTCCGGGCCTGCTTCTGGGGTTCCTCTTCGGCCTTCTCAAGGTTCTTCACCATGATCCAGCAGCAGAGTGTGAGCTCCAGGCCGATGCCGAGGAACATGATCTGCTCGCCGAGGTAGCGCTCATCCGCAAGGCACATGAAGCAGAGGACCGCGGCCAGCATGCAGGCAAAGAGGCAGCGCTTCCAGGCGGGCTTGTCGAAGACAAAGCCGGCGAGGCGGAAGAAGGCGTCCATGGAGAGGGTGACGGCCGCAAGCTCGGTGAGGAAGGACCAGAAGACGCTGTTGATGGTGTTGTGCTTATAGCAGATGATCAGCCAGGCGGCCAGCCACAGGATCGGCAGGAGGCCGAGCAGGCAGAGCAGCCAGGGCTGAGGCTTCGGGTCACGGTCGGCGAAGCCCAGCCACAGCGGGTAGGCGACGCCGGCGGCCATGCCGAGGATCGCGACAATCCGGTAATCCATGCTGTTGCGGTCCGTCTCGGTCTGCATGAAGAGCAGCACCGCGCCGATCAGGACGATCGCACCGGCTGCGATCCGAAGCAGACGGAAGACCTTTCCGCTGTTCGAGAAGGACGTCGCAAAGCTGTCCGACATATAGATGTGCTCGCGCTCGAAGCCGCGGACAAAGCGCAGGAACACGGCGGCACAGGCCGCGATGAAGAGAACCAGAACCACGTGGAGGGCGCTGGGGTCGGCAAGGCCCAGCTCGTTGAAGGCGAGCTGACGCTGCAGCCAGCGCAGGAATACCGCGAAGGCGCCGGCACCGGCGATGTAGCAGCAGAGCTCCAGAGATTTTTTACCTGATCGAAAGGCTTCCATAGATGGGTCACTCCTTTGAGATGCGTCTGCGATAGGTGCAGAAACGGTAGTGTATGTTCTCCTCCTCCAGCCAGGGGCCGCATTCGCTGCAGACCCAGTCGGGGTCGGCGTCCAGATCCGGAAAGAAACTGTCCGAGACCGGCCGGAGATCGATCTGCGTGAGGTGGACGGTGTCGACCCAGGGCAGCATCCGGCGGTACACGCTGGCCCCGCCGATGATCAGACAGCGGTCATGGGCTTCGGCCGCAAGGACGGCCTCTTCCTCGCTGTGTACGACCTCGGCGCCCGGGATGTCCAGGCTCTGCCGCGAGAGCACGATGTTGTGCCGCCCCTTCAGAGGCTTTCCGCCCGGAAAGTCCTCCATGGTCCGGCGGCCGACCAGCACCGCGGCGCCCTCGGTGAGCTCGCGGAAGTGCTTCCGGTCCGCCCGGAGGACGACCTGCTGGGTGCCGGCGCTGCCGATCCCCCAGTCCGAAAAAACCGCGACGATCGCTTCCATCCCGATCACACCGCCACGGGGATCTTTCCGCTGAAGTCTGAGTACTCGTATCCCTCGATGCGGAAGCTGTCCCGGGTGAAGGCATAGAAGTCCTTGACCTCGGGGTCGATGAGGAACTTGGGCGCGGGCTTCGGCGGGTTCGCGATGATCTCCTCGACGGCAGGGACGTGCCGGTCATAGATGTGCGCGTCGGCGATGACGTGGACAAACTCTCCCGGCTCGAATCCGGAGACCTGGGCGATCATCATGGTCAGGACCGAATACTGCACGACGTTCCAGTTGTTGGCGGCCAGCATGTCCTGCGAGCGCTGGTTCAGGATGGCGTTGAGCCGGTTGCCCGTGACGTTGAAGGTCATGGAATAGGCGCAGGGATAGAGGGCCATTTCGCTGAGGTCGGCGAAGTTGTAGATGTTGGTCATGATTCTCCGGGAGGCGGGGTTGTGCTTCAGGTCCCACAGGACCTTGTCCACCTGGTCCATGTCGCCCTCGGGATAGTGGTGCTTCACCCCGAGCTGATACCCGTAGGCCTTGCCGATGGAGCCGTTCTCGTCCGCCCAGGCGTCCCAGACCCTGGTGCGGAGATCGTGGACGTTGTTGCTCTTCTGCTGCCAGATCCAGAGCAGCTCGTCGACGGCGGACTTCCAGTAGGTGCGGCGGATGGTCAGGATCGGGAACTCCTCCGCCAGGTTGTAGCGGTTGACGATGCCGAACTTCTTGACGGTGTGGGCCGGCGTGCCGTCCTCCCAGCGGGGACGGACTTCGCGGTCGGTGTCCCAGATGCCCTCGGACAGGATGTCCCGGCAGTTCTGAATGAAGATTTCGTCTGCTCTGCTCATGCTGCTTCTCCTTCCGGGCGCCTTCCGCTGCCCCGGGAATCTTACGATGCTGAATTATACCACAGCTTGTGGCATGCTTCAACGGGTATTTTTTACAAACACAATATTTTGTGGTCAAAACGGTTACAGAACGATAAAACTTCAATATCTTGTGAATTTTTGCTTGACAATCACAAGATAGGGCATTATGATAAGGCCCGGAAAACGACAGGAAAGAGGGTCGGGAGATGTTTCTTGCGGGGCTCCAGAAGCTGTCACTGCTGGACTATCCCGGCGCCGTCGCCTGTACGGTATTCACCTGCGGATGTAACCTCCGCTGCGCCTTCTGCCACAACGCGGGGCTGGTGCTCCCGGACCGGATGGAAGGGGACGCGCCGGGGACACAGGAGGTTCTGGACTTCCTGAAGAAGCGGCAGGGGATTCTGGACGGCGTGTGCGTGACCGGGGGCGAGCCCCTGCTGCACGCGGAGCTGCCGGAGTTTCTGAGGCAGGTGAAGGAGCTGGGCTACCGGGTCAAGCTGGACACCAACGGGAGTTTCCCGGACCGCCTGAAGGAGCTCGTGAAGGAAAAGCTGGTCGATAAAGTCGCGATGGACATCAAAAACGGTCCGTCGCGTTATGCTGAGACGGCAGGCCTTCCGGAGCTGGACCTCAGGGCCTTCGAGACGTCGAAGGACTTCCTGCTGGGCGGTACGGCGGAGTATGAGTTCCGCACCACGGTGGTGAAGGGGCTTCATACCGAGGCGAGCCTGCTGGAGGCGGCGGAATGGATCCGGGGTGCGAAGGTATGGTACCTGCAGCAGTTCCGGGATTCCGGCAACCTCATCCGTTCAGACGGGCTTGCGGCGTTTTCCGAAGAGGAGATGCACGGGCTGCTGGAGGCGGTCCGGCAGCGGGTTCCCACAGCGGAGCTGCGGGGCCTGTGAGAGAATAACGACAATCCAGGAGAGACAGAGAAATGTACAACGTTCTGAAGCGGGACGGCGAGATGGTCCGTTTCGACATCAGCAAAATTTCAGGCGCCATGAAGAAGGCTTTCGAGGCCACCAACACCGAATATACAGACGACATTGTCGACTTCCTCGCGCTGAAGGTCACGGCGGACTACCAGCCGAAGATCCATGAGGGGCTCATCAAGGTCGAGGACATACAGGACAGCGTCGAGGCGGTCCTCTCCCGCGCAGGCTACGAGGCCGTAGGCAAGGCCTACATCCTTTACCGCAAGCAGCGCGAGAAGATCCGCAACATGCAGTCCACGGTGCTGGACTACCGGGAGACCGTCAACAAGTACCTCCAGGTCTCGGACTGGCGTGTCAAGGAGAACTCCACCGTCACCTATTCCATCGGCGGTCTGATCCTCTCCAACTCCGGCGCCGTGACGGCCAACTACTGGCTGAGCGAGATCTATGACCAGGAGATCGGCGATGCGCACCGCAACTGCGACCTGCATCTGCACGACCTGAGCATGCTGACCGGCTACTGTGCCGGCTGGAGCCTGCGCCAGCTGATCACCGAGGGTCTCGGCATCCACGGCAAGATCAACTCCGCACCGGCGGGACACCTCTCCACCCTCTGCAACCAGATGGTCAACTTCCTCGGCATCATGCAGAACGAGTGGGCGGGCGCCCAGGCCTTCTCCTCCTTTGACACCTACCTGGCCCCCTTCGTGAAGGTGGACAGCCTCAGCTACCGCGAGGTCAAGCAGTGCATCCAGAGCTTCATCTTCGGCGTGAATACGCCGTCCCGCTGGGGCTCTCAGGCACCGTTCACGAACATCACGCTGGACTGGACGGTCCCCCATGACCTGAAGGACATGCCCGCGATCGTCGGCGGGAAGGAGATGGACTTCACCTACGGTGACTGCAAGGCCGAGATGGACATGGTCAACAAGGCCTTCATCGAGCTGATGATCGAGGGCGACCGCAACGGCCGCGGCTTCCAGTACCCGATCCCGACCTACTCGATCACCCGCGACTTCGACTGGTCCCCGACCGAGAACAACAAGCTGCTCTTCGAGATGACGGCGAAGTACGGCACCCCCTACTTCTCCAACTACATCAACTCCGACATGGAGCCTTCGGACGTGCGTTCGATGTGCTGCCGGCTGCGCCTGGATCTGCGCGAGCTTCGGAAGAAATCCGGCGGCTTCTTCGGCTCCGGCGAGAGCACCGGTTCCATCGGCGTCGTGACGCTGAATATGCCGCGCCTGGCCTACCTTGCGAAGGATGAGGCGGACTTTTACGTCCGGCTGGACAGGCTGATGGACATTGCGGCCCGCTCGCTGAAGATCAAGCGCGAGGTCGTTTCCCGCCTGCTGGAAGAGGGGCTCTACCCCTACACGAAGCACTATCTGGGCAACTTCAACAACCACTTCTCGACCATCGGCCTGGTCGGCATGAACGAGGCCGGCCTGAACGCGAAGTGGATCCGCGCCGACATGACCGACCCGAAGTGCCAGAAGTTCACCCGCGAGGTGCTGGACCACATGCGTGAGCGCCTCAGCGACTATCAGGAGAAGTACGGCGACCTCTACAACCTCGAGGCCACCCCGGCCGAGTCCACGGCCTACCGGCTTGCCAAGCACGACGTCGAGACCTATCCCGACATCATCACGGCGGCGCAGCCGGGCGGCGAGCCCTACTACACCAACAGCTCGCACCTGCCGGTGAGCTACACCGAGGACATCTTCGCCGCCCTGGACATCCAGGACGAGCTCCAGACCCGCTATACCTCCGGGACGGTCTTCCACGCCTTCCTGGGCGAGAAGCTGCCCGACTGGCAGGCGGCGGCCAACCTGGTGCGGAAGATCGCGGAGAACTACCGTCTGCCCTACTACACCATGTCGCCGACCTATTCGGTCTGCCGCAACCACGGCTATCTGACGGGCGAGCAGTTCGTCTGCCCGCACTGCGGCGAGAAGACCGAGGTCTACAGCCGCATCACAGGCTACTACCGTCCGGTCCAGAACTGGAACGCCGGCAAGACCCAGGAATACAGGGAGCGGCGCGAGTACGTCGTTGCGCATTCCACGCTGAAGCATGAGGGCCCCATCCCGATGCTGTGCAGCATGGACGAGCAGCCGCAGAAGACCGCCGGAGAGAAGGCGGCCGACGCGGAGGAGGCATCCGGGAACCTGCCCATCCTGTTCATCTCCGCCACCTGCCCGAACTGCAGGATCGCCATGAACTTCATGGACAAGACGGGCTTCCGGTACACGAAGGTCCTTGCGACGGAGAATGCGGAGCTGGCGAAGTCCTACGGCGTGAAGCAGGCCCCGACCCTCGTCCTGCCGGACGGGACGAAGTTTGCGGGCGCCGGCGCGATCAAGGGCTACGTGAGCAAGAGCGCCTGATCGGCGGACAATTCCATAACTGACCGAAACAGCGTATGGGGTCCTCCATACGCTGTTTCGGCAATTGAAGAGATTACGGAGGAGAGAAGGATGCATGACATCATCATCATCGGCGGCGGCCCTGCAGGCCTGACTGCCGCCGTCTATGCCCGGCGTGCCGGAAGGAGCGTCCTGGTCCTGGAGAAGGACGCCCTCGGCGGACAGATCACCTGGTCGCCGAAGGTCGAGAACTACCCGGCGGTTCCGTCGGTCAGCGGGCTGGAGCTCGGCAACCGCATGGCGGAGCAGGCCATGGAGCAGGGGGCCGAGATCGAGATCGAGCAGGTCACCGGGATCGAGGACCACGGGGACTTCAGACGGGTCCGCTGTGAGTTCGGCGCCGAATACGACGGGAAGGCCGTGATCATCGCCACGGGTGCGAAGCCCCGGAAGCTCGGCCTTGCGCGCGAGGAGGAACTGGTGGGCAGCGGTGTCGGCTACTGTGCGGTCTGCGACGGCGCCTTCTTCCGCGGCCAGGAGGTCGCGGTCTGCGGCGGCGGAAACAGCGCGCTGCAGGATGCGCTGCTCCTGAGCGAGCTCTGCAGCAGGGTCTGGCTGATCCACCGGCGGGACCGCTTCCGCGGCGAGGAGAAGCTGACGGAGGCCCTGAAAGCCCGGGGGAACGTGGAGTTCGTCCTCAACGCGAGGGTGACGGAGCTCCTCGGCGAAGAGGAACTCAGCGGCATCGAGATCGAGCAGAATGGCTCCCACCGCAGGATCGAGCTGAGCGGGCTCTTCGCGGCGATCGGGCACGAGCCGGACAACGCCGCTTTTGCGGACGTACTGGCGCTGGACGGGCAGGGATACGCCGAGGCAGGGGAGGACTGCCGGACCGGGACCGAGGGGGTCTTCGTCGCGGGCGATTGCCGCCGCAAGCGCATCCGCCAGGTCACCACGGCGGTGGCAGACGGCGCCGTCGCAGCGCTCGCCGCATGCGAGTGGCTGGACGGCAGAGCCTGAAACGAACGACGTACAGAATCCATTCCTGACGGTCGGGCGAGTCCCGGACCCTTCAGGAGAACGGCAGGCAGCAGCCCCCACCCTTTCGGATGGGGGCTGCTGCCTGCCTGCGTCCGGATCTCAGATCCGGCTCCCGGGTTCAGACCGGGACAAACACGGTGTTCTCGCCGGTCTGGTCGTTGACCCAGTGGAGCTTGCCGTTCTCCATATAGAAGCTGCCGCTGCCGCCGAAGCTCTCGTCCGTCACAGTGACGTTCTGCGTCGCGTCGGAGTAGGTCTCGACCCAGTAATGGGCGTTGTTGTAGGTCATGATATCGTTCTTGTAGACGCTTGCCGTCATCTGCCAGCGGCTGTGCTCCCAGGCGGAGCCGGCCCAGGAGATATCCGCGAACACGCTGCCCTCGCCCCAGTAGCTGAAGTCGATCTGGCAGCGGCCGGCGATCTCCTCGGCCCAGCGCCCCTCAAAGCCCTGGCGCTGTGCGGTGGGCTGGACGACGCTGCCCTGGCCCTGACCGCCCTGAACCGTGATGAGGGCCGAGGCGGTGTTGGAGGTGCCGAAGTTATTGCGGAAGGCGCAGTAGACCTTCCAACCGTTCAGGTTGGCCGGGATGTTCTTCAGCTGCATGGTGGCCTGGTCGCCGCCGACGATCTGGAGGCCGGGGAAGGCCGCGGCGACGTCGGTGTAGACCAGGTCGCTCCCGTCCGGGCTGACGAAGTGCCAGACGGCCCAGACGGCGTCCTCATATTTGGCGACGAACCAGGCGTTCGCCCCCGCCTGCACGGTTTCGGCGGTGGGGCTCTTGGTGACCTTCGGAGCCCCGGCGACGGTGCCGCCCGTGGAAGCGCCGGACACGGTGATGGTGGCGGGCTGGGTGTTCACGGAACCGAAGCTGTTGCTGAAGCGGCAGTAGACCTTCCAGCCGTTCAGAGCCTCGGGGATGCTCTCGAGGGTCATGTCCTTGGCATAGCCGTTGACGATCTTCAGGGTCTTGAACTGGTTCTGCGCATCGGTGTAGACGAGGTCTCTGGTCCCGTCCGGACTGACGAAGTGCCACTCGGCGTAGTCGGCGTTCTCATATCTTGTGACGAACTGGCACTTGCCGTTCACAGGGACCGTCTCGCCGGAGGGGTTCTTGGTGACGACGGGCAGCCTGGAGTTTGCCGGTGTCGGAGCCGGCGCAATCGGCGCGGGGGTCGGTGTGGGCATCGGCGTCGGTGTTGGGGTCGGCGTCGGCGTTGGGGTCGGAGTGGGTGTGGGTGTGGGGGCCGGCGTCGGCGTCGGCGTCGGCGTGGGTGTGGGTGTCGGCGTGGGTGTGGGTGTCGGGGCGGGGGTTGCCGTCTCGATGGTGATATTCGCCCCGGGATCGGGCGTGACGGTGCTGCTTCTGCGGCCCAGACCGCAGGCACTCAGAAGAAGCACGCCCAGAAGCAGGCAGGCGAGCAGAATCGGTTTTTTCTTCATACGGGATCCCTCCCATTCAGGTATTGATGAGGACATTTTACATCGGATCCGGCCGTCTGACAACTAAAGAATTCATAATATGGCACGTAACGGCGCATGACGGAATGCGGGCGAAAAAAGACGTGCTCCGCGTGAAAAAATAAGAGACAAACGGAGAAGACTGTACTATAATAGGGACTGTGCAGCCGGCGATGCCGGAATGCTGAGAAGAAAAGAGGAACGCTGCAATGAAGCTGAGTGCTTTGAAGCCGGGGCAGTCCGCCCGGATCACCGCAGTGGGCGGCGAGGGCGCGCTGCGCCAGCATTTTCTGGATATGGGTGTGATCCCCGATGCGGAGGTCACCGTGATCAAGCTTGCACCGATGGGCGACCCGATGGAACTGAGGATCCACGGATACGAGCTCACCCTGCGTCTCTCGGAGGCCGACAGGATCGAAACGGTTCCGATCGAGGCCGGCGCGGAGAACCGGGAGGATGCCTCGGGACAGAGCGGCGCCGCGGCGCATAAAAAAGCTCCGGAACGGGAAGCCGGAACGGAGAAGAGCGGGCCCGGGAGCCGGAAGGCCGCCTCGAAGCGCAGAAAGGCGGAGCATCCCGGCCTCGGCGAGGAGGGGCGCTTTCACCCGAAGGGGAGCGGGAATCCGGTGCCGGAGGGCACGCTGCTGACCTTTGCCCTGGTGGGCAACCAGAACAGCGGCAAGACCACCCTGTTCAACCAGCTGACCGGCTCCAACCAGCACGTGGGGAACTTCCCGGGCGTGACGGTGGACCGGAAGGACGGCGTGATCCGCGGATACAGCGATACCCGGATTACCGATCTGCCGGGGATCTACTCCATGTCGCCGTATTCCAGCGAGGAGCGGGTATCCCGGAACTTTGTGCTGGACGAGAAGCCCAGCGCCATCATCAACATCGTGGACGCCACGAACATCGAGCGCAACCTGTATCTGACCATGCAGCTGCTGGAAATGAATATCCCCATGGTTCTCGCCCTGAACATGATGGACGAGCTCCACGGGAACGGAGGCACGGTGGACGTCAACACGATGGAAGCCATGCTGGGGGTGCCGGTGGTGCCGATCTCGGCCGCGCGGAACGAGGGCGTGGACGAGCTGGTGCGCCATGCCGTCCACATCGCCCGGTACCAGGAGAGGCCCGTCCGGCAGGACTTCTGCGGGGCGGAGGATCACGGCGGCGCCGTACACCGCGCCCTGCACGCGGTCTGCCATCTGATCGAGGACCACGCGGCCCGGGTCGGACTGCCGCTGCGCTTTGCCGCCGCCAAGCTCCTGGAGGGAGACCCGGTGGTCGCCGAGCAGCTGGAGCTGGACCCGAACGAGACCGAGATGCTGGAGCATATCATCCTGCAGATGGAGGCGGAGCGGGGCCTGGACCACAGCGCCGCCATGGCGGGGATGCGCTTTGACTTCATCAGGAAGGTCTGCGAGGCCTGTGTGATCAAGCCCCATGAGAGCCGGGAGCATATCCGCAGCCGGAAGCTGGACGAAGCGCTGACGGGCAAGTACACGGCCATCCCGGTGTTCGTAGGCATCATGGCGCTGGTGTTCTATCTGACCTTCTTCCTCATCGGCCCGTTCTTTCAGGACCTGCTGGCCGAAGGGATCGACGCGCTGAAGGCGCTGGTGCAGCAGGGGATGGAGGCGCTGCACTTCAACAGCGCGTTCCAGAGTCTCGTGCTGGACGGCATCTTTGAGGGCGTCGGCACGGTGGTGAGCTTCCTGCCCATCATCGTCATCCTGTTCTTCTTCCTGTCCATGCTGGAGGACAGCGGATATATCGCCCGCGTGGCCTTCGTGATGGACCGGCTGCTGCGCCGCATCGGCCTCTCCGGCCGGAGCATCGTCCCCATGCTGATCGGCTTCGGCTGTACGGTGCCCGCGGTCATGTCCACGCGCACCCTGCCCAGCGAGCGGGACCGGCGTCTGACCATCCTGCTGACGCCCTTCATGTCCTGCACGGCGAAGCTCCCGATCTACGGCTTCTTTGTCAGCGCCTTCTTCCCGGAGCGGAGCTGGCTCATTATCACGGGGCTGTATCTGCTGGGGATCGTCACGGGGGTCCTGGCAGCGCTCCTGTTCAAGACGACGCTGTTCCGGGGCGAGGCCGTCCCCTTTGTGATGGAGCTTCCGAACTACCGGCTGCCGAGCTGGCGGAACGTGAGCCAGCTGCTCTGGGAGAAGAGCAAGGACTTCCTGCACAGGGCCTTTTCGATCATCCTGATCGCCACCATCGCGGTGTGGTTCCTCAGCAGCTTTGACTTCCGCCTCAATCCGGTGGAGAGCTCCCACGACAGCATCCTGGCGGCGGTCTCGGGGCTGCTGGTGCCGCTGATGAAACCCGTCGGCCTCGGAGACTGGCGGATCGTCACCTCGCTGATCAGCGGGTTCATGGCCAAGGAGAGCGTGGTCTCGGTGATGGAGACCCTGTTCAGCGACGGGGTGACCGCCATCGGGGCGCTGTCCGCGGCCTCCATGCTGGCCTTCAGCCTGCTCTATACCCCCTGCGTGGCGGCGGTGGCCGCCATACGCAGGGAGCTGGGCCGGGGCTGGGCCGTCGGGGTCGTGCTGTGGCAGTGCGGCATCGCGTGGGTCATGGCGCTCCTCGTCCGGCTGATCGGCATGGCCTGCGGCCTCGGCTGAGGAGAGGAAAATCAGAATCCCAGACTGTCGTTTACCAGGATCACGTGGATCCGGCCCGGCTGCCGCGAGAAGCGGGTGATGAGAAACTGACAGCAGATGGTATCCGGCGACTTGCAGTTCATGCAGGCGCCGGTTTTTGAACAGGGCGTGGAGAGACCGAAGCGCTGGGCGTTGGTGGTCGCGGCCACGTTTCTCGCCCGCTTGATGGCTCCGTCCACGTCGCTGCAGACCTTGTTCATGCCGACGATGAAGACCAGCTTCTTCGGCCCGAAGGCGATGGCGGAGACCCGGTTTGCGTTCCCGTCGATGTTGACGAGCTCGCCGTCCTCCGTGATCGCGTTGCAGCTTGCGAGGAACACGTCCGCATCATAGGCCATCAGCGCGGCGGCCCGCTTGTCCTCCCACTCGTCGCGGTCGATAAAGTTCCGGTTCCCAGCCTTCAGCGCTGCCGGGAGGCCGATCTCGTGCACACTCATGCCGCCGCCCATGGTCACGGTGCTCCCCTCGGGGATCAGCGACAGGGCGAGCTGCAGCGCGTCCTCCTTATTCTCAGCGTAGTAGCCTGCCATGTTGCGGGACTGCAGCCCTTTGATGACCTTCTGCGCAAGAAGCGCATTGCGTTTCACGATGTTTTCGTTCATTGTCCGGTTCCCCCTTGTGTATCCGTGTGGATCAGTTTTTTCGACCAGTTTTTTCGGGCTGCGTCAGGGCGCGGTGCTGCGAACTGCGCCGAACTGCATGACCTCCATGATGCGATAGCGGTCCATCTGCAGATGCTTCTTACGGGTCAGGGCCTCCTCGATGGGAATCTCGACGATCCCGCCCTCCTGCGTCGCGATGATGCAGTTGCCGCGGCCCTCCGCGAAGGCCATGATGGCGTGGTATCCCATGCGCGTGGCGGTCTCGCGGTCGCGCCCGGTCGGTGCGCCGCCGCGCTGGATGTGTCCGAGGACGGTGATGCGGGGCTCGATGCCCAGGGCTTCCTTGATCTTCTGGCCGATCTCGAAGGCGCTTCCCACACCCTCGGCCACGACGATCATGAAGTGGGTGTTGCCGGCGAGGCGGTATTCCCGGATGCGCTCGACGACGTCCTTCTCAAAATCCAGAGGCTTCTCGGGCACCAGGACGGCCGTGGCGCCCACCGCGATGCCGACGTACAGCGCGAGGAAGCCCGCGTTTCGGCCCATGACCTCGACCACCGAGCAGCGCTCGTGGGACTGCATGGTGTCGCGGAGCTTGTCGATGCACTCGATGGCGGTGTTGCAGGCAGAGTCAAAACCGATGGTATAGTTTGTGCAGCCCACGTCGTTGTCGATGGTCGCAGGAACCCCGACGACGGGGATCCCGAGCCTCGAGAGCTCCAGCGCGCCGCGGAAGGTGCCGTCTCCGCCGATGGCGACGACGCCCTCGATGCCGAGCATCTTGCAGGTGGACACCGCCTTCTGGCGACCGGCCTCGGTCATGAAGTCATCACTCCTCGCGGTATAGAGGATGGTCCCGCCGCGGGAGAGGATGTGGCCGACGCTGCTGCTGTCCAGACGGACAAAGTCCCCGTTGATGAGGCCCTGCCAGCCGCGGCGGATCCCGATGCATTCGATCCCGCAGGCGACCGCCGTCCTCACTACCGCACGCACCGCGGCGTTCATGCCCGGCGCGTCACCTCCGCTTGTCAGTACTCCGATACGTTTGATCATCTCAGTAGATTCCCCTTTCTCTTATTTCCGGTTCAATTTTGATATGTTTCTCAGCTCAGATGCTGTGTTTCCGCTCAGACAAAGCGCACCACATCGTCAAAGGCGCGCTTGGGGACATAGTAGTTGCGGTCTTCGTCCACATAGTACTTGAGGTCTCCGTCCTCCGGGACCGGAACCACGACGCTGCTGTGGGCGGGTTTGCCGAGGGCGACGACAAGGCGGATCTGGTCCTCCTCGGGCACGGAGAGGAGCTCGCGGATCCCGGGGATATTGATGGCGCCCATGAGGCAGCTCCCCATGCCGGCACCCCTGAGGCTTATAGGGCTATCATAGCAGAAAAGCCGAAGCCTGACAACCGGAAATAAGCCCCCCTGTGCACCGGCCGGCTGCAGACCAGAGAGTGCGGCTCAGACAGAGAACACACAGTCCGGACAGAGAGGGGCGTTCAGTCTGAGGAAGCCCGCTCCGGGAGAATCAGGTGCAGCCATTGGGTTTTGTCGACGGTGATCTCGGGATGGCAGGAGATATAGTCCATGATCAGCTCCACGATTTCGGTGGGGCTGTTTTTGACGACCTCGCAGCCAGTGTAGCACTCATAACCGCCGGCGCCCGAAGCGCGGTAGTTGTTCAGACACAGGGTCAGAGACTCGCTGTCAGTGAGCTCGCGGCCGTTTCGCCGGATGGAGGTCACGCGCTGCCCGAAGGGAGCGGAGATATCAACGGTGACCTCGATGCCGGCAAAGTAGTCGAAGTTATAGTGTTCGACCTTCGGCCTGAGGAAGTGCTCGCTGACCCGGAGCGCGCCGGTTTCGTCCAGATCGAAGTATTCCGCACTGCGCTCCAGCGCCTGACGGAGCACCTCCCGGCTGACGCGCAGGGTGCAGAGCGTGTTGGGATAGATATAGGTCGCCACCACGTCGCGGATGCTGATCTCGCGCTCGAAGCCGCGGATCTCGTTTCCGAGGCAGGTGACAGAGAGCTCGGCGCCGGAGGCCCAGAGCTGGACCTGGTTAAAGAAGTTTGCGATGAGGCTGCCGCGGGCGGCCATGCGGATGGGGCTGTCCGGGACCAGCGGGCAGTCCAGATGCCCGACGGGGCGGTCAAGCCATGCGGAAATCTCCTGATCCAGCGGCTCCAGGAAGGCGGCCATCTCCGGATGCACCGCTGCGCCGGCGGGGATGAGACGGGTCTCGATGTGCCTTGCAGGAGCTGCGGCAGCAGACGGACCGGATGGGAGAGCAGCTGCGGCGGCAGGCTTCCCTGTATCTGCGCTGCTCCCGGGGCTCCGGGTGTTCCCGGTGTCCGGGGAGGCAGGCAGGTCCTCAACGGTGACGGTGCATCGGATGAAGCTCCTGGCCTTGTCCGGGGGCTGGCAACTGTGGGTCCCGAAGAGCTCCGCGCTCTCCAGCGGCATGTGCTGGTGGCCGGTGAGCAGGAGGTCAAAGTCCAGATCCCGGCAGATCTCCCAGGCGCGGTTCTCGCCGGTGTCGGAGAGCAGCCTGCCGGTCTGCAGATCGCGCTCGAAGCCGCCGTGGTAGATGCAGACGGTGAGCTCGGCTCCTGCGGCCTTCAGCTCCGCGAGGGCGGAGCGGGCGGCGGCGACGGGGTCGGAGACGGTGATCCCGACGAGGTGCTCCGGCTTTTCCCAGACGTTGATGAAGTCCGTGACAATCCCGGTGAGACCGACCCGGAGGCCGTTGGCCAGCGTCACGAGAGCGGTTTTGCGCACGGCGGGCAGGCCCTCGACGTTGGCACAGAGACAGACGGCGCTGAGGCTGTTCAGGTAGCGCTCGAGAGGCTCCCGGCCGTAGTTGAAGTCGTGGTTCCCCAGGGTGACGAAGTCATAGCCGGCCAGATTCATGAGTGCGGCGGGGATGTCGGGACCGGCGCTGCCGGGCTCCTGCCGGGACAGCCAGTAGGTGAAGGGGCTGCCCTGAAGCGTATCGCCGCCGTCGATGACGAGGGTGTTTCCGTCCTTGCGGAAGCTGGCCGCACAGCAGGAAAGCCCGGTGGGCGCGGCGGCGTTGGCCGCGTAGTCCACCGGGGAAAAGTATCCGTGGGTGTCGCTGGTATAGTATACCGTAAGCTGTCTGGGCATGGGCCTATTCTCCGTGGGCGAGCTTCCGGCGGACCCGGGTCGAGATGAACTCGATGATCAGTACCAGAACCATGAGGCCCCACACGAACGAGCCGACCATCGCCCAGCGGCGGCTGTTGAGGCACTGGACCAGCGAGGCGCCGATGCCGCCCGCGCCGACAATGCCGAGGGTGGTGGCATCCTTGAGGTTGATGTCGAAGCGGTAGATGGTGGCGGAGATGAAGCTGGCCGTGAGCTGCGGGATGACGCCGTAGCGGATCTTCTGAAAGGCCGTGCAGCCCATGGCGTCCAGACTCTCCAGAATGTGGGTGTCCAGGTCCTCGATGGCGGTGATGTACATCTTCGAGATCATGCCAATGGAGCACACCGATTGGGTGATGACACCGCAGGCGGCGCCGGGACCGGTGACACGGATCCACATCAGGGCCCAGACAAGGCTCGGGATCGTCCGGATCATCAGGATCACCACGCGGAAGAGATAGGCCACGGGTTTCGGCATGATGTTGGTCGAGGCCAGAAAGGCAAAGGGGATGGCCAGGATGGCCCCGAACAGCGTGCCGAGCACGGCGATGGCCATGGTCTGCAGAAGCAGGTAGGGGACGTCGGTCTCGCCGGTGCCGAACATCAGCTTCAGGTCGGGATGCGTGACGCCGCTGATGACGCCCCGGGCGACCTCGCGGCCGGTCACGGTGAGCCCCTCAAAATGGATGCTGGAGCCGGACCAGGTGACCAGCACGACCAGGATCAGGACGATCAGGGTATAGAGCAGCCACTTTCTGGGCCGGTTGGCGTACATCTCGGCGACCGTGAGCTTACGGTCCAGGGACTGTTCCAGTTTTTCCAGTTTTTCAGCCATGTCGTGCCTCCTCTCAGCTCAGCTTTTTCCGCAGGTACTCGCTGAAGAACTCGATCGCGACAACGACGACGAAGAGACTGAGCAGCACCATGCCGAGCCCGTTGTAGTCACGCCAGCCGATCCGCTCGTTGATGGTGATGCCGAGGCCGCCCGCGCCGACATAGCCCAGGATGGCGGAGGCACGGACGTTCATCTCGAAGCAGTACAGGCTGTGGCTCAGGTAGACCGGAAGAATCTGGGGGACGCAGGCGGACCAGAAGGCCTGGAACTTGTTGGCGCCCAGAGCCTCCATGGCCTCGAAGGGGCCCATGTCGATGGTCTCGATGCTCTCGTAGAGCATCTTGGCGACAATGCCGAAGGTGAAGATCGCGATGGCGAGGGTGCCGGCGAAGGTGCCCAGACCGAAAACCAGCGCGCAGACCAGCGCGATGACCAGCGTGGGGAGCGTGCGGATGAGGGCCAGGATGAAACGGAATACGCCGACGATGATCCGGCTTCTGCAGATGTTGGTGGAGGAGAGAACGGCCACCGGCAGCGCGACGAGGCAGCCGATGACGGTGCCGAGGACCGACATCTTGATGGTATCGACGAGGGGGCCGACGACCTTTCCGAAGAACTCCCACTTCGGATGAAACAGCTTCACAAAGAGGTCCAGAAGCTTGTTGAACTTCCTGACGATCAGGCTGAGGTCGAAGCCCGTCATCTGCAGGGACAGCCAGACCGCGATGAGAAGCAGCAGCAGGATCAGCGGGGCCCGGCTGCGGCGGCGCACGGTGGAGTGGCCGTTCGGAAGCGTGATCACCTGGGGCTTGAAGATCCGGTCAAACCAGGTCAGCTTCAGAGGGGCGGTGTTCTCGTTTTCCATGCTCTACTCTCCGTCGCCCAGGGTCGGGGCCTTGGTGCCGTTGTAGACGTAGTCGATCTGCTCCTGCGTGATGGTAGAGGCCGGCCCGTCGAAGACGATCTCGCCGGCGCGGACGCCGATGACCCGGTCGCAGTACTGGAGGGCGAGATCGATATGGTGGATGTTCAGAAGGATGGAGATGTTGTAGTCCCTGTTGATGCGGACGAAGTCCTGCATGACCTGACGGGCGGTGATGGGGTCCAGAGAAGCCACCGGCTCGTCCGCCAGGATGATCTTCGGGTTCTGGTTCAGGGTTCTGGCCAGGGCGACGCGCTGCTGCTGTCCGCCGGAGAGCTGATCGCAGCGGGTATAGGCCTTGTCGAGGATGCCGACCTTGTCCAGGCTCTCCAGGGCGCGCAGCTTCTGCTCCTTCGAGAAGACGCCGAAGAGGACCCGGAAGAAGTTCATGTCCGGCACGTCCGCGGTCAGGACGTTCTTGATCGCGGTGCTGCGGCTGACGAGGTTGAAGCTCTGGAAGATCATCCCGACCTTCCGCCGGTATCGCCTGAGCTCCGCGCCGCGGAGGGTGTTGACGTCCACACCGTCCACGGTCAGCGAACCTTTGGTGACATCGTGCATGCGGTTGATGCAGCGCAGGATGGTGGATTTGCCGGCCCCGGAGAGACCGATGATAGCGACAAACTCACCCTGCTCGATCTGAAGGTTGACGTCCTTCAGCGCGGTGAAGCCGTTGGGATAGGTTTTATAGACGTTCTTAAACTCAATCATGCTGAGGTTCTCCCTTTCTTACAGCGCTTCTCTGATCCTGCAGCGCTTCTCTGAGGCCGGAATGATGAAAAAACGGGCTCCGTACGCGATGATACAGAGCCCGTTTCCGTCTGTGCCGGGGATCAGCCGTCTACAGCGGTGAGGGCGGCGCGGGCGCCGTCATAGTCGGAGTCGACAGCCTTGGCATAGCCGGTGTGGCTGTAGACGTCGAAGATGGCCTTGCCCTCGTCGGTATTGATGATGTTGATGAAGCAGTCCTGGAGCGCGGCCTTCAGCTCGTCGGTGTAGAAGGGGCTCTCCTTGGAGATGGCGACGGTGTCGTTGTAGATGCCGTCGGTGACACCGATGACGTTCAGCTCATTCCAGATGCTCTCGGAACGGCCCATGCCCTGCTTGCCGGTGCTGTCCTGCTGGTCGGTGGGAAGCGTCCAGGAGGCCTCATAGTCGTTGCGGCCGTCGGCGTAGCAGACGATGATGTCCACCTGCTCGGCAGCGGCATAGGAGAAGGCGGTGCCGTAGCCGGAGTCCAGAGGAATGACGTTGGAGAGGTCGGAGATCTTCCTGCCGTCATAATTCTCCATGAGCCACATGGTGGGATAGATGTAGCCTGCGGAGGAAGAGGTCTTCTGGACCGCCCATTTGGCTCCGTCCAGATCTTCCCAGGTGAGCTTCTCGCCGTTGTTGACCTTGTCGGCCAGCATCTTGCCGTACTCGGAGGGGGCGGCGTAGATCAGGGAGCGGTAGAAGGTGACCTGCGGTCCGTCCTTCCTGGTGGCGTTGGCTTCGCCGTTCCAGTCGGCGGGATTGGTGCTGTCGTTGGAGAGGCCGTTGCGGGTGGCGGTCAGGATGACCTCGGTGTCGTCGGAATAGAGGGCGTAGGTGCCGCCGGGCAGCCAGCCGATGTCGATGGAGCCTGCGGACATGGCCTCGCCGGTGGCGTCGTAGCTGGTGCCGACGGTGATGTCGACCTCGTCGATGTCGTAGCCGAGCCTGGCCATCTCGTCCTTGACCAGGTCAGGGAGATTCGCCGTGCCGGCGATGATCACGTCCGCGTCCTTGGAGGGGACGAACTCAAGGGTCAGCTTGTCGAA
Source organism: Oscillospiraceae bacterium (assembly GCA_024697625.1). GTDB lineage: Bacteria > Bacillota > Clostridia > Oscillospirales > Oscillospiraceae > Limivicinus. The sequence goes on from JAILFJ010000140.1 coordinate 27,876, forward strand.
GTGGGGCCGGTCCTCAGCGAAGGCGGCGACCGTGAAGAGGCCGAAGGCCATCACGAGAGCCAGGCAGAGGGAGAGAATACGAGAGAACTGCTTCATCATAAAAATCTCCTTATGATTGTATTTGGATACGAAGACTGCATCCGTGAAAAGTATAGCGAATCTCGGGCCTTAAGTCAACTGAAAAATGTACCGAAAAACACATTCCTGACAAAGAGATTCTTGACAAAGAGAAAATTGCTGATATAATAATCCGCGCACTGAATAAACGGTACACTTACAACTGAACACCTTATCAAGAGCGGTGGAGGGAACGGCCCTGTGAAGCCCGGCAACCTGCGTGATGCGCAAGGTGCCAAATCCGGCGGTGAGACGAGAGATGAGGCTGTATATGCAGGTTTTCCGCACCCCGGGTTTTCCGGGGTGTTTTTCATCCGAACCGGAGCTTGCCATAAGTGCCTGCAGAGAACAGAGCTCTGCGGGGATTGTAAGAGAACAGAAAGGAACAAGCGCAATGAGTCATTACTTTTTTACGTCCGAATCCGTGACCGAGGGACATCCCGACAAGATCTGCGACCAGATCTCCGACGCCGTGCTGGATGCGATCCTGACGGAGGACCCGATGGGCCGCGTGGCCTGCGAGACCACCGCCTCCACCGGCCTCGTCCACGTGATGGGCGAGATCAGCACCAGCTGCTATGTGGATATCGCGAAGATTGCCCGGGACGTCATCCGGGACATCGGCTATGACCGCGCCAAGTACGGCTTCGACTGCGACACCTGCGGCATCATCGTCAACATCGACGAACAGTCCGGGGATATCGCCCTCGGCACGAACGACGAGGTCGGCGGCGCCGGGGACCAGGGCATGATGTTCGGCTACGCCTGCGACGAGACCGAGGAGCTGATGCCGCTGCCGATCTCCCTCGCCCACCGGCTCGCCAGACGCCTGACGCAGGTGCGGAAGGAGAAGCTGGTGGAATACCTGAGACCGGACGGCAAGACCCAGGTCACCGTCGAGTACGACGAAGAGCGCAGACCGGTCCGTGTGGATACGGTCGTCATCTCGACCCAGCACTCGCCCCGGGCGACCGCCGAGCAGATCCGGGAGGATATGATCCGGCTCGTCATCCGCCCGACGGTTCCGGCGGAGCTGCTGGATGAGAACACCAGGATCTATGTGAACCCCACCGGACGCTTCGTCATCGGCGGGCCCCAGGGCGACTCGGGCCTCACGGGCCGCAAGATCATCGTGGACACCTACGGCGGCAGCGCCCCCCACGGCGGCGGCGCCTTCTCCGGAAAGGACCCGACGAAGGTCGACCGCTCCGCAGCCTACGCGGCGCGCTGGGCGGCGAAGAACGTCGTGGCGGCGGGCCTTGCGCGGCGCTGCCAGATCCAGCTGGCCTATGCCATCGGCGTGGCGGAGCCCGTGAGCGTCCTGGTGGAGACCTTCGGTACGGGGACGGTCCCGGACGACGTGCTCAGCCGGGCGGTGTCCAGGGTCTTTGACTTCCGGCCGGCCGCCATCATCCGCGACCTCGACCTGCGCAGGCCGATCTATCGCAGGCTCGCCGCCTACGGCCACATGGGCCGGGAGGACCTCGGCGTGCGCTGGGAGGAGCGCAACCGGACGGAGGAACTGAAGCAGGCCGTCCTGGAGGCGTGAAGCCGCGCATGAGACGCGGGAGGGCGGAAAAACCCGCAGGACACGCGCAGACGAAGAAGCAAAGGAGTAACATGGCATGAAAAACAGGAAAGGATTCCGTTTCGGTCTGTTCCTGGTGACGATCGGCATCGTCTACGGCGACATCGGGACCTCTCCGATGTACGTGATGAAGTCCATCCTGGAGGGGAACGGCGGGATTCAGGAGGTGGACAGGCAGTTCATCATCGGCTCGCTGTCTCTGGTGATCTGGACCATCACGCTGCTGACGACGGTGAAGTACGTCCTGATCGCCATGAAGGCGGACAACCACGGTGAGGGAGGCATCTTCTCGCTGTACTCGCTGGTGAAGAACTGCGGGAAGTGGCTGATCGTCCCGGCCATGCTGGGCGGCGCAGCCCTGCTGGCCGACGGTGTTCTGACCCCGGCGGTCACGGTGACGACGGCCGTAGAGGGCCTGCGGAGCATCTCCGCCATGGACCGCTTCCTCGGCACCGGGCAGTGGAAGGTGGTCCTCATCACCCTGATCATCATCACCGCACTGTTCTCGGTCCAGCACAGCGGCACCAGCCGGATCGGAAAAGCCTTCGGGCCGGTCATGCTGCTGTGGTTCTCCTTCCTGGGGATCACCGGAGCGGCGCACATCCTGACGGTACCCGCCGTGCTGAAGGCCTTCAACCCGATCTACGCCGTGCAGGTCCTGCTGAGCCCGGCCAACAAGCTCGGATTCATGATTCTGGGCAGCGTCTTCCTCGCGACCACGGGCGCGGAGGCACTGTATTCGGACATGGGCCACGTCGGGAAGGAGAACATCTACTTCAGCTGGCCCTTTGTCAAGCTGTGCCTGATCCTGAACTATCTGGGACAGGGCGCCTGGATCATCCGGAATCAGGCTGAGACCGGCCTGTACCGGATCGCGGACCTCAACCCCTTCTTCCTGATGCTGGCCCCGGCGATGCGCCCCTTTGCCGTGGTCCTCGGCGCCGCGGCGGCGGTGATTGCCTCCCAGGCGCTGATCACCGGCTCCTATACCCTGGTCTCGGAGGCGATCCTGCTGGATCTGCTGCCCCATCTGGAGATCCGCTATCCCTCCACGACAAAGGGCCAGCTGTACATCGGCACGGTCAACATGGTGCTGTGGATCGGCTGCAGCCTGGTTGTGCTGTATTTCCGCTCCGGTGCGCGGATGGAGTCGGCCTACGGCCTGGCCATCACGGTCACGATGCTGATGACGACGCTGCTGCTGGCGGTCTATCTCAGCGCGGTGAAGAAGAAACGGCTGATCGCCCTCCTGGTGCTGGCGGTCTTCGGCGTCATCGAGAGCATCTTCTTCATCTCCAGCCTCGGCAAGTTCATGCACGGCGGCTACGTCACCGTGATCCTGACCCTCCTGCTCCTGGTGCTGATGCTGATCTGGTACCGGGGCACCCAGCTTGAGAAAAAATACAGCACGCACCTCCGCTTCCGCGACCATGTGGACAGCCTTGTCGCCCTGAACCGTGACACGGAGGTCCCCCTCCTCGCGAACAACCTGGTCTATCTGGACGGTGAGACGGACCGCGAGCTGATCGACCGCGATATTCTCTACTCCATCCTCGACAAGGACACCAAACGCGCCCAGGCCTACTGGTTTGTAAACGTCCACGTCCTGAACGACCCCTACACCCTGAACTATGAGCTGGAGACCTACGGGACGGACTGCATCTTCCGCATCCGGCTGAATCTGGGCTTCAAGTGCTCGCAGCGGGTGAACGTCTATCTGAGACAGATCGTGCAGGATCTGCAGGCGAGGGGCGAGCTGCCCGCCCAGAACAAGAAGTATTCCATCTACGGCGAGTCCAGCATCGGCACCTTCAAGTTCTGCATGATCCGCAAGTCGGTGACGACCAAGACGGAGCTCTCCGGTCTGGATGAGCTGATTCTGAACGCCAAGTACTCCATCCGGAAGTCCGCCGGCTCGAAGGAGAAGTGGTACGGTCTAGATACCTCCTCCCTGATCATGGAGAACGTCCCGCTGCTCACGGGCGGCGCCGCGCCGGAGGGCCGGATCACGCGGAAAGAATCGTAGCGCTGTTCCAAAAAACTTTACAAATGCAGAGCGCTGTGATATGATAGGCAAAGTGAATTTTCCCGTCAGCGGGGAGATTATATTTAAAAAATTCACAGAAAAGGAGCAGAAAAAATGAAAAAGATTCTCGCACTTGCGCTGACGCTGATCATGGTTTTTGCGCTGGCCTGTCCCACCGCGTTTGCGGCGAAGGACGGTTCGGTCTACTGGCTGAACTTCAAGCCGGAGCTTGACGAGACTGCCCAGGCCCTCGCGGCGAAGTACACCGAGGCGACCGGCACCGAGGTAAAGGTCGTCACCGCCGCTTCCGGCACCTATCAGCAGACCCTGACCTCCGAGATGGGCAAGAAGGCCGCCCCGACTCTGTTCATCATCGGCAACCAGGCCGGTGTGAAGGAGTGGGGAGAGTTCGCCATGGATCTGACCGGCACGGCCATTGCCGACGAGCTCAACACCGACGCCTACAACCTCTATGACGCAGACGGCCGGCTGGTCTCCATCGGCTACTGCTATGAGTGCTACGGCATCATCGTGAATCCCGACCTCGTCGAGGCAGCGGGCCACAGCATGGATGAGATCAAGAACTTTGAGGGCCTGAAGGCCGTCGCCGAGGACATCCACGCCCGGGCCGCCGAGCTGGGCTTCGACGCCTTCTCCTCCTCCGATATGGACGGTTCCTCCAGCTGGCGCTTCACCGGCCACATGATCAACCTCGAGTACGTCTATGAGGAGCGTGAAGCCGGCGCCGTCTGGACCGAGTGCCCGCCGAGCCTCACCGGCAACTACATGGACAACTACAGGAACCTCTTTGACCTCTGCATCAACAACAGCCTGACCGACCCGAAGGACCTGGCAACCGGCGGACATGACGCCGAGGCGGAGTTCAAATCCGGCAAGGCCGCCTTCTTTGTGAACGGCTCCTGGGAGTATGCCGCGGTCTCCGGCGACGTTCCCAACGCGACGATGATCCCGTATTACTGCGGCGTGGCAGGCGAGGAGATGGCCGGCCTGAACTGCGGCACCGAGAACTGCTGGGCGATCAACGACATGGCCTCTGATGCGGACAAGGCCGCCACGATGGACTTCATGGTGTGGCTGGTCACCGACCCCGAGGCGAACGCCATGATGGTGGAGCAGCTCGGCATCATGCCCTACAAATCCGCTGTCGCATCCACCAACGGATTCCTGAACGATGCCGCGGCCTATACGGCAGCAGGCTGCTACGTCATGGACTGGGCCACCAACTACCAGCCCAACGTGGACGACTACCGTGCGGGTCTCGTCTCCGCACTGAACCAGTACTGCGCCGACCAGAGCGATGCCAACTGGGAGCTCGTGAAGACCGCCGCCATTGACGGCTGGGCTGTCCAGTACGCGGCTGCCAACGGCTGATCTTAAGCCCTTATCTTTCAAGCGGGGCGGACCTGTTCGTCCGCCCCGCTTCCCGTTTCAGGCGGTTTCCGTCGCCTGCTATCTGAGAAAAGGGAGTGAGAGAATGAAAAAAAGCGTGTTCAAGGACCCGATGCGGCGGTGGGGCTGGTTCTTCCTGGGACCGGTCACGGCGGCCTTCATCATCGGCTTCGTATGGCCCTTTGTCCAGGGCATCTATCTTTCGTTCTGCAAGTTCAAGCTCATCACCAGGACAACCTGGGTGGGCTTCGAAAACTATGCAAAGGCGCTGTCTGACGCGAGCTTCATGCACTCTTTCTGGTACACGGCGCTGTTTGCAATCACCAGCCTGGTGTTTATCAACGTCCTGGGCTTTGCCGCGGCCTACGCGCTGACCCAGGGGATCAAAGGCAGCAACCTCTTCCGCACGGTCTTCTTCATGCCGAACCTGATCGGCGGCATCGTGCTGGGCTATATCTGGTCCATGATCTTCGACGGCATCCTCTCCCGCTACGGGACCTCGATCCTGCTGGAGACCAAATACGGTTTCTGGGGCCTGATCATCCTGATGTGCTGGCAGCAGATCGGATATATGATGATCATCTACATCGCGGGGCTGCAGTCGGTGCCGGAGGACATGCTGGAAGCGGCGAGAATTGACGGCGCGACGAAGACGCAGACTCTCTTCAGGGTGACGATCCCGAACGTCATGCCCTCCATCACGATCTGCACCTTCCTGAGCCTCACCAACGGCTTCAAGCTCTTCGACCAGAACCTGGCGCTGACCGGCGGCCAGCCCTTCATCATCCAGCCTGACGGCTCGACGATCAAGACGACCGAGATGCTGGCCCTGAACATCTACAACACCTTCTACGGCTCCAATTCGGCCTCGCAGGGTGTTGCGCAGGCCAAGGCAGTTCTGTTCTTCATCCTGGTGGCGGGGCTCGGACTGCTGCAGCTTGCCTATACGCGCAGGAGGGAGGTGCAGGCATAATGAACAGACAGGAAAGCATCGCGGCCGAACGGCGCAGAAAGACGGTCCTCTCCGTCGTCCTCGCCGCCATCTGCATCATCTATGTACTGCCGGTCCTCACGGTGGTGATCAACTCCTTCAAGCTCAACACTTTTGTCAAAACCGACACCTTCGCGATTCCGACCGGCGAGATGTGGGCCGGATTTACGAACTTCATCAAGGGGATGACCTTCGGCAACTACCCCTTCTGGAACAGCGTGAAGTACAGCGCGCTGATCACGGTGCTGTCCACGGCCCTGATCCTTCTCTTCACCTCCATGGCGGCCTGGTACATCGCACGGGTGAACTCCTTCTTCTGCAAGCTGGTCTACTATCTCTGCGTGTTCTCGATGGTGGTGCCCTTCCAGATGGTCATGTTCACCCTCTCCAAAACGGCGGACTCGCTCCATCTGAACACGCCGTGGACGATCCCGATCGTCTATCTCGGCTTCGGCGCGGGCCTGGCGATCTTCATGTTCGTCGGCTTTGTCAAGTCCATCCCGCTGGAGATCGAGGAGGCGGCCTCCATCGACGGCTGCGGCCCGGTCCGGACCTACTTCTCGGTGGTCTTCCCGATGCTGAAGCCGACGATGATCTCGGTCGGCATCCTGGAGATCATGTGGGTCTGGAACGACTTCCTGCTGCCCTATCTGGTGCTGGACATCAACGAGTACCGGACGATCCCGATCCATATCCAGTATCTGAAGGGAAGCTACGGCACGGTCGACCTGGGCGCGACGATGGCCCTGATCCTGCTGAGCATCATCCCGGTCATCATCTTCTACCTCATCTGCCAGAAGTACATCATCAAGGGTGTCGCGGCCGGCGCGGTGAAGGGATAAAACCGTTACAGTGATTTTTGATGCCCGGAGAGGCATCGTGAAAGGATAAGAAACTGGCAAAATGATAGAACGTTCAAGCGGTGTACTGATGCCCATGAGCTCGCTGCCGTCCCCCTACGGAGTCGGCAGCATGGGCAGGGCGGCATTCGAGTTTGTGGATTTTCTCGCGGCGGCGGGACAGAAGTACTGGCAGCTCCTGCCGCTGGGGCCGACCGGCTTCGGCGACAGCCCCTATTCCTCCTATTCCAGCTTTGCGGGGAACCCCTACCTGATCGACCTCGATCTGCTGATCGAGGAGGGGCTCCTGACCAGAAAAGAGGTAAAATCCTTCAAGTGGGGCAGCAACCCCGCGCAGGTGGATTACGAAAGGCTCTACGAGGGGCGCTTTCCGCTGCTGCGGAAGGCCTTTGAGCGGGGACGCGAATCGCTGCGGGAGGAGATCGACGCCTTCGGGCGGGAAAACGGCCGCTGGCTCTCGGAATACTGCCTGTATATGGCGGTCAAGGCGCACTTTGACATGAAGAGCTGGACCGAGTGGCCCGACGAGGCGATCCGGAGACACCGTCCCGAGGCGCTGCAGGAATACGGCCTGAAACTGGCCGACGAGGTGGACTACTGGAAATTCATCCAGTTCCTGTTCTTCCGCCAGTGGGAGGCGCTGCGGGAATACGCGGTCGAAAAAAAGGTGAAGCTGATCGGGGACGTGCCGATCTACGTGGCGATGGACTCGGCCGACGTCTGGTCGGAGCCGCAGTTCTTCCAGCTGGACGAGAGGAACACCCCGAAGGCGGTCGCCGGCGTCCCGCCCGATCCCTTTACCGAGGACGGCCAGCTCTGGGGGAATCCCCTCTACGACTGGGACCGCATGAAGGCGGACGGCTACGGCTGGTGGATCCGCCGCATCGAAGGCGCGACCAGGCTCTTCGACGTGCTGCGCATCGACCACTTCCGCGGCATGGAGAGCTACTGGGCCGTCCCCTACGGCGAGAAGACCGCGAAGAACGGCGAGTGGAAGCAGGGACCCGGCATGAGCCTGGTGGGCGTGCTGACGAGCTGGTTCCACGGCACCGAATTCATCGCGGAGGACCTGGGCTATCTGACCCCCGCCGTGAGGAAGCTGCTGGCGGATTCCGGCCTTCCGGGCATGAAGGTGATGGAGTTTGCCTTCGACGCCCACGGCGATTCGGACTACCTCCCGCACTGCTGCTGTGAGAACAGCGTCTGCTATCTCGGGACGCATGACAACGACACCGTGCTGGGCTGGCTGGAGACGACCTCGGAGGAGGACGCGGAGTTTGCCCGGCGCTATATGCACGTCACGGAGGACGAGGGCTGGTGCTGGGGCATGATCCGCAGCGGCATGGCGACCTCCTCACGGCTCTTTGTGGCGCTGATGCAGGACCTGCTGGAGCTGGACGGGAGCGCCAGGATGAACGTCCCCGGGACCGACAGCAGAAACTGGCGCTGGCGCATGCTGCCGGGCGCCGCGACGGAAGAGCTCGCCGCGAAGCTGCGGCTCTATACCGAGACCTTCCGCCGGACGGAACCGCTGAGACCCGGGGAAGAAGACGGCACTGACGACAGCGCGGAAGACGGCGCCGGAGACAGAACGCAGGATTAAGCCATCGACTGACCGACAGAGCGGAAAAACCGCTCTGTTGGTTATTTTGCAAGAAGGGGAGACGTTTCTCCCGAAAGAAAAAAATACATTTTGTCATTAAAATGTATTGCTATTTAAGCCGGTCCTGTGGTAAACTAAGTATTGGCTGATTTTCAATTCATTTTTACGTATTTTTGAATTCTGTTGTGGAAAGGATCATGACTATGAGCAAAAAGTATGTCTATCTGTTCTCAGAAGGCAATGCCAAGATGCGCGAGCTCCTCGGCGGCAAGGGCGCCAACCTTGCCGAGATGAGCAACATCGGCCTGCCGGTACCCCAGGGCTTCACCATCACCACCGAAGCCTGCACCCAGTACTATGCCGACGGCCGCCAGATCAACGACGAGATCATGGCCGAGATCATGAAGAACGTCGAGACCATGGAGAAGATCAACGGCAAGAAGTTCGGCGACCTGGAGAATCCTCTGCTGGTCTCCGTCCGTTCCGGCGCCCGCGCCTCCATGCCCGGCATGATGGACACCATCCTGAACCTCGGTCTGAACGACGACGTTGTCGCCGCCATGATCAAGGGCAATCCCGACCCCAAGTTCGAGCGCTTTGTCTATGACTCCTACCGCCGTTTCATCCAGATGTTCTCCGACGTCGTCATGGAGGTCGGCAAGAAGTACTTCGAGCAGCTCATCGACGCGATGAAGGAGCAGAAGGGCGTCAAGTTCGACGTCGAGCTCACCGCTGCCGATCTGAAGGAGCTGGCCGAGCAGTTCAAGGCCGAGTACAAGAAGCAGCTCGGCGAGGACTTCCCCTCCGACCCTGTCGTACAGCTCAAGGAAGCCATCCGTGCGGTGTTCCGTTCCTGGGACAACCCCCGCGCCAACTACTACAGACAGCAGAACGACATCCCCTATTCCTGGGGCACTGCCGTCAACGTCATGCCGATGGTCTTCGGCAACCTGAACGAGAACTCCGGTACCGGCGTCGCCTTCACCCGTGACCCCGCCACCGGCGAGAAGAAGCTGATGGGCGAGTTCCTGACCAACGCGCAGGGCGAAGACGTCGTGGCCGGCGTCCGCACCCCGATGCCCATCTCCGAGATGGAGCAGAAGTTCCCCGAGGCCTATGAGCAGTTCGTCAAGGTCTGCGCCCTTCTCGAGGACCACTACCGCGACATGCAGGACATGGAGTTCACCGTTGAGAACGGCAAGCTCTACATGCTGCAGTGCCGCAACGGCAAGCGTACCGCGCAGGCTGCGCTGAAGATCGCCTGCGACCTCGTGGACGAGGGTATGATCGACGAGAAGCAGGCCGTCCTGATGATCGAGCCGCGCAACCTCGACACCCTGCTGCATCCGCAGTTTGACGCCGCCGCCCTGAAGGCTGCCAAGCCTGTGGGCAAGGGCCTGGGCGCCAGCCCCGGAGCCGCCTGCGGCAAGGTCGTCTTCTCGGCTGAAGACGCCAAGCAGTGGGCAGCCCGCAAGGAGAAGGTCGTTCTGGTCCGTCTCGAGACCAGCCCCGAGGACATCGAGGGCATGGCCGCCGCCCAGGGCATCCTGACCGTGCGCGGCGGTATGACCAGCCACGCGGCGGTTGTCGCCCGCGGCATGGGCAAGTGCTGCGTCTCCGGCTGCGGCGAGATCAAGATGGACGAGGAGAACAAGAAGTTCGAGCTCGCGGGCAAGACCTATCACGAGGGCGACCCCATCTCCATCGACGGCTCCACCGGCAACATCTATGACGGCATCATCCCGACTGTCGACGCCACCATCGCGGGCGAGTTCGGCCGCATCATGGCCTGGGCCGACAAGTATCGCCGCCTCGACGTCCGCACCAATGCCGACACCCCGCGCGACGCTGCGAAGGCTGTCGAGCTGGGCGCCCACGGCATCGGCCTGACCCGTACCGAGCACATGTTCTTCAACGGCGACCGCATCGCGGCCTTCCGTGAGATGATCTGCTCCGACACGCTGGAAGAGCGCGTCGCGGCTCTGGCGAAGCTCGAGCCGATGCAGCAGTCCGACTTCGAGGGCATCTACGAGGCGATGCAGGGCTATCCTGTCACCATCCGCTTCCTCGATCCTCCTCTGCACGAGTTCGTCCCGACCGACGAAGCCGACATCGCAGAGCTGGCCAAGACCCAGGGCAAGACCGTCGCGGACATCAAGGCCATCATCGCTTCCCTGCATGAGTTCAACCCCATGATGGGTCACCGCGGCTGCCGTCTGGCTGTCACCTATCCGGAGATCGCCGAGATGCAGACCCGTGCCGTCATCAAGGCCGCCCTGGCCGTGCAGGCCCGTCATCCCGACTGGAATCTGGTCCCCGAGATCATGATCCCGCTGGTCGGCGAAGTAAAGGAACTCAAGTACGTCAAGGACGTCGTTGTCAAGGTCGCGGATGAGCTGATCGCCGCCTCCGGCACCGATATGAAGTATCTGGTCGGCACCATGATCGAGATTCCGCGCGCCGCTCTGACCGCGGATGAGATCGCGAAGGAAGCCCAGTTCTTCTCCTTCGGCACCAACGACCTGACCCAGATGACCTTCGGCTTCAGCCGTGACGACGCCGGCAAGTTCCTGGGCTCCTACTACGACAAGAAGATCTATGAGAGCGATCCCTTCGCCCGCGTCGACCAGATCGGTGTCGGCAAGCTGGTCAAGATGGCTGCGAAGCTCGGACGCGCCACCCGTCCCGACCTGCACCTCGGCGTCTGCGGCGAGCACGGCGGTGATCCCAGCTCTGTCGAGTTCTTCCACAAGGTCGGTCTCGACTACGTCTCCTGCAGCCCGTTCCGCGTTCCCATCGCCCGTCTCGCCGCCGCCCAGGCCGCGATCAAGTTCCCGGTTGTCGGGGATGAGGCCGATGAAGAGGCCCAGAAGGCCGCCGCAGTGAAGGCCGCTGAGGAAGAGGTCAACGCCAAGGTCGAGGCCGCGAAGGTTGCGCTGAAGGAAGCCTCCGAGAAGCTTCAGACGGTTGCCGCCGACGCCAGTGTCGAGCTCAAGGAGTTCGCCACGGTCGCCTTCAAGAGCCTGAAGGCCGGCTGGGAAGAGGCCAAGAAGACCTTCGACCAGGAGAAGAAGTAAGCCGGACCGAAACAGTTCCGATATTCTTCACTGAAAAACCAAACATCAGAATGCACGTCTCAGTCCGAGGCGTGCATTTTTTATTAATAATGGAGTCAGAACAGGAGACTGCTTTGTCTGCATCCATGGGATGACAATCAAACGATTTTCTGTATGTTCCTCGAGACTCCGGTGTTTGCAGGATATGACAGTATCCATCTGATGACAGTCGTATGCTCTGTGCCTGCGTATAATCACACAGCTCGAAAGAGTGCCTTGCCGAGACATGGTTATTATGATAGAATGCTCTTAAAAGAGATGAAAAGGAGATCCGCGGCTATGTGGTCTGATCGTGAACTGGAGGCCAGAGCGACACAGATTCTGAAAGAAATGTACGGTGAAGAGGCTGCGTTCCGGGAAGGGCAGTATGAAGCCATAGCAGCTACCATGAAGAATCGGCGTTCACTTGTCATCCAGAAAACCGGCTGGGGCAAGAGTCTCGTTTACTTCATATGCTGCAGACTGCTCAAAGAAGGGAGCAACGGGGTTACGATTGTAGTCAGTCCGTTGCTCGCTCTGATGGACAATCAATTGGCTGCAGCAGAAAAAATTCGGCTCAGGTGCGGGATTCTCAACAGTACTGTGTCTGTAGCTGAAAAAGCTAAAACTTTTCAAAAACTGACAGAAAAGGAGTTGGATATCCTTTTTATTACACCGGAGGGCTTGTTCAAAGACGATTTTCAGGAGATTCGTCCCAAGATCTCGGTAGGTCTCTTTGTTGTCGATGAAGCGCATTGTATTTCTGACTGGGGGCATGATTTTCGTCTGGAGTATGGAAAACTGAACCGGGTTATTTCTGCATTGCCTTCATCTGTGCGTGTTTTGGGGACGACAGCTACGGCCAACGACCGTGTTGTGGAAGATCTGAAGAAGCAGTTTGGGAACAACGTATATATTTCCAGAGGCACATTATTACGAAACAATCTGTATATCCAGGTCCTGAAAATGAAAGACAGGGCCAGCAGATATGCATGGATGGCCGAGAACATACCAAATCTTGAAGGCAGCGGTATTGTTTATTGCCTGACGCAGCGGGACTGTGACTATGTTACAGATTATCTGATCAAAAACAACATCAGGGCGGATTCTTATTACAGCGGGAAAGCGAATGCGGAAGAAGCTCTGAAAAAGTTCCAGAACAATGAACTGAAGGTGCTGGTAGCAACAATCAAGCTGGGGATGGGATATGACAAGGGTGACATCGCATTTATTATTCACTACCAGATGCCGCAGAATGTTGTGTCCTATTATCAGCAGATTGGGCGAGCGGGAAGAAATATCCCAAAAGCGTATACTTTCCTGATGATGGGACAGGAAGATGAAGAGATTATCGAATACTTCATTCGGACTGCGTTTCCGTCAGAAAAAGAACTGTGTGAAGTCAGAGACCTGGTTCAGGAGCATGACGGTATTGGGGCAGGACAACTGCTTCCGTTTATCAATGCAAAAAAGGCACGAATGGAAAAGGCATTGAACTTCCTGGAACATGACGGATATCTGTATTTTGACAATGGATATCACAGTACTCCGAAACCTTTCCGATATGATAGCGCTCATTATGAAGAGATCAAAGCAATTCGCTATCGAGAAATGAAAGATATGCAACAACTTCAGGAAACAGGATGCTGCTATAATCGAACCATTATCAACAGCCTTGATGACCATACTCTGAGCGACTGCGGTTTTTGTGCAAACTGCTGCGGCAGACTATTTCCTGAGACGGTACAGGCGTCCAATCTGGAAAAGGCGCAGCAATACCTGGAGAGTCTTCAGATGCTGATAAAACCGCGAAAGAAATGGGCGGCCATCGATGATCCCGGGTTCAAAGAGCTCAGTTATAAAAAAATCCAGTATCAGAATGAAACTGGAATCTGCCTCTCCAAATATGGGGATCCAGGGTACGGTGCGCTGGTAAGGCAGGGAAAATATGCAAAACCGCCAAGATTCTCTGAAGAGCTGGTGGGAAAGAGCGCCAGACTTCTGCAGCAGCTCATTCAGGATAACAGCATTCAGTATATCACCTGTGTTCCATCTCTAAGATCGGATATTGTGCCGGAGTTTACAAAGAGACTTGCAGACCGCCTGAAACTGACCTTTCTTGAACTGCTTGAAAAAACATCGGCGGAGCCACAGAAGACGATGGAGAACAGCAGTTTCCAATGCATCAATGCACTTCGATCCTTCCGGATAAATGATGGAGTACACATACCGGAGAAGCTCATCCTGGTTGATGATATTGTGGATTCAAAATGGACGCTGACCGTCTGCGGTTATCTGCTGAGGAGAGAAGGATGTACAATGGTATTCCCGTTTGCTCTTGCAGACAGCAGTCAGAAGGAGGATTGAAATGACAGAGAATTCTAAAGCAATCGCTGTTTTCTGCAGCACATTGGCGACAGAAAAGGAACTGAAGCCATTGGAGCCGCGTAAATGGGGAGAGATAGCTTTAAAACTGCAGGAACTGAAACGGGAACCTGAAGAACTTCTGAATTATTCAGTGAATGAGTTACAGACTGTTCTGGATATTCCGGCTGAGCAGGCTTGTCAGATGGGCAGGCTGAGGGACCGGAGTGCGGCACTGTTTTTCGAAATCAGCAAATATGAGAATATGGGAATCAACATTGTGACAAGAGCGGACAAGCTATATCCTGTGAAACTGAAAAGAAAACTGAAGAATCAATGTCCGCCGCTGTTCTATATCGCTGGAGAGTCGGAGATCCTGAACTCTGCATTTATTGGATTTGTTGGGTCCAGGAGCATCGAATTCGGAGATGAAGAGTTTACAAGAAACACCGTTAATACAGTTGCTCAGGCAGGTTACGGAGTGGTATCGGGCGGTGCAAAGGGAGTGGACAGTGTTTCTGAAGACGAAGGAATGAATAACGGAATTAACATTGTGGAATTTGTATCGGACTCCATGATGCGTAAACTTCGTTCTCCGAAGATTCTGACAGCGGTGCAGAACGGGAATATGGTGATTCTGTCAGAAGTTAAGCCTGACGCGGGGTTCAATGCCGGAATGGCCATGGCCAGGAACAAGTATATCTATATACAGTCTGAAGCGACGGTTGTCGTCAGGACAGATCTGAACAAGGGAGGAACCTGGGGCGGTGCCACGGAATGTCTGAAGAAAGGATGGGTACCGGTATTATGCAGAAACAAAGAGAGTTATCCAGGTAATATGGCGCTGATAGAACGCGGAGCGATTCCGATTGATCAATACTGGGATGGCTCGATTCCGGACATTTTGGGGAGAAACACGATGGCTTCCGACAGTTTTGTCAGAACCGCAGTTCAGGAAGAAGTGCAGCTTTCATTTGATGGTTTTTGAAGAAAACTGGAATATCCGCATGAATTGGCAGAAGGACATTTCAAGCTGAAAAAACTTCAATGGAGAAGCATCACAGAATGAAAGTGGATGAATGAAGAGGACAGGGAGCGGAAAAAACGATGAAAAACACTGACACTGGCAGAACGGGAAGGGGAGTCGCTTTCGCGGTTCTGTACGGGTTCTTCGGGCTCGCGGTGCTCTGCCTGCTGGAGCTGAATAAGAACCGGGTGATCGGATGGGTAATCGCCCTGGTGCTTCTGGCGGAGTATCTGCTGCTGAGACGGCGGGTGAAGAAGGGCTTCAGCCGGGCGGCGCTGTTTCTCTGCCTGCTGCTTCTCCTCGCCGGAAATCTGCTTGTCACAGTGGGACCGGTGAGGCTGCACCCTGCGGTGCAGGGGAAGAACGGCGGCGTCACCGAGCCCGTCACGGTCTCGGACGGGACGCTTACGGGGGTCTTTACAGCCGACCGGGCGGTGGAGGTCTATGCCGGCATCCCCTATGCCGCGCCGCCTGTGGGCGAGCTGCGCTGGCGGGAGCCCCGGGATCCGGAGCCCTGGGAGGGAATCCTTCAGGCGGATTCCTTTGCCCCCATGGCCATGCAGCCGCAGAATTCCGCAATCTACAGCTCGCTCGCCCGGATCATCGGCTATCACGACTATAAGATCTCGCTGCGGGACAACTGCCGTGAGCCGAACTCGGAGGACGCCCTGTACCTGAACGTCTGGAAACCGGCCGGAGCGCAGGAGAAGCTGCCGGTGCTGGTCTATGTCCACGGCGGCTCGCTCCAGACCGGACAGCCGTGGTATGCCGACTACCGGGGGGAGGGCCTGGCGAGAAAGGGTGTCGTGGTGGTGAATATGGGATACCGGCTCGGCGTGTTCGGCTTCCTCGCGACCGAGGAGCTCGCGGCGGAGTCGCCGAACGGCACCACCGGAAACTACGGCCTGCTGGACCAGATCAAGGCGCTGGAGTGGGTGCGGGATAACATCGAAGCCTTCGGCGGCGACCCGGACAACGTGACGCTGGCGGGTGAGTCCGCCGGATCCGCCTGTGTGAGCGCGCTCTGCACCTCTCCGCTGGCGAAGGGCCTGTTCCGCCGGGTGATCGGCGAGAGTTCCACAACGACGGCAAAACAGCCGGCCCACTCCTTCCGAAGCCTGGAGCGCGCGATGCAGACCGGCCGGGAGACGCTGGAGCGCTTCGGCGCACAGGACATGGAAGCCCTGAGAGCGATGGACGCGGAGAAGCTGGTCGCCGCGGCGGATACGAACCATCATATCACCGTCGACGGCTATGTGCTGGAGGAGTCGCCCTGGGAGGCCTACGAGAAGGGGCTGCACAACGAGGAGGCGATCCTGCACGGCTTCAACTCGCTGGAGGCAACGCCCTTCATTCTGTTCAGCCAGGCGAATCTGAAAAACTATCCCTCAAAGGTCCGGGAGATGTTCGGCAGCTTTGCCGACGAAGTCCTGGCCATGTATCCCGCTTCCAGCGACGCGGAGGCGAAGGCGCAGTGGACGGATCTCTACTCCGCGTATTACTTCACCTACGGACACCGCTGCTGGGCGAGACAGGCCGCGGCCAACGGGATCCCGAGCTATGAATATTATTTCAGCAAGGAGAACGGCTGCCTCGGCCCCTGGCACAGCGGCGAGGAGGTCTACTGCTACGGCAATATCCCGGCGGGTTCCGGGCTGTATGACGCCGCCGACAGAGAGCTGGCGGAGATCTTCTCCTCCTACTTTGCAAACTTCGCCGCCACGGGGGACCCGAACGGAGAGGGCCTGCCGATATGGGAGCAGAGCCGCACGGGCAGTGAGCTGCTGGAGCTGGGCGCGGAGCGCGGGATGCGGGACGACCCCTTCGAGCCGATCTATGCCGTTCTGGACAGCCTCTTCCCGTGAGGGAAACGGCGCTGCGGAAAAGACCTCTGTTTTTGAATTTCATCGCAGGTTTCCTCTTGTTTTTTTCCGCGGGATGATGTAATATAAATACAGGTTTTTTACCTGATAAAAATTCAAACAGGAGGAAGAAAAATGAAAAAACTACTGGCAATTGTCATGGTTCTGGCGATGATCCTGAGCCTCTCCGTGACCGCTTTTGCAGCGGATGACAAGATCAAGATCGGCATCTCTATCTGGAGCTCCACCGACACCCTGGGCAGCGAATGCAAGCGTATGATCGACGCTGCGGCAGAAGCCCTCGGCGTTGAGACCCAGTGGGTCGACCAGGCCCACATCTCCGAGCAGGTTACGGCCTCTGCAGAGACGCTGGCCCTCGCCGACTGCGACGGCATCATCATCTGCAACTCCGCCTCTGCCGAGATGGGCTCCGTCATCAAGACCTGCGATGAGAACGAGGTCTATGTTGCCCAGTTCTTCCGCGTGATCAACGAAGAGGCCAACCCCGATGAGTATGCCCAGGCCTGCGCCTCCCCGTACTATGTCGGCGCCGTGCATGAGTCCGAGTTCGACAACGGCAAGACCCTCGTCACCATCCTGGGCGAGAAGGGCTGCCGCAAGATCGGCCTTGAAGGCTGGGAGCCGGGCGACGCCACCTTCCTGGGCCGCTGGGAAGGCTACAAGGCCGGTGTGGAAGCCTGGAATGAGGCTCACCCCGACGACATGATCACCCTGCTTGACCCGCAGTACGGCCGCACCACCACCGACACCGGCCGCGCTACTGCCGAGGCCATCATCCAGGCCAATCCTGATATCGACGCCCTGATCGTCGCCGGCGGCGGCGGTGACACCCTGCTCGGCGCGATTGCCGGCATCGAGGCCCTGGGCCTGACCGGTAAGATCGCCGTTGTCTCCACCGACTTCCTACCCGACCTGGATGCCAAGCTCGAGAGCGGTGCCATGGCGGCAGAGTCCGGCGGACACTATGCCGACCCGTTCTTCGCCTTCCTGATGGTCTACAATGCCATCAAGGGCAACTATGAGGTTCCCGAAGGCGGCTTCTATGACATGGTGTTCCCGTACATGTTCGTCGCCTCCCCCGAGGACTATGCCAACTATGCCCAGTACTTCACCGGTGCGGAGCTTCCGTACTACGCCGATGAGATCGTCGCTCTGGCCGGCCTGAGCTATGACGAGCTGGCCGAAGCCTGCGCCGCCCTGTCCGTTGAGGACGTTGTGGCCCGCCACGCAGGATAATCACCAATCACTACGAGGAAGCGGGTCTTTGACCCGCTTTCCTTTTTCGGTGAAGCTTTCAGAAGGGAAGATAATCTGCTATGTCCAAGACGCTTGAGAAGCTGAAGAGCAGCAGGTCCTACGGCCTGATTCTGCTTCTTGTAATGCTTCTGTTCTTCTACGGAGTCTTCAAGATTCTGACACCCGGCAACTTCGGCTCCCTGAGCAATCTGTATTCCTACCTGCAATCCTCCATCATCTACTCCGTCGGCGGCTGCGGCCTCTACTTCATCGTGGTCATGGGCCTGTTCGACTTCGCGGTCGGCGCGAACATCGTGCTCTCGTCCATCGTCGGCGTCATCCTGTCCAAGCACTTCGGCTACCTCGGCTTCGTGCTGGGCTGCCTGGGCTGCGGCACGCTGATCGGCTTTGTGATCGGCATGCTGTACAACAATCTCAACGTCCCGTCGATGATCGTCACCGTCGGCCTGATGCTGATCTTTGAGAGCCTTGCGGTCTTTGTGGCGGGCGGCGTCAAGCAGACGCTGGATCCGGAGCTGCGTTTCTTCTCCGGCGCCCCGGGCAACATCATCCTAGCGGGCCTGGCCTTCCTGCTGATGTACTTCATCCTGAACTACACCAAGATCGGCACATACTGCAACGCCATCGGCAGCAACGAGTTCACCGCCAAGAACATGGGCATCAACGTCCGGAAGTACAAGCTGATCGGCTTCATGCTGCTGCACTTCTTCGTCGGCATCATGGCGATCCTGACGGTCTCGTACGGAACCACGATGACGGCCCTCACGGGGATGAGCACCATGAGCCGCAACTTCCAGCCGCTGATGGGCACCTTCTTCGGCGTGGCCTTCCGCAAGTACAAGATGCCGATCACCGCGATCATTGTCGGTGAGTTCATCATCTCGATCATCTTCAACGGCTTTGTGGCGCTCGGCGCTCCGACCACGATCCAGAACGTGGTCACGGGCGGCGCGCTGCTGGTCATCGTGTCCCTGACCGCCCGCGGCGCCAAGGGCAGCGTGGTGAAGTGAGGTGAGCGGCATGGAGAAAAGAACACTTCTGGTGGCCGACAGCATCGACAAGCGCTTCGGCATCACCCACGCGGTGGACAACGTCTCGCTGACCATCGATGCCGGCGAGATCCGCGGCCTGATCGGTGAGAACGGCTCGGGCAAGAGCACCTTCTCGCAGATGCTCTGCGGCATCTACTCCATCGGCGGCGGCACCTTCAGGCTGGACGGAAAGGAGCTGCACGTACGTAACCAGGTGGAGGCCAACAACGAGGGGATCGCCATCATCGTACAGGAGATGGGCACACTCTCCGGCCTCACGGTGGCGGAGAACATCTTCCTGGGCCATGAGGAGCCCTTCATGCACTTCGGCGTCAAGGACGCGCGGGCCATGAATAAGGAGGGCCAGCGGCTTCTGGACGAATACGGCTTCGGGCACATCAAGGCCGCGGACATGATCGACCACTATAACTTTGAGGACCGCAAGCTGGTGGAGATCGTCAAGGCCACCTATATGAAGCCGAAGATCCTCGTCATCGACGAGACGACCACCGCGCTCTCCCAGAACGGACGTCTCGAGCTCTACAAGATCATGGACGCCATCCGCGCCGACGGGCGCACGGTCATCTTCATCAGCCACGACCTGGGCGAGGTGCTGTCGCATACCGACACGGTCACGGTTCTGCGTGACGGCGAGTACATCGACACGGTGCGCTCGGCGGATATGACGGAGGACGACCTGAAGCGCCTGATGGTCGGACGCGAGATCGGATCGGCCTACTACCGCACGGACTACGGTGAGCCGATCTCGGACGAGGTGGTGCTGACGGTGGAGAACGTCAGCGTCCCCCACGAGATCAGCAACGTGAGCTTCCAGCTGCACCGCGGCGAGATCCTCGGCTTCGGAGGTCTGTCCGAATGCGGCATGCATGAGGTGGGCAAGGCCATCTTTGCGGCGTCCTGGGACCGGACGGGCACGGTGAAGCTCGCGGACGGAACCGAGATCGACAGCATCACCACCGCGATCAGGCACTCCATCGCCTACGCGTCCAAGGACAGGGACAACGAGTCGGTCATCCTGAACGAGTCCATCCGCAACAACATCGTCCTGCCCTCCATCGACGATCTGGCCTCGCACGGCCTGCTGAGCGGCAGAAAGCTCACCGCCTTCGCGGACAAACACGCCACAGACATGCAGACCAAGATGCAGAGCGTCAATCAGTTTGTGTCGGACCTGTCCGGCGGCAACAAGCAGAAGGTGGTCCTCGCCCGGTGGATCGGAAAGGGGAGCAACATCCTGGTGCTGGATTCGCCCACCCGCGGCATCGACGTCCGTGTCAAGCAGGCGATCTACGCGCTGATGGCTGACCTCCGGAAGCAGGGCAAGTCCATCATCATGATCTCGGAGGAGATCCCGGAGCTGCTGGGCATGGCGGACAGGATCCTGATCATGAAGGACGGTGTCATCAACGGAGAGTTCCGGCGTGACCCGGCTCTGAGTGAAGAAGACCTGATTGCGAAGATGGTATGAGGAGGTGATGAAGATGCAGAAATCCACAGATAAGAATCACGAACCGTCCAAACTCGGAAGTTTTTTCGCAAGCGATACCTTTAAGGGACTGCTGCCCTTCATCGGCCTCGTCGTCATCGTCGTGGCGATGAATATCCTGACCCAGGGCAAGATCCTGACGCCCAAACGGCTGCGGCTGCTGCTGTCGCAGGTCTATTATCCGATGATCGTGGCGACCGGCGTCTTCTTCGTGATGACACTGGGCTCCATCGACTTTACGGAGGGCTCGACCCTGGGCCTTGCGTCCATCGTGATCAGCAAGCTCTCCTTTTACAGCATCCCGCTGGCCATCCTGGGCGGCATCCTGACCGGCGCCGCCATCGGGGCCATCAACGGATTCTTCCATGTGAAGTTCAAGCTCCAGAGCTTTATCATCACCATCTGCACGATGTACCTGTTTCGAGGGGTCTGCGCCTACCTGACAACCGAGACGGCGGTACCCGCCAGCGCGGCGATCAAGGCCCTGGACATGAACTGGCTGAAGATCACCATCACGGTGGCGGTGCTGCTGGTGGCCTGGTTCCTGTTCCGCTTCACCCGCATCGGCAACGACGTCAAGGCGGTGGGCTCCGGTGAGACCGCGGCGCGCTTCTCCGGCGTCAAGACCGACCGCGTGAAGTTTCTGGCCTTTGTGGCGGCCGGCGCCCTGACCGGCGTGGCGGCCTTCGTTAACGTCATCAAGGTCGGCTCCATCACGGCCACGGCGGGCAACCAGTTGGAGACCCAGATCCTCATCGCGCTGGTGCTGGGCGGCCTGCCCATCACAGGCGGCGCAAAGGTGCGCTTCTCCAACATCATCGTCGGCACCCTGATGTATACGGTGCTGAACAACGGCCTGGTCATGCTGGGCTACGAATCCCAGACCCAGCAGCTCATCAAGGGCGTCATCTTCCTGATCTTTGTGGCCCTGACCATCGACCGCAAGGCGCTGAAGGTCATCAAGTAATCATTCCGGAGCATCCCATGAAAGAAGAATTCTCCCGCTTCGATATGAAAAAACCGCCGGTCCCGACCAGGTGGTATCTGCAGCCGCTGGAATGGGTGCTGAGCTTCCCGGCGACGGTCCGCCACCGTACGGTGATCCGAAAGCAGGGGACGGAAGGTCTGAAGCCGCCGTATCTGCTGCTGTGCAACCACAACGCATTCATGGACTTCAAGGTTGCGACCAGGGCGATCTTCCCGTACAGGGCGAACTACGTCGTGGCGATCGACGGCTTTATCGGGCGGGAGCAGCTTCTTCGGGACATCGGCTGCATCTGCAAGCGGAAGTTCACCAACGACGTTACGCTGGTGCGTCAGCTCAGGCAGGTGATCCGAAACGGCAACATCGCCGTGATCTATCCCGAGGCGCGCTACTCGCTGTGCGGAACGACGGCCGTTCTGCCGGCTTCGCTCGGCAAGCTCTGCAAGCTGCTGGGCGTCCCGGTCGCGGTGCTGATCTGCCACGGACACCATATCAACTCGCCCTTCTGGAACCTGCACGATCGGGGCGTTGCACCCACGGAGGCGGAGCTCCGGCTGCTGTACTCGGCGGAGGAGCTGGAGGCAGCGACGGCGGACGAGGTGAACGAACAGATCGTCGCGGCCTTCCGCTATGACGACTATCAGTGGCAGAAGGAGCGGGGAATCCGGGTAACCTATCCGAAGCGGGCGGAGGGCCTCCATAAGGTGCTGTACCAGTGCCCCGCCTGCGGGACGGAATACCGGATGAGCACTTCGGGCACACAGCTCCGCTGCGACGCCTGCGGCAAGAGCTGGACCATGTCGGAGGGCGGAGAGCTCTCAGGCGACGACGGAGTGACGGAGTTTGCGCACATCCCGGCCTGGTATGAATGGGAGCGGGAGAACGTCCGGAGAGAAGTGGAGGCGGGGACCTACAGCTCAGGGGAGCTGCCGGTCCGGGTCGACACGCTGCCGAATGCGAAGAAGTTCATCCGCCTCGGCGAAGGGACCATGGTCCACGACATGAACGGCTTTACGGTACGCGGAACCGACGTGGAGGGCGACCCCTTCGAGATGCTGAAGCCGGTCCCGAGTCTCTATTCCTGCCATATCGAGTACGAATATCTCGGCAAACACGGCGACTGCGTGGACCTGAACACCCTGGAGGACACCTGGTATATCTATCCGCAGGACTGCGACTTCGCCGTGACCAAGATGGCCCTGGCGACAGAAGAACTGTACTTCGCCCACAGAAGGGCGATCGGAAGACCCTGCAGAGAAGGCCTGGCGTAAGCCGACTTTCTTCTGTGTCCTTTACAGTATGGAAATGGCTCTCGCTTGTTTGTGAATTAAAACGCCGCCGGATTTTCTCGACTGTCGGGAAAATCCGGCGGTGTTCATGCTTCAGATAAGGCCTGCCATGCGGCGGGGCCGGCAACGAGAAGAAGCAGGTAATCTGCGGAGCAGACCGTACTTATCGCTCGGCCAGCAGCCGGCGGCGGATGTTTGCGCAGACGGTCTCTCTGCAGCGACGATAGACCGCCAGTTCCTCCTCCGACAGGCCTTCGAAGCTCACCGTACGGAAGTCCGCCTCGGCCTGGCGAAGCTCCTCCTCCAGCTCCGGTGCGTGGAAGCTGTAGCGTGCCGTGCCCCCGGCGGTCTCCTGGGTGACCAGACCGGCGGCCAGAAGGCGGGCCAGCGCCAGAACCGCGTTGCTCTTTTCGAGGCCCGGGAAGGCGCAGAGTTCTGCGACCCGGCAGGGGCGCTTCAGCCTCCAGAGGAGATAGAGCAGCGTCATCTCGTCGCGGCCCCTGCGGTGTTTCTTCGCAAGGGTGTCGAGATAGCGCACCAGCATGCGGCTCTCCAGATACGCGGTCTCCAGCTCACCGTTCAGGCTGTCTTTGACGAGTTCGTCCCCGGCCTCGGAGGAGAGCTTTTTTGTCCCCGGGAGGAAGGGGAGAGACAGACTGTCGCGGCTCACGGCCAGCAGATAGCTGTAGATGGCCGGCAGGCGCTCCTGGTAGTCGGCAGGGGAGAAGGTGTTCTTGAAAAACTCGCTGTAACAGCCGATGACGCTCTGCTTCATCCTGACGGTAGCGGCCAGATTCAGGTTCTGGTCGACGAGCGAGCCCTTGGTGTATTCATAGTAATAGACCGGTGCCTTCAGAACGGCGATGCGGTCCGCATGCAGCAGATAGTCCAGGTTGAAGATCATGTCCTCGCTGTAGCTGATGGTCTCATCCATCCGGACGGCATGGCGCTCAATCAGGTCGCGGCGGTAGAGCTTGTTCCACAGGACGCCGTAGTACAGATCCGCCGGGCTGCGCATCATCTCGTCGGCATAATCCTGACGGCTGAGGATACCGCTGCCTGCGATGGAGCCCTTGCGCGAGACGTTGTCTCCCACAACCCGATAGAAATCCCCGATCACCAGATCGGCGTTCCCGGCCTCCATCTCACGCACAAGAAGCTTGGTCGCATCGAGCGGGAGCCAGTCGTCGACGTCCGCGAACTGGACGTAGCGCCCCGTGGCCTCGGCAAGGCCCCGGT
The DNA here is from genome assembly GCA_024697625.1 of Oscillospiraceae bacterium. Lineage (GTDB taxonomy): Bacteria > Bacillota > Clostridia > Oscillospirales > Oscillospiraceae > Limivicinus. The sequence goes on from JAILFJ010000140.1 coordinate 52,148, forward strand.
TGCGGGCCGAGGAGACCCCACCGTTTTCCTTGTGGACCGCGATCACGCGCCTGTCCTTCTCGGCAATGCTGCACATCAGCCCATAGGAGCCGTCGCGGCTGCCGTCGTCGACCAGAATCAGCTCCAGCCCGGGATAATCCTGGGCCAGAATACTCTCGGTACAGCGGCGCAGATGCGCCTCACCGTTATAGACGGGAACAATGATACTGACTTTATCCATTGTTTTCTTCTCCATCCTCTCGTTTTCGGAACAGTACAAACTTCTCCAGAGGGAACAGCACAGCGACCTGCACCAGCCCCGCCAGCATTGCCGCAAGCGTGCGGCCCAGCGGCGCGAGGGAGGTCACGGCGAGCTTTGCGGTCACATAGCCCTGCAGCCAGGTGGAGAAGAGGATCAGCGCCGTCAGGATGACCAGATAGGCCGCGAGCCCCGCCCGGCTCCCGCTTCCCCGGAAGGTGGCCTTCATATTCATGAAGTATCCGTAGATGTTGGCCAGGAAATTGGACAGGAAAAACGGCAGCACATAGCCCCATGTGACGACGCCGTCCGTGACATAGCGCGAGGGCCCGTCGAAGAGCGTGTCGGGATTAAAAACCGGGCGCAGAAAGGCCGGCAGCGGTTCCGTCACTCCGTCAAAGACCAGGGGCAGGACGTTGGCCAGAAAGAGCTGCAGGAGCGTGATGCTGAAGCTGACCAGATTGAATTTGACAAACTGCCAGAGAGCATGGTCTCCATAACGCGCATCCAGCTTTCGGAATAACTCCATATCGGGTCCTTTCTCAGCGTATACTGGGCAGTGTGTTTCCTGAGCAGCCGACCGGGGAGACGGCCGCTGCGCGGTTTCCTTCGCGGGACGTAAGAGGCTACTCGTTGACGACCAGGTCCTCAAACGCGGCGGACCGGACCCAGACGGCGACGTTGCCGCCCTCGGTACGGAATTCGCCGTAGCCGTCCTCATCGACGGTCACGGGCTCGGGACAGTTGCCGAGCACGTCGTAGAATTCCTCACCGGCGAAGCGCTCGCCCATCCGCATGCGCCTGCTTCCGCCCTCTCCGTTGGAGAGCACGACGGCCAGACCGGAATCCGGGTGTTCGTCATCTCCGCGGCGGACCCAGCCGACGGTATGGGGATCGTCGAAGCAGTCCTCCTGTTCGCCGTAGGCGTAGGAGCGGCGCAGCTTGATGAGCTTGCCGAGGTTCGGGACCAGCGGCCGGTTCTTTACGGGGTTGCCGTAGTAGTCGGAATAGAACACACAGGGCGTCCCCTCCTGCCGCAGCAGGATCAGGGCATAGGCCAGGGGCTTGAACCAGTCGGAGATAAAGGACTGCAGGCTCTGGCCGTACTGGGTGTCGTGATTGTCAACAAAGGTGACGGCGTTGCCGGGCCGCGCCTGCACCAGCGTGCCGTCGAAGACCGTACGCAGGTCGTAGTCCGCGCCGCTCTCGGAGGCATGGAAGAAGTTGTAGTGCAGACCGACGTCGAAGAGCGACATCTGATTCTCCACGGTGTCGAGATAATACAGGAGGCGGTCCAGATCACTGCTCCAGTACTCTCCGACGGCGGGCAGGTCCGGATAGCCGCTGTTGCGGATCTCCTGCAGCAGGTCCCGGTAGAACGGAAAGCTGATGTGCTTGACCGCGTCCAGACGCAGCCCGTCGACGCCGGTCTCCTTCAGATACCACTTCAGCCACTTTCTGGTCTCCTCCACCACCTGGGGGTTGGACATATCCACGTTCATGCCCATCAGGTAGTCGAAGGTCCCATTCTCCGGGTCGGTTTCGGGCTGCCAGTGCTTCCCGAGGAAGCGGTAGATGTTGCCCATCTCCTGAGAGCTCTCGTCCCAGTCGGTCCCGCTGAAGTGGCGGTGGTCCCAGGTAAAGCGGCTGTATTTCCCCTTGCGGCCCGGAAAAGTAAATCTGGACCAGGCCTGAATACGCTGGGCGCCGCCAATCTGCTTCCAGCGGTTGTCAGGGTCGTCGGTCACGGCGGTGATGTCCTCGAGACTGTCGCCGCCCATGCGATGGTTGAGAACTATATCGGCATAGACGCGGATATTTGCCGCGTGGAAGGCCCGGATCGCTTCCAGGTACTCTTCCTTCGTGCCGTATTTGGTACGGATCGTTCCCTTCTGGTCGAACTCTCCGAGATCATACATGTCATAGACGCCGTAGCCTACGTCTTCCTGGGAGGTCCCCTTGTAGGCGGGCGGAAGCCAGACCCCGGTGATTCCCAGGGCGGCGAGGTTCTCTGCCTTGGCCGCGCAGCGCTTCCACCACAGGCCGTCGTTCGGCAGATACCATTCAAAATACTGCATCATGGTTTTATTCTTACTCAACCGATCATCTCCTTTTGTTGAGCTCCGGCTGTTCTACCACAAAAGGCGCTGTTTGTCAAACCGAAGCGGCCGGAATTCAAGAATCCGACGAGAACTGTTCATGTGTTGTTCACAAGTTGCAGCAACGGTCGGATCTGAAAACATGAAACCTCTCGTCCTGAGGGAATACCATCGGAAGAAAGCATGGCCTCTCAGGCAAACAGGTCATCCATGGTTACCACATCGGTAAAAGCGCCGCTGTACTCATTTCGCACGAGGCCGAAGGTCGTAATCAGCGTGCTGTGAATCGACATCTTGGGCGAGACGATCTCGCGTATTCTCTCCGGCCTGCTGAGTAAAATCTGATAGTATTTTTTGTCCACGGCAAATGTCTCGCTGGTAAACTTGATCTCACACATGTTTATCACATTATCTTTGCGTTCAATTAAAAGGTCGATCTGAATCCCCTCTTCATCTCCGCTTTTCTTTGACCATGCAGAACTGCTGGTCTCTATGCCCCATATACCCAGAGCCTGCTTGATCTGTTCCACATGGTGGAGACAGATATTTTCAAATGCGAAGCCGCGCCATGTCACGACCGGCTGTGATGTTACATTCTGCTGCCAGTATTTTTCACTTATCCGGCTTTTTCCCTGAATAAAGTGAAGATAAAACAAACAAAATGGGTCCACAAGCTTATAGTGCTCTTCCCGCTTGCTGAGTCCAAAGGGAGCATATTTCAAAACAAAATCGCTGGATATCAACGCAGAAAGGTTTTTTGACAGTGTTCCCCCGTCAGTGATCCCCAGCTTCTGCGTGATCTCTTTCCTGGTAAAACCGGCATTTCTTGTATACAGCAGGCGTACAATTTCCTTGATTGTGTCCGGATTGGTAAAGACCGACTCAAACAGGCGGTCATATTCATTTCGCAGTACAGCGTTTCGGGCAAAAAATAGCTTATCCACGTTTTGTGCAAGGCTCAATTCCCGATCCATATATCCGAGGTAATAGGGGATTCCTCCGAAGATCATATAACTTTGAATCATATCATAGCGGGAAAGCTGCACCTGCCTGCTCCGGTAAAACTCCTCGCATTCATGGAGGGAAAACGGCGACAGCTTAATTTCATAAGTCACCCTTCCGTAAAGTCCGCCGTGATTGTTGATCAGTTTATCCAGCACCCAGGAGTTTGCGCTTCCGCATACGATGACCATAAGATTTTTTCGATGACAGCCCCATGTATTCCAAAAGCCCTCAAAAGCCTGCAGAAAGCCCGAGCGCGGACTGTCAAGCCAGGGAAGCTCATCCAGAAAAACCAGCTGCCGGGAGCCATCATCGATTTTTATCAGATGTTTTTCAAGAAGCAGGAACGCATCCAACCAGGAGGTCGGCTTTTCACACGGCTCCATACCATGGAGATCAAGTGAATTATAAAAATGATTCAACTGCGCCTGCATAAGCCCTTTTGCTTCTTCATCAGCCGGTGAAAGACCAGCATGACGGAAGGTGATGCGTCCGGCAAAAGTCTCATCCACCAAAAATGTTTTTCCGACGCGGCGTCTGCCGTATATGGCAACAAGTTCTGCCCGACCGCTGTTGTATAACCTGTTCAGGTCTTTCGATTCTCGCTCTCGTCCGATCATGGCTGTCTCCTTTTTGATCAGCGGTGAATCTGCTTTTTTACCTGTTCACCGCTGATTTGTTTTCGCCTGTAGTGTACAACAAATTAATTCAGCGGTCAAGCACTGATTTAGATGCTCTACCGCTGAATTAATTCTTACAATCATTATGCGGATGCTGTTTTTAATATCTTCTGCTATCGCATAACCTTATTCAACAACGCCTGACAGAATAAGACGCCGGGGCGAAAACATGTTCGCCCGGAAAGCAGGAATCGCGCAGAACCGGAAGCACAGCACTTGACAAATTCGGAAGGGGAGAATAAGATACCCGCATTGAAGGTCCGTGCGCGTCAGGAGCATTTTCCTCTGTGCGATACCGCTTCCGTACGAAGCGCGAATATGAATATCTGGAGAAAACACCATGAACAAGATACCCGAACTGTTTGGCTGTATGGTCTTCGACGATAAGGTCATGCGGGCGCGGCTCTCGGCGGATGTGTACCGCAGCCTGCGCAACACGATGAATAAGGGCAAGAAGCTGGATCTCTCTGTCGCCAACGCCGTGGCGGACGCCATGTGCGAGTGGGCAGTGGAGAACGGTGCGACGCACTTTACCCACTGGTTCCAGCCTCTGACGGGGATCACGGCCGAGAAGCACGACAGCTTCATCACCCCGGCCCCGGACAGCCATGTGATCATGGAGTTCTCCGGAAGCAACCTGATCACCGGCGAGCCGGACGCCTCCAGCTTCCCCTCGGGAGGTCTGCGGGCGACCTTCGAGGCCAGAGGCTATACCGCCTGGGACCCCACCTCCTATGCCTTCATCAAGGAGAAGACCCTCTGCATCCCGACGGCCTTCTGCTCCTACGGCGGGGAGGCCCTGGACAAGAAGACCCCGCTGCTGCGGAGCATGGAGGCGCTGAACCGTCAGGCACTGCGGATCCTGAAGCTCTTCGGGCATCAGGACGTCAAACACGTCGTCACCAACGTCGGACCGGAGCAGGAGTACTTCCTGATCGACCGGGATATGTATCTGAAGCGGAAGGACCTGATCTACACCGGGCGCACGCTCTTCGGCGCGAAGCCCCCGAAGGGACAGGAGCTGGACGACCACTATTACGGCGCGATCAAGCCGCGGGTCAAGGCCTTTATGGAGGAGCTGGACGAGGAGCTCTGGAAGCTCGGCGTCTATGCCAAGACCGAGCACAACGAAGTCGCCCCCTGCCAGCATGAGCTTGCACCCTTCTATACGACGGGGAACATCGCCGCGGACCACAACCAGCTCACCATGGAGATCATGAAGAAGGTGGCCCGGAAGCACAACCTGATGTGCCTGCTGCACGAGAAGCCTTTCGCCGGTGTGAACGGGAGCGGCAAGCACAACAACTGGTCGCTGGCCACCGACACCGGGATCAACCTCCTGAGCCCGGGCGAGACCCCCTATGACAACGCGCAGTTCCTGCTGTTTCTGGTGGCGGTCCTCAAGGCGGTGGACGAGTATCAGGGGCTGCTGCGCATGAGCGTCGCCTCGGCCGGGAACGATCACCGCCTCGGCGCAAACGAGGCGCCCCCTGCGGTCGTGTCCCTGTTCCTCGGGGACGAGCTCACGGCGGTGCTGGAGGCCATCGAGACGGACAGCCCCTATGCCGGCACCGAGAAGCGGCGGATGCGCCTGGGCGCAGACGTGCTGCCCCGCTTCAACCGGGACACCACCGACCGCAACCGCACCTCGCCCTTTGCCTTCACGGGGAACAAGTTTGAGTTCCGCATGGCGGGGTCCAGTGACTCCATCTCCGGCGCCAACATCATGATCAACGGCGCTGTGGCCGAGGCACTGCGGCAGTTCGCCGACCAGCTGGAAAGCTGCGAGGGGGACTTTGACACCTGCCTGCACGACCTGATCCGGGACACGGTCAGACGCCATAAACGCATCCTGTTTAACGGCAACGGCTACGACGATGCCTGGCTCCGGGAGGCCACGGAGGAGCGCGGGCTTCTGAACCTGCGCACCACGCCGGACGCGCTGCAGATGGTGCTGGACCCGGACAATATCGAGATGCTGACCAGACACCGGATCTTCTCGGAGGCGGAAATCCGCTCACGCTACGAGATCTCGATGGAGAACTATGTGCGCACCGTGCGGATCGAGGCGCTGACGATGGCGGATATGGCCCGAAAGGAAATCCTGCCCGCGGTGATCCGGTATACCGGGGACCTCTCCGCTTCCCTGAATGCGCAGAAGGCCGCCGTACCGGAGCTGAACTGCGGCTATGAGACCAGACTGATCCGGAAACTCTCCGACCTCATCAACGGCATCGACGGGGCGATCGGGGCGCTGGAGCAGAGCGTGGCGGAGGCCGGCGGTAAGGACGTCACAGCCCAGGCGTTTCATATCCGGGACAATGTGCTCAGCCGGATGGACGAGCTCCGCGCTCTCTGCGACGAGGCGGAGACGGTCACGGCGGCCGACTACTGGCCCTTCCCGACCTACGGCGATCTGCTCTTCGGCGTATAAGCGGCGGAAGAGGGCTTCGCAGAAGCAGCACCGGAGAAACAGCAGAAATAACAGAACAGAAAAACACTGTAGGGACAGCACCGCAGAAAACAAGAGCTCAGAATCAAACACTGCATGAAAAAACACTGCAGGCTCCGGGAGAACGCTCCCGGAGCCTGCGGCAATGTTATGCTGCTTCGCTGATGGGAAAAGGACGGAAATCAGAGGTGAAGAGAGGATAATGCGCGAAGCTGCGTTATGCGAAGATCTGCCCCAGCCGCTCCACTGCGGTCTGCAGGGACGCGGTGTCGGTGGCGAAGGACATGCGGATGCACTTCTCTCCGCCCTCGCCGAAGGCGGTGCCCGGCACGACGAGGAGCCGGGCCTTCTCCAGAATGTAGTCCGCCAGCTCTTCGGAGCTCATGCCCTTCCAGTCGATCCGGAAGAAAGCATAGAAGGCGCCTTCGGCCCGGGGGCAGGTGATGGCCGGTATGGCGTCCAGCCCGTCGCAGATCAGGTCCCTCCGCTTCAGATAGCTCAGCCGCATTGCCTCCGTCTCTTTGGTACAGTCGAAGGCCGTGACGGCGGCGTCCTGGGTGAAGGAGGCCGTACAGTTCAGGGTGTTCTGCTGCATCTTCAGCATGACCCTGGCCAGCTCCGGCGAGGAGGCGGAATAGCCGAGACGCCAGCCGGTCATGGCGGCACTCTTCGAGAGCCCGTTGAGGGTGATGACCCGGTCCCGGAGCTCCGGGATCGCGGCGAAGCTGTAATGCTGCCTGCCGTCATAGACGAGCTTTTCATAGATCTCGTCGGAGAGCAGCAGCAGGTCGTGTTCCAGGACGAAGTCCGCGATGTCGCGGATCTCTGCTTCTGTGAGGACATGTCCCGTGGGGTTGCAGGGGCTGCAGATGATCAGCATCTTGCTGCGGGGAGAGACCTTCTCCTCCAGCATCCCGCGGGTCACCGTGAAGCCGCTGTCGAAGCTGAGCGGAACCGGAACAAAGTCCGCCCCCGCCATGAGAATGCCGGAGCGGTAGGAGGGGTAGGCGGGGGTGAGCACCATGCACTCGTCCCCCTCCTCCAGAAAGCTCATGATCGCGTGGATCAGTGCAGGCTTCGCACCCGGGGTCACGATGATACCGTCCTCCACCGCATCGATGCCGTTCTCCTCCCGGAGCTTGCGGACGATGCGGCGGCGCAGGGGGAGCGTTCCGGCTGCGCTGGTATAGTGTGTGCGATTCTGGCGGATGGCCTCGATGGCGGCAGCCTTCACCGGTTCCGGTGTGTCGAAGTCCGGCTCGCCGGCGGCGAAGGAGAGGATGTCGATCCCCTCCTCCCGCATGCGGATCCCCTTCGCGTTGAGGGCCACGGTGGGAGAGCCGCCGGCCCGCTTCATCCGCTGTGTCTCAAAATCCCGCATTTACTTGATGAGGCCGATCTCGCGGTAGTAGCGGGCAGCGCCGTCATGCAGCGGCACACCGGCCAGGTCCTCGCAGGCCTTCTCGGGATCAGCGGCCTTCAGGGCGGCGAAGCTCTCGGTCAGGCTGTCCCAGTTCTCCCAGAAGACCTTCGTCATCTGATAGGCGGTCTCCTCGTCCACGTCCGCCGTGAGGAAGAGGGTCAGCTTGACCGCGGAGGTGGGGACGTCTTCATCCTGACCGGCATAGGTCCCGGCGGGAATCGTATAGCTTGCGTACCAGGGATAATCCTCCTTCAGCATCTCGACCGTCTCGGCGGGGATGGCGAGCAGATGGGCGTCGCTGCCGGTGAGGATCTGGGTGACGCCGGCGTTGGGGGCGCCCGCCATGATCCAGACGCCGTCGAGCTGCCGGTTCTGGATGGCGTCGGCGGAGGAGGCGACGTCCATGTACTCGGTCTTCATGTCGTCCAGGGTGAGGCCCGCGGTGGCCAGGTGATGGGCCGCCTCGTCGATGGTGGTGGAGCCGGCCGCGCCGACGGAGAAGTGCTTGCCCTGGAGATCGGCGACGGTCTCAACACCGCTGGCATCGGTCACGACGACCTGGTTGGGGTTATAGTAAAGGCCCGCAAAGATGCGGATGTCGGGGTTGGCGTCGCCGTCAAAGGCGTCGGTACCCATCATCGACTGATAGACCAGATTTGCGTTGGCGATGCCGATCTGCGCCTCGCCGTCCCTGGCCTGGTTCAGGTTGTCCACACCGCCGCCGGAGGGAGTCGCCACGGCGCGCATGCCTTCGATGTTTTCGTTCCAGAGCTTCGCGACCTCCACGCTGATGGCATAGAAGGTACCGGCGGTGCCGGCGGTGACGAAGTTGATGTCGGTGGCGGCGCTGGCGGAGACGGCGGGGACCGCGGCGCAGAGCAGGACCGCACACAGGATCAGGGCGAACAGTTTTTTCATTTTGGAGCCTTCCTTTCTTTTTTTGCTTGCAGGGGACCTTGTATTGATTCGACGCGTTTCAGGCGTGTCATCCGGGAAGAAGGGTCCGGCCCAGCAGAAGCTGCAGCCCGATGAGACCCAGGGCAATACCGTCGGTGAGCAGCGAGGGACTGACAAACAGGATGCCGGCGGCCACCAGCATCGCCCGGCAGAAGAGCCTCAGCGCCGTGACCCGGGCGGGGTCCTTTGCCGTGGGGAATCCACTGAGGCCGGAGGCCAGGGCGAGCACCCCGATACAGGCGGTGGCAAAGGCATACAGCGTCGCGGTGACGGCGACTCCCTCGGTGCTTCCGTACAGCAGGACGGGGTTGTCCAGAAAGAAGAAGGGGACGATGAAGCCGGCGATGCCGAGCTTGATGGCAATGAGGCTGGTCTTTGTCATGTTGCTGTCAGCGATGCCGCTCGCGACGTACGAGCTCATGGCCACGGGCGGCGTGATGTTGCTGAGACAGGCATAGATCAGGCAGAACATGTTGGCAGCCATCTCGGTGGCGCCCACACCCCGCAGGACCGGGACCGCCACGGCATAGACGATCACGTAGGCAGCCACCCCGGGGACACCCATCCCGAGGATGATGGACATGACCATCACCATCAGACCGCCGAGGAAGAGCTGGCCTTCACCCACGACCCTGAGGATCAGATTCCCGAAGTTCACACCCAGCCCCGTCATGTTGACCGAGCCGATGATCACGCCGATGATGACGCAGCTGATGCCGACGCCGATGGCACCGCGGGCCCCTTCCAGCACGGCCTCCAGGATGACCTTCGGAGTCATGCGGGTCTCCTTCCGAATCCACGAGACCGGGACCGTGACGAACAGCGCGAGGATTGCGGCGTAGAGCGGAGTATAGCCCATGAACATCATGGCCAGCAGCAGGACGAGCGGGATGAGCAGGTGCCCCCGGGCTTTCATGACTTCGGCCGCTTTCGGGATGTTCTCAGGCGAGAGACCGGAGAGCCCCAGGCGCTTAGCCTCCAGATGCACCGACCAGAGCAGGCTGAGATAGTAGAGAAATGCCGGGATCGCCGCCGCCAGCATGACTTTGGTGTAGCTGACGGACATGAACTCCGCCATGACAAAGCCGACCGCGCCCATGATGGGCGGGGTGAACTGCCCTCCGGTGGATGCCACGGCCTCGACGGCCCCGGCGAACTCCTTCCGGTATCCGGTCTTCTTCATGAGCGGAATGGTGATGGTGCCGGTGGTGGCGACGTTAGCGATGGCGGAGCCGTTGATCATCCCCATGAGGGCCGAGGCGATGACCGAGACCTTCGCCGGCCCGCCGGGGGAGCGCCCGACCAGCGTCAGGGAGATGTCGTTGATGAACTGGGAGAAGCCGCTGTATTTGAGGAAAGCGCCGAACAGGACAAAGATGAAGATATAGGTGGCGGAGACCCCGCTGCCAGTGCCCAGGATGCCGATGGTATCCCAGACGAGAGACTTGATCACCCGCTTCAGCGTGAAGGCCGCGGTGCCGAAGGTCCCGGGCACGTAGCGTCCCCATACGGCGAAGTAGGACAGAAAGATCAGCGCAATGACGGCGAGATTCCCGCTGGCCCGCCGTGCGGCTTCAAAGCAGACGACCAGGCAGACGATCCCGACCCGGACATCCGTGTCATTCAGCCGCCCGGTTCTGGCGAGGGCATCGTAGCGGTACAGAATATAGGAGAAGCAGAAGACGGCCGCCGCGCACAGAACATAGTCCCACACGGGCATGGACACCCGCCTCCGTCTCTCCTTCCGGTACGTGGGGTAGAGCATGAAGGCGAGGCAGAGCAGGATCATGATATGCGAGGCCCGCAGCTTCACCGCACCGAGGGTGCCGGTGATGTTTGCCCAGAGCTCGAACAGCGTGAAGCCGACAAGGATGACGGAGACAACGATCTCCATGGGGCCGGTATAGATCCGGGTGCGGCTGTCGGAATCGGTCTTCTCCATCAGTTCCTGTGCCCGCTGATCGATCCGGTCCATGGTCATCACCTGCCCTTTCGTGCCTTTGTTGATTTAATTTGGTAAAGTATAACGAAGCGGGCGGGCTTTGTCAAGGAAGAATCGGCATATTCGACCCAGGCGGGACTTGCGGAGAGAACCGGCCACAGCCTGAAGGTCAACTTCGGAAAAAATACAGGGAGCGCAGGTCGGGTGATCTGCGCTCCCTATGTAAAGCGAAACAGTCTTCTGCCTGTTCGCAGCGGGGCGATATTCTGCCTGTATGGCCGGAGCGACTCTGTCTGTATGGCCCGAAACGGTTCTGCCCGGGGCAGGGATCAGCTCCGGGTGAGCCTGAGGAGGACTTCCTCGATCTCGGCCCAGTTGTTTACACGGATCATCCCGTTGGCCTCGGCGTCATAGCTCCGGTTGTACGGGGCAGTCATGAGGATCTTCACGTAATCTCCGCCCTCGAGGTTATGGATGCCGTCGTCGATGAGCACGTCCCCGCGGATCATCTGCTTGTTGGACGTGATGATCACCTGCTCCGGGGACAGAAAGGGAAAATACCGGAACAGCAGGTCGTTCATCTTCTCGGAAACAGTGTCGAAGGTCGTTGCCGTCACGATATACACCTCATGCCCCGCGGCCATCAGACGCTGCAGGGCTTCCGCCGCGCCGGGGATGGGGTCCACGGTTTTCCAGAAGCCGGGCTGCGAGGGGATGGCGTAGATCTGTTCGCGGGTCAGGCCGGGATAGGCGGCGGTGAGATCCCAGGAGGTCACGTCGTCACAGGCGGTATTGCGATGATATTGCTCGTTTACGGCACGGAGCCAGGCTTTGAGGAGCTGCTCGATCGTGTCGTCCATATCAACCAGAATCGTCATGTTCTATCCTCCAGATATGTGGCTGCAGTCACCGGAATCGCAGCGGGAGCGGTAATCCTGTCAGGTACCGGCGCTCTCCCTCAGCAGCTTCTCGACCAGGTCCCGCTTCTCATAGAGCACGCAGCCGCCAGCGTGATCCTCCAGCAGGTGCCCGTTGTCCCGCAGGGCGCGGAACAGAGCGGAGTTCATGGCCTCGCGCAGGGAAGTGTCCCGCACGTTGATGTCCGAATAGGGCGAGAAGGGACAGGGCTCAGCGCCGCCGTGCGAGTTGATGTGGAAGAAACCGCGTCCGGCCGCCACACAGCCGCCGGAATCCTTCTCATCCCCGGGGAAGGCGATGTAGACCATCTCCGGGTGCTCCTCGCGGAGACGGGCGATCTCGGCCCGGAGATATTCGCGCTCCGGCTCTCCGGGGGCCAGCTCCTTGCTGTCCTCCGTGACCGGCACGAACTCTACAAAGATCACCGCCTTGCAGCCCCGGTCGGACAGCTTCTGGAGGAAGGTATCGGACGAGACCTCATGCAGGTTCTCCGTCGTGACCGTCACCGACGCGCCGAAGATCAGGCCCCGCCGGTGAAACTCGTCCATGTTGGCGATCAGCCTGTCATAGATGCCCTCACCGCGGCGGGCGTCCGTCGCGCTTCGCTCGCCCTCGATGCTCATGATGGGGACGAGGTTGCGGCAGCGGTCAAACAGCTCGAAGTACCGCTCGTTCAGGAAGGTGCCGTTGGTCAGGATGGGGAAGAGAATGTTCTGCTTCTTTCCGGCGGCCTCAATCACGTCCTGGCGGAGCATCGGCTCACCGCCCGCCAGCAGCACAAAGCTGATGCCCAGCTCGTCCGCCTCGTCGAAGATCTTCTGCCATTCTTCCGTCGTGAGCTGCGCCACCGGGGCTTCATCCACCGTGGCATGATTGCAGCGCGAATAGCAGCCTGCACAGTGGAGGTTGCACTGGCTGGTGATGCTCGCGATCAGATAGGAGGGGATATGCTCACCCTGCGCTTCCGCAGCGGCTCTCTTCTTCGATGCGGCACGGCTGGCAGCGGCAAAGCGCAGCATGAAGGCGCTCTCCTTCGGGTTCTTCAGCGTGGCTTTGATCGCGTCGGTGACTACCTGCTCGACGCCTCTGGTCAGATAGGCCTGCAGGTCAAATTCCTTGTTTTCGTTGTTCATGTGTCTGTTCTCTCCATTCCTGAAAGTGCTTTGTCCAGCAGCCTCTTCAGCGCCAGCAGTTCTTCCACAGAGAGGGCAATGCAGCCCTGCATGGAATCCGGGACGCTGAGGGCTTCATCCTTCAGCGCTTCTCCGGCCTCGGTCAGCGTGACGAAGAGCAGCCTCTCGTTCTCTTTGGGCCGGAACCGTCTGACGTATCCCTGCTTCTCGAGCCGCTTGAGAAGCGGGGCGAGGGTCCCGGAATCCAGATGCACTTTCTCACCAAGCTCCTTCTCGGTCATCCCGCCGTACTCCCAGAAGGCCATCATCACGATGTACTGGGTATAGGTCAGGCCGAGACCTTCCAGAGGCTCCCTGTACCGGCGCACGACTTCCTTGGCGCAGGCGTAGAGCGGAAAGCAGAGCTGGTTCCTGAGACGGATGCGTTCGTATTTATCTTCCGGATTCAATGTTGCTGTCACCCCTTCGGGCAGTTTTGCTGCAGATGTTGTACACGAAACGATTTTGCACAACTTGATGCATATCATACACGCTTTGCGCAGCCGTGTCAAGGGCGATATCACGAAACCGGCAGAGATCTTGAAACCTGCGACATCATAAAACCCGGGAGGACCACGAAACCTGCAGTATAAAAAACCGCGGACCGATGACCCGTGTCACCGGTTCGCGGTTGAATCGTATGGTGTTATGGCGCCTGGCGGACTGGAATGTGCTGGGACAGCCTGCAATTGGCGGACAGATGGACACTGAGCCAGCCTGCGGCTGCCGGACTGGGGTGCGTAGAAGCAGCCTGCGGCTGCCGGGAAGGGGTACGTGGGGACAGCCCGCAACTGTCAGACAGATGGACACTGAGCCAGCCTGCGCCGGGAAGTGCCGCGGACTTATTCGACCACATAGGGGACAGAGAAGACGTAGACGTTCCGGTAGGTCTCCATCCTTCGCATCAGGCGGTAGGTCGTGCTGTTGTGAAGGATCTTGGCAAAGGGAGCGGTGACCACGAGACCGCCCATCATGACCACCAGCCGCTCGTTCCGGAGGGATTCCGCCTCCTGCCGGACATGCCGGAGCAGGATATCGCCGGTATTGCGCAGGGTCGTGACGTCATAGCGGTATTCGCAGTCGACGCCCAGAGCCTCGATCTGCTCGCCGATCCTCCGGGCCTGCTCCTCCGTGCTGCAGACGCTGTAGAGCTCCATGGCCTGAAAGCCGCAGCTCAGGGCGCAGTTGAGGGTCTTGATAAAGGACTTGTTCAGCGACTGCACGGGGATGATGACCCGGGCGGTCTTCTCGCGGTTGATCTCGCTCAGGGCATTCTCGACGGAAGAGATTGTCAGATCGGCGCTGACCTTCTCGTAGTGCTTTTTGATCCTGAGCATGATCAGGATGAAGGAGAGGATCAGCAGCAGCGCGACCCAGGCGCCGCGCATGAACTTCATGACGACGATGATGATCAGCACCGTGCCGGTCAGGAAGCTGCCGAAGCCGTTGACCGCCGCCTTGAACTTCCAGTGGGGTCCGTGGTGCCTGCGCCAGTGTGTGAACATGCCGAACTGGTTGAGGAAGAAGGAGATGAACACGCCGCTGGCATACAGGGGGAGCAGAAGATGCTGGCTGCCTCTGAAGATGAAGACGAGCACGGAGGCCATCCCGAAGAGAAACAGGATGCCGTTGGAGAAGTTCAGCCGGGAGCCCCGGTTGACAAGCTGCTTCGGCAGGTAGCCGTGACCGGCGATGAGGCTCATCAGAAGCGGGAGATCCGCGAACGCGGTGTTGGCTGCGAGGGACAGGATCACCACCGTCATGACCTGCACGACATAGAACATGACGCTGCTCTTGCCGAACACGGCGGCGGCCAGCATGCTGACGGTCGTCGCGTCCTCGTTGGGCACGATCCTGTAGAGCGAGATCAGCAGGCTGACCCCGAAGAAGATGATGCACACGAAGCCCGCCATGGCAAACAGCACCTTCTTGGCGTGCTGCGGAGCGGGAGCTCTGAAGTTGGGTACGCCGTTGGATACCGCCTCGACCCCTGTGAGGGCGGTGCACCCGGAGGCGAAGGCCTTGAGCACGAGGAGCACCATCCCGTCGGTCGCAAGCTCGGCGGAACCCGCGGCCATGGCCGCCTCCTCGACGGGGGTGACCATGCCGAGGCTGTATCTGATAAGCCCGGTTACGAGCATGGAGAGCATCGTCAGGATGAAGAGATAGGTCGGCACGCCGAACATCACTGAGGATTCGCGGATTCCGCGGAGGTTGCCCCAGGTCAGAAGACAGATGATCGCGAAAGCCAGAAGCGGCTTATACGGAAGCATGGAGGGGAAGGCGGAGGTGATGGCAGCGGCCCCCGCGCAGGAGCTGACCGCGACGGTCAGGATATAGTCCATGATCAGCGCGCCGCCGGCGCTGACCCCAATCTTCTCACCCCGATTGTCCGCGGCCCCGATATAGGAGCCGCCGCCCTCCGGGTAGGCGTCGATCGTCTGCCGGTAACAGAAGACGAGAATGCCGAGCAGGCAGATGATCGCGGCGACGATCGGCAGGAAGACGCGGAAGGAGGCCATGGCGAGCACCGGGAACAGCACCAGAAGGATCTCTTCGCCGGCATAGCTCACGGAGGAGATGGCGTCGCTGGCGAAGATGGGGATCCCCCAGAGCACGTTGAATTTCTCCTCGCTCAGCTCGGTGTCCTCCAGACGCCTCCCGAGAAAGAAAGATTTGATCTTCTCTTTCACCGCATTCCCACCTTTCAAAAAATACGATCCCCGCCGCGGCTGAAACGGCCGCCGCTCCGGGCAGACTTATTCCGTCTCCGCGGGCGGATCCTCCCGGTCGTTCAGCAGACGCTGCAGACGCACGACGGGATCTTCCCCTGCCAGGGACAGAGGGATCCATTCCACTTCCAGATTCGTATCCTCGTCCGTGTACCACTCCTCCCGAACACCGGCCAGCGAC
>JAILFJ010000006.1 GCA_024697625.1 Oscillospiraceae bacterium
GACTATCAGCCTTATCTGGATGAATTCTGCTTCCGCTATAACCGACGCTTCCAACCAGCGCAGCTCTTCTCTCGGCTTTCAAGGGCTGTTGCTATATCTTGTCCCTTGCTGAGTTAAGCCGATACCCATAAAAAATAATATATAATCATGCCAAACGGCTTGATTATTCCGATCAGCTCGACAGCACAGGGTTTACTGATACTCCTCCGGAATCTCCACGATCCGGGTCATGACTCCGTCGTCATAGACAGGGGTTCCAAGCTCTGTCAGCAGCTGCTCATTCAGGTTCGGATACCGGCTGCGCTCCAGACTTCCGATATAGATATAGCGGATCCCATATTTCCGGATCAGATGCAGGACTGGCTCCGGGGCTTTCCCCGTATAGATAACCTCGATTTCATCGGCCCGGTTATCCTCTCCATACCAGTTTCTCCACAGCATCTCGTGCTCATACCAGTTGATGACCGTGGGCAGGCCTGTTGCGACGGAAACACGGCCGAAGTCAGTATAACTGTCGCCGGCCGCTTCCAGGATCACCGGCCGCCCCTCCACGTTCGCCACAAGCCAGTTGACGGCGTCTCTGTCGTACGGAAATCTTCTTTCCAGAAACACCGATGCGTCAGACCCGATTCTGGCTTTCGGATTCAGACAATTGTTATCATAGCCGAACCAGTACTTCACCCCGCTGATCAAATACCCTCCCGTGAACAGCAGGAGCAGGATTCCGATGACCGGAACCGCGGAAGCCGCCCTGCAGATGCCTTTTCCGCGCTGCCGGGTATTCCGCCGCTGCAGCGCAAGGGCGCGCACCAGCACATATCCCATCACCATGCCGAAGAGAATGAAAGCCTGATAGGTGAGCTTGAACATCGTATTTGTACGGTAGTACTCCCCCACATACAGGTCTTTGACGTAGATCACTTCCGGCAGCCATACAAGTCCCATCGCGCAGGCGGCAAAGATCCCGGCGCAGAGATCCGGCAGCGGAAGGCGCCGGAAAAAGGACAGTATCCCGCGGAAAAACCGCGTAATCCACCTTCCCGGTCTCTTTTTTTCCACGCTGCCTCCGGCGTCTCCGCTGTTCTCTGTGTATTGCGCATCTCTGCTGCTCCTGTATGCGTCCAGCACCAGTGCGGCAATATAACAGACAGAAACCGTGACCGGCAGTCCCCAGAGAATCAGCAGCTGCCAGAGCGGCGTATGGGTATGGGTCGGCAGAATCTCCGACGCGATCTGATCAAATGTCTGTGTAAACGGCAGAGACACCGCCAGACCGACCAGAAACATCACGATTCCCTGACAAAGTGTGATGAGCACAAAGCGCCTTCCGTCTCCCTCATAAAGCTTCAGATTGACAAAGAAGACAACGGTGCCGCAGACGACAAAATAGATCGGAAAATCCCAGAAATTCGTCCAGCGGAACAGCCCCGTCAGAGCACCGGCCAAAAGGATCTCCGGAGCAAGCACTGCGCCGGGCAGCCCGGAAAACATGCGGCCTCTTTCCGCCTCCCCCATTGTCCCTTTCCCGGCGGTCATCCGTCTGGCCCAGGCATAGGCAATCGCAGTTACCAGAATGACCAGCATGACGTTGATATAGTGCGCATGCAGATCTCCGAGCAGCGAGGAATAGACCGGGAATTCCGTGATCGTCTTATCCGGGGCATCCGGATGATAGCCTATAAACCGTGTGGAGTCGGGAAGGTAATACTTGTATTCGTATACGCTTCCCCTGACTCGGTACCAGAGCGGAAGCAGAACCGCATAGATGCAGTAGTGGAAGTTTCCGCAGTACGCAACGGCAAGACCGGCCAGGGCTCCTCCCGTGTTTTCCGTGAAGCCTTTCAGGTGAAAACGCCGTCTGCTGTGCCTTCCGGGATCAGAGACGGACTCCTCCGCGGTCTTCATACTGTCCGTGCGGAACCGGTCACGCAGCATCTGTGAGACAAGGGAGAACGGCAGCATGAAACTGAGCGCCGCAATCAGGGCACGCATCATGGTATACCCCTCTCCCGGGCTGATATGGGAGATGCGAATCAGAAAGGCGGTCAGGAACTGTCCCCCGTAATAATAATTGATCGTCTCCGGAGCAAACCACGGGTCCACAGGCGGCATGTAATCACTCCGCAGGATCGCGTTGATGAATCCGAAATCCATGAATTTCTCGGTTCCATACGCATCCGGAAAGAAGCCGATGACGTACACCCAGAAGGCAAGCAGCAGAAAAAACGCAGCTTCTTCCGCAAAGATCCTTGCCGCGGGGAAGCGGAAACGGATCTTTCCTTTCTTCTTTCTGAGGCCAAAAGCGAGGGCACCCGCAGCGGCAGGAATCAGGAGCGCAGCGAGGCATGCTCCGGTTCTGAATTTCAGCAGATGCAAAGTACTGCACAGCCACATCATATAGCCGCCGGTCACAAGACCGAGGGGCTTTGCGAAAATCCATCCCCGGTCATTCCAGTCTCTGAAGAGAAGGGCAGAAAGCGGCAGATAAAGTGTGCCGATCGCCAGAACTGTGAAATACCAGATAATGAAAGAAAGCATCGTGATTTCCTTTGTTGACAGCAGAATGATCAGCGATTGCCGCCTGAACTTGAAAAAAACGAACTCAGGCCTTATAATAGTCTCACAAAAGCTTGAAAGACAAAGCAGCAGGGAGGCAGATTCGAATGAAGCCTTACAGATCGAAGACGGCCTGCAGAATTGAGATCTATCTGAGGAAGCGGGGAATGACTGTGCGGGCGAGGCATATGATAAATATTCTGTTAGTACTGTCGGTACTGGGCTCTGTCTGTTCATCGGCAGCTCTTGCGTATTCTCCGTCATATTCTGAAGAAGGGGAGTCCGTGACCTGCACCTCAGATGATTATGACTATATTCTGCTCGGGAATGGCACGGTCAGGATCACAGATTACAGGGGTCAGGAGCTTCCGTACAGGTATGCCGATCTCACAGCCCGGTAAAAAGAACGGGTCCGGCACATACCTCTGAACAGATATCATTATCCCCCGGTTCGTAATATTTTTCGAGCAGTTATTCAGGTCTTTTTCTTCGGTAACGGCAGTTCGTCGTACATCGCTTCCAGCAGATCATGCAAAAAATCTCGATTCTCCACACGGTCAACCAGCAGCATTTCCTTTGCACCTTCATACGGCAGTTCTCTGTCTGCATTCGGCATCATGATCTCAGCAGATTTCGTGATCTTCACGAGAAAGCGGTCATCGTAAATACCTCCGACCACCTTGCCGCGGTAGTAGAGAATGTATTCTCCTATCATTGCCTTACAGGAGACATCCTCAAGTTCCGAAAGCTGCTCCATGATGAAATCCCGATATTCCCTGCTCGATGCCATCTTCATCTCTCCTGTACCATTACGATGCATGGTGTTCCGACTTATTCTCAGCAGTTATGATATGTCATAATATATCAGAAACCCGGCAAAAAAGCAAAATCATTTTCTCTGCCATCCAAAGGCCATCCGGACTGCAATCACGATCATTGCCACTCCCGGAATCAAGTTCAGGAAAGCCGGTGCCTCTGTTTTTCAGACGCTGCTGTGCAGCCCGCTTTTTTGCGTACAGGGGGTGGAAATCCGTCGATGAGCATGATATAATTTTTGAGTCATGAGTGAAACACATGGGAATCGGGCAGATGCTTCAGAACAACATCGTGATGGATCGAAGATGCGTATGATTGAAGACGCAGCCACACAGACAGAGCTGGCTGAGAAGCTTCATGTATCCGTCGCCTGTGTGAACCGGATCACAAAAGGCTGAGCACATCATCAGCAAAACCTTCACAGCCATGACGGAACAGCTCGGCTATGAGATTCGGCTGGTGTATGAAAAGCGGGACGAGAGCTGACGGGTAAATATGCAGCGGAACCGGATTTGAGGTGACGGACAATGATATCCAATTATGTTTTAGAGAACTGGGCGCTGATTCTGATTCTGCTGGCGCTCACGGTCACACTCAAAATAACGGTTTTTCTGGAAAGAAAGACTATTCAACGCATGTATGTATTGATCGTCCTGGTTTTTCTTCTATCAATCGTTGTATATATTGAGTTTTTCCTGGCCGATCAGGGCAGCAGCAGGGAGCTGCGTCTCATTTTGATGGCGATCAGGTACAGTGCAACCCCTCTTATTATCGCACAGATTATCTATACTCTGGTCAAGAAACCTCGTCCGTTCATTTTTGTTCCTGCGATTATCCTCGCGCTGATCAACTTTATCTCCATTTTTACCGGCGTTGTCTTCTCCATTGACAGCGACAGCATGTTCCATCGCGGACCGCTCGGCCTGCTGCCCTTCATTCTGGCTGGTATCTATTGTGTTTTTTTGGTCTATATCCTGTACAAACGGAGCAATAAGACGTCTTTAGAGATCATTCCCATCGCTTTTCTCTGCTTTGCATTTCTTTCCGGTTTGGTTCTGCCGTTCGTGTATGGGAAGGCGTATTCCCGTATTTTCTGCACGATAATCGCCATTGCGCTGTTTGTCTATTATGTTTTTCTGATCCTGCAGCTGACAAAAATCGATTCGCTTACGGGTCTTCTCAACCGTCAGGCCTTTTATGCGGATCTGCTCAGCAAGCCCGAAGAAATTACAGCGTTGTTTTCGATTGACATGAACGGTCTCAAAACTATCAATGACACCGCCGGTCATTCAGCCGGCGACGAAGCATTGATCACCCTTGCCGTATGCTTTACCCGTGCGCTGAAACGCGGACAGTCCGGTTACAGGATCGGCGGTGATGAATTTGTTATCGTATGTCGGGAGTCTTCTCAAAGCGAGATCACGCAGCTTGCAGAGCGCATCAAAAACGCTGTCGCTGAAACAGAGCACAGCTGTTCCATCGGATACAGTTACCGTTCAGACGGGACAAAATCGATCGACGATCTTCTCAAAGAGTCAGACAAAATGATGTATGCGGATAAAGCACAGTATTATAACAATATCAAGCGAGACAGACGCCGGAGATAATCCGGACAGCATGCGGCAATGTTTTATTGAAAGAGGCGGCATCGGAGTGATCCATTCCGATGCCGCTTTCCTGTACGGAAGCCTCTCTCTGACTATGGCGGCAGCTGTTTTGAGACCTTTACGGCGTGGGTAACACCTGCGGCAACAGCTCGGCCGTCTGTCTCCTGACATTCCTCTTGACAACAACATACCGGAGGTGTATATTCTATTTAGAAAATTATCTAAATAGTTTTTGGGGGAAAGGGGGATCAGGATGGCCTTTGCGGAAACGTTTAAAGCTCTGTCTGATCCGGTAAGGCGGCAGATACTTGAATTGCTGAAAAAAGGTCCACTCTCTGCCGGAGACATTGGATCACACTTTGAAATGACAGGTGCAACAATCTCTTATCATCTCAAGCTTCTGAAGCAGGCAGATCTGATTTTCGAGAGCAGAGAAAAGAACTTCATATACTACCAGTTAAACACATCTGTATTAGAGGAGATCATGCTGTGGATCTCGGAACTGAAAGGTGGCAATTCTGATGTTGAAAGCAAATAGAAGAACTTTGATCATCACAAGTATCGTGACGATTCTTCCCATGCTGATCGGTATCATCTATTGGGATCGTCTGCCGGATGTAATGGCGACCCATTTCGGAATGAACAATGAGGCAGATGGGTTCAGCAGCAAGGCGTTTGCTGTGTTCGGATTACCGGTATTTCTTCTGGCTGTACTTTGGATTGGAGCATTTGTTACATCTCACGATCCCAAAAGCCAGAACATCAGTCCAAAGATGTTCTCGCTTGTGCTGTGGATTGCTCCGGTTATCTCCCTTGTCATTGCGGCCATCATGTATCCTGTCAATCTGGGCTATGAACTGGACATCATCTTTTTCAGCGAACTGCTGTTAGGCCTGATGTTCATCATAATTGGAAACTATCTGCCAAAAGCAAGACAGAACTACACGGTCGGGATAAGAATTCCCTGGACGCTTGCAAACGAGGAAAACTGGAACCGGACACATCGTCTCGCCGGATATCTGTGGATGGTCTGCGGTATTCTTATGATTGTAATCTGTGTGACGCGGTGTATTCCGGCTCAATGGCTGGTCGGCCTATTGTTTATCATGGTACTTGTACCTTGCATCTATTCCTATTGGCTGCACGCAAAGAGAGGTCTGTGACTATCGTGCTCAAAACCGCATCATGCAAATCGGGATTTCAGAGGTCATTTTTACAAACATGCGGAGGAGAACTATGAAAAAATTTTTATGGGTATCGGCTTTAATCAGCCGACCACAAGAAACTGTATTGTGTCCTGAAAATTAGACAGCAAAAGTAGTAGAATAGAAGCATCAAAGAGAACGGAGATGCTTCAAGATGGCAAAAGCAACACCAATTTCCT
>JAILFJ010000114.1 GCA_024697625.1 Oscillospiraceae bacterium
AATTGGTGTTGCTTTTGCCATCTTGAAGCATCTCCGTTCTCTTTGATGCTTCTATTCTACTACTTTTGCTGTCTAATTTTCAGGACACAATACAGTTTCTTGTGGTCGGCTGATTAAAGCCGATACCCATAAAAATTATTAACGGCACAACAACCATCAATTACTGTGAGTTCGTCAATTGCCAGTCCGCGGGCGCGGGCGGTGCAGCCGATCTCGAAACGGATACTGTCACGGTAGAAAACTCCACATTCTCAAACTGCGATTCTTCTCAGGGCCAGGATAAAGACGGTGGCGCACTTGATGTCAGTCCCCGGGACAGCTGGCAGACTTATGACACCACCGGTACCAGCCTGACCGTCAGCAACTGCATCTTCTTCAGCACCAGTGCCGGGAGAGCGGGAGGAGCGATCCGCAGCCTTGCACAGCAAAACGCCATCACCGACAGCACCTTCAGAGAATGTGTGAGCACGTCGAGTATAGACAAAGCACATGGCGGCGCGATTCTGTTCCGCAACAAAACTGCCGGTGCTTATGCGACGGTCAGCGGCTGTGCCTTTGAAAACTGCGAATCCCACGGAACCGACAGGCACGGCGGTGCGATTCACTCTGAAGTGAATACCTTGACGATTCAGAGCAGCGCGAATAACAGAACAAGCTTTGTCAACTGCTATGCGGTAGGAAACGGCGGCGCAATCTATTCGAAGGCCGGCTCAGGCACAAATCAGGGAACCTTTATTAGCAATTGTACGTTCGACGGTCATGAAAGCTATTCGCGTACGAATCCGGATGGCACCACATATGATTATACTTTTGATGAACCGAATAAGAACGCATCAAACGGCGGTGCAATTTACATTGAATCCGGCCTGCTGAGCATTACCGGTACGACGATCAGAGACTGCAGCGTAACCAACAGCGGCGGCGCGATCTTCATGAGTGGAGCCGATAAAACCAATCCGACTCTTTCCCTTGCGGATACCGCAAAACCCAATATGATTCAGAACTGCTCGGCAGCATACTACGGCGGCGCGGTTTACCTCAGCAAAGGGACCAAGACCAAAGGTTCCGAAATGGTACTCAGCGACGGTTCCACAATCATCGGCAACAGGGCAGGTATAGCCGGCGCGGGTATCTACCTGGACGAGGGAACAAAGCTGAATATCTCCGGCAAGCCCAACTTCGGAGGCACAGGCACTGATGCAAACGGCAATCCCATCACTTCGGCGACGGATGCACAGGGCAATACGATAGCGACCGGCAACTTCGTCACGATGACCGGCTATGCGGATAAACTCAACGGAACCGTTAAGTATGGCAGCAACGACATCCGGGAGGACATCTACATTGAGGGTTATATCGGAACGCAGGGCGACAACCCGATTCCCGCGACGAGCCTGAATGTGACCGGCCAGATTACCTCCGGCGAAGGTACGATCTGGGTCTGGGCGGAGGTACCGACCACTCCGGATGAGAACAACCATTATCACGAGCTCAGGCAATTTGCCACCTTCACCGTCACACCGAATGAGAATACCTTGAAGGCTTTCCGCAACGCAGTACCTGACGATATCACAGAGAACGGCACGGACAGTTATCTCACCGGTACTGTTGAAGGCGATCTGACGGCGCCGCAGACAGGCGGCTACATCTACTGGAACGGTATTGCGGGCACCCGCAAGGTCATCCTGCGGAAGGTGAATAAGGACTATAATTCGCTGTCGGGCAAGACCTTCAACATTTATAAGGGCAGCAGCGCCCCCTACAACTATAAGGCACCCGGCGCGACTGCGGCCGTAGCTCTGAGCGGCCTCAGATCCCTCAATTCCGGTGTCTTCTGGATCGGCAATCTGCCGTACGGCTGGTACATCGTCGAGGAGACCGAAACCGGCACTGCATCGAAATACTTCTTCCTGGTCGTCACGGCGAAGGGGACCTATGGAACCATTGACGCGGACGGAAACAATGTAGTCGATGGATACAACAGCAGGACTGCCGCAGAGACACGGGCGAAAGCTGTGTATGACGCAAACAAGTAGTAATACAAAGTAAGCACAAACTGAAAAGCACCCCCCTGTAAACAGGTAATTTACCTGTTTACAGGGGGGTGTCTGTTATTTGCCCGGCGAGCGCACGCTGATAACCGCCGGGCGCTGATGAATAGCTTCTCAGGAGATGACGCAGTTCTTGCCGCCGGTCTTGCCCTCATACAGCCGCCGGTCCGCGAGGCCGATCCACTCCCGCACATTGCTGCCGGGATATGCGGCAAGGCCGATCGTCACGGTGAGATGCAGCCGGCGGCCGTCAGAGACAAACTCATGGGTCTCAACGGACTTTCTGATCCGGTCGAGCTCGGCCCGGACCTTCCCGTAGTCCCCCTCGGTGTCGCCGGTGAGCAGAAACTCTTCGCCGCCCCAGCGGCATACCTGCATGGGGAGGCGGCTGTCCTGCAGGATCTCCGCAAGGCTGCGGAGGATGGTGTCTCCGCAGTTATGGCCGTAAGTATCGTTGATTGCCTTGAAGCTGTCGATGTCGACCATGGCGATCCAGTGGCCGTCCATCTTCCGCTCCCGGTCCAGCCGGTCAAAGTAGTCCCAGAGGTAGTAGCGGTTGGGCAGGCCGGTGAGCTGGTCGTGGTCTGCCTCCCGCTTCAGGATCTCCTCGGTGCGGGTGGTGAGCTGTACGAAGATATGCAGATAGAAGATGGTGATGCTGAAGGTGACGACACCCCAGGCCAGGGAGAGCAGATAACAGACCCGCTCGGGCAGAGCATAGGGGATCGCGTGATGATAGTTGACGATACACATCAGGAGATAGGCGCCCATCCCGACGACATTGAGCGGTGCGGACCGGATATAGGGGATCCTGAGGTAACGGCCGACGTATTCGCAGTAGGCGGTGAGGATGCCCGTGCCCAGCAGGGTGACCTGAAAGCCGCCGGCCCAGCCGGTGAAGTAGACCGCAAGGGACATGTGCAGCACGATCTCAAGATAGGTGGCGACGCAGAAGAAGCGGAGCATCTCCCGGTGGATGAAGACCGTCATGAGGAGATAGAAGAGGACGCTGCCGATGTTGAAGTACATCATCGGGGTGACGCCGTGCTTCCGGAACAGAAAGAACAGAAAAACATGGATTGCCAGAAAAGCGGCGTTCACCGCAAGGGCCAGAATCTTGGCCTGGCGGATATTCATGATTTTGGCCATGTTCAAGCTGTGTCACACCCCTTCCGATCCTGTTCCGGATAAAATCGAAGTAAAGATTAATTCATTATACTCCGGATCGGCAGTATTGGCAAGGCATTTTCCGCTCCGCAGCGGGGAAAGGCAGAGGCACAGTGCGGTCTGATCCTCGTCAAAAGTGCACAAAAAACGGGCATGAAAAATGTGTAAAACGCAGAATTTTCGGCTTGACTTTGGCGAAAAATGCGATTATAATACAGACAATCGGACGGGAGTCCGTTAAAGATAAATACCGTTTTCGATATAAGCAAATGATATGGATTTGAAGTTTCTACCCGGACGCCGTAAATGACCGGACTATCGAAAGAATCAGGAAGCAGTGTAAGAGGTTTTTGATGTACTGCCGCTTCCGGTCTTATTCTTTTCTCCACCGGGAACTTCATTGTCCGTTCCGCGGTGTTTTTTGTTATCTCTGCCGCCTGTGCGGCTACAGATAGACCGGGAGTGCCGGACCCACTCCGGCGCTTCCCAAATAAAATTATTTTAATAGGAGAAAAAGCATGAAAAAAATCATTGCCCTGGCGCTCGCCCTGGTTATGGCCTTTGCTCTCGCCTGCCCCACGGTTTTTGCCGATGACGCCGTCACGGTCAAGGCCGGCTTCATTTTCCTGCATGACGAGAACTCCACCTATGACCTGAACTTCATCAACGCCGCGAAGGAAGCCTGCGAGAAGCTGGGCATCGAGTATCTGCTCAAGACCGGCATCCCCGAAGGCCAGGAGTGCTATGACGCCGCCGCCGAGCTGGTCGACGAGGGCTGCAACTTCATCTTCGCCGATTCCTTCGGCCACGAGCCCTTCCTCATCCAGGCTGCCAAGGAGTTCCCCGAGGTCCAGTTCTGCCACGCCACCGGTACCCAGGCCCACACGGTCGAGCTTCCCAACTACCACAACGCCTTTGCCTCCATCTATGAAGGCCGCTTCCTCGGCGGTGTCGCCGCCGGCCTCAAGCTCAACGAGATGATCGAGAGCGGTGCCATCACCGCGGACCAGGCCAAGGTCGGCTACGTCGGCGCTTTCCCGTACGCCGAGGTCGTCTCCGGCTTCACCTCCTTCTTCCTGGGCGTGCGCTACATCTGCCCCGAGGCCACCATGGAGGTCACCTTCACCAACTCCTGGTATGACCCGACCCTCGAGAAGGAAGGCGCCATCAAGCTCATCAGCAACGGCTGCGTCCTGATCTCCGAGCACGCCGACTCGATGGGCGCCCCCACCGAGTGCGAGGCCAACGGCATCCCCTTCGTCTTCTATAACGGCTCCGCCGCCGATGCCTGCCCCAACACCTTCATCGTCGCCTCCCGCATCAACTGGGCCCCGTACATGGAGTTTGCCATGAACTGCGTCGCCAACGGCGAGGAGATCCCCTATGACTGGACCGGCACCATCGCCACCGACTCGGTCATGATGACCGAGGTCAACGAGCAGGCCGCTGCCGCCGGCACCGTGGAGAAGCTTGAGGAAGTGAAGGCTGCCCTCGCCTCCGGCGAGCTCAAGGTCTTCGACACCGCCACCTTCACCGTCAACGGCGAGACCCTGACCGAGTACCTCGCGGACGTGGACGACATGGGCGACTTTGTCCCCGAGACCAACGTCATTGCCGACGGTTACTTCCACGAGTCCGAGTACCGCTCCGCGCCGTACTTTGATCTCTTCATCGACGGCATCACCAATATCGACGCCTGATTATTAAACATCGCCTCTGCACTCCCCCCTTCGGACGGGAGTGCAGAGGTCATGCTGCAAAGGGCAGCGCAGTGACGATCCCGCCGCCGCGCTGCCCTTTGCAGCATTCCCGCCCCTTCGGAGCTTCGCAGGGGAGAAAGGAGCATGACGAAGATGGAAGAGAAAATACCTGCCGTCACCATGCGCGACATCACCAAAAGCTTTGGTTCTGTCATCGCCAACGACCGGATCTGGCTGAACATCTACCGCGGCGAGGTTCTGGCACTGCTGGGTGAGAACGGCAGCGGCAAGACGACCCTGATGAACATGCTCTCGGGGATCTACTTCCCGGACGAGGGACAGATCAGCATCGACGGCAGGGACGTGGTGATCCGCTCGCCGAGGGACGCCCTCGACCTGGGCATCGGCATGATCCACCAGCACTTCAAGCTCGTCGATGTGCTGACCGCCGCCGAGAACATCGTCCTGGGCCTGGAGGGAAAGCTGGACCTGAAGGCGGCAGCGGAGAAGATCCGCGGGATCTGCGAGACTTACGGCTTCGAGGTGGACCCGAACCAGAAGATCTATGACATGTCGGTCTCGCAGAAGCAGACGGTTGAGATCGTCAAGGTCCTCTACCGGGGCGCAGATATCCTGATCCTGGACGAGCCGACGGCGGTTCTGACCCCGCAGGAGACCGACCGCCTCTTCACGGTGCTGCGCAACATGCGCGACGACGGCAAGGCCATCGTCATTATCACCCACAAGATGCACGAGGTCGAGGCAATCTCGGACCGGGTGGCGATCCTGCGGCACGGCCAGTTTATGGGCGACATGCCGACCAAAGACACCAATGCCCAGGAGATGACCAACATGATGGTCGGTCACCAGGTTGCACTGAACATCGACCGGCCGGAACCGGTGGATCCGAAGCTCAGAATCCGCGTAAAGGGCCTGACCGTGCGCAGCGTGGACGGCATCCTGAAGCTGGACGACGTCAGCTTCACTGCAAACTCCGGCGAGATTCTCGGTGTCGCGGGCATCTCCGGCTGCGGCCAGAAGGAGTTGCTGGAGGCCATCGCCGGCCTGCAGCCGGTGGAGAAGGGCAGCATCGAATACCTGAAAGACGACGGAACCGCCGAGCAGCTCGTCGGCAGGGATCCGCTGAGCATCCAGCAGATGGGCGTGGCGCTCTCGTTTGTACCGGAGGACCGGCTGGGCATGGGCCTGGTGGCAAACATGGATCTCTCGGACAACATGATGCTGCGCTCCTTCCGCAGGGGGCACTCGCTCTTTACGGACCGGAAGACCCCGCGCCAGCTGGCTCTGGACGTGGTGGAGGAGCTGAGGGTGGTGACACCCGGCGTCTCGACCCCGGTACGGCGCCTCTCGGGCGGCAACGTGCAGAAGGTGCTGGTCGGGCGCGAGATCGCCTCGGCGCCGACGGTGCTGCTGACGGCGTACGCGGTGCGGGGGCTGGACATCAACTCCTCGCACACCATCTACGACCTCATCAACAGGCAGAAGAAGGCCGGCGTCGCGGTGATCTACGTGGGCGAGGACCTGGACGTGCTGCTGGAGCTGGCGGACCGGATCCTGGTGCTCTGCGGCGGAAAGGTCAGCGGGATCATCCCCGGCCGGGGTGCGCAGAAGCGGGACGTCGGCATGATGATGACAAAGCTGGGAGGAAACGCGCATGAACAGTAAAACCCGCACGCCGCTCTTCCACGTATCCAAGCGGGGCCTCATGCCCTGGTACAAGACCTGGGCCATCCGGGGGCTGGGCCTGCTGCTGGCGGTGATCGCCTGCGGGCTGATCACCACCCTGGTGACGGGACAGAATCCGCTGCAGGTCTATGCGGCGATCTTCAACGGGTCCTTCGGCTCACCGCGCAAGATCTGGGTCCTGCTGCAGAACATCGCGATGCTGCTGTGCGTGTCGCTGGCGGTGACGCCCGCCTTCCGGATGCGCTGCTGGAACCTGGGCGGCGAGGGCCAGGCGCTGATCGGCGGTCTGGCCGCGGCGGCCTGCATGATCCTTCTGCCCGGCAGACTGCCGAACTGGGCCGTCATCGCCTGCATGTGCGTCGCAAGCCTCGCGGCCGGAGCCCTCTGGGCGGCGATCCCCGCGATCTTCAAGGCGAAGTGGAACACCAACGAGACCCTCTTCACCCTGATGATGAACTACGTCGCGACCCAGCTGGTGGCTTTCTACTGCGTGGTCTGGGAGTCCCCGAAGGGCTCCGGCACCATCGGCGTCATCAACTCCAAGACCGAGATCGGCTGGTTCCCACAGATCGGAAGCTACAAGTATCTGCTCAACATCCTGATCGTCGCGGCCGTGTGCATCCTGATGTACGTCTACCTGAACTACTCCAAGCACGGCTACGAGATCGCCGTCGTCGGCGAGAGCGAGCGCACCGCCCGCTACGTCGGTATCAAGGTCGAGAGGGTCATCGTCCGCACGATGCTGCTCTCCGGCGCCCTCTGCGGTCTGGCGGGCCTGCTGCTGGTGGGCAGCACCAACCACACCCTCACGACGACGATCGTGGACGGGCGCGGCTTCACGGCGGTCATGGTCTCGTGGCTGGCGAAGTTCAACCCCATCTGGATGATCCTGACGAGCTTCCTGCTGGTCTTTCTGGGCCGCGGTGCGGGCGAGATCGCGACAAAGTTCGGGCTCAACCGCTCCTTCGGCGATATCCTGACGGGCGTGATCCTGTTCTTCATCATCGGCAGCGAGTTCTTCATCAACTATCAGATCCACTTCCGGAAATCCGGGGAAAGAGAGGGAAAGGGCAGTGTTTGATTTTATATCCTTTATCCCCCGGGCCGTGGTGCAGGGCATCCCTCTGCTGCTGGGCAGCACCGGCGAGACCCTGACCGAGAAGTCCGGCAACCTGAACCTGGGCATCCCGGGCATCATGTACGTCGGCGGCATCAGCGGCGTCATCGGCTCCTTCTTCTACGAGCAGTCCGTCGAGACCGTGCAGCCCTTTGCGGCGATCGCGATTCCCCTCGCCTGCTGTATCCTGGGCTCCCTCCTGATGGGCCTGCTGTACTGTTTCCTGACCGTGACGCTCCGGGCCAACCAGAATGTCACGGGCCTTGCGCTGACGACCTTCGGCGTGGGCTTCGGCAACTTCTTCGGCGGGTCGCTGATCAAGCTCTCGGGGAGCTCGCTGCCCTCGGTCATCCTGTCCGCCACCAGCAACTGCTTCCGCAGGTCGCTTCCGGCGGCGGAGAAGCTCGGCGCCTTCGGAAAGCTCTTTCTCTCCTACGGTTTTCTGGCCTATGTGGCGGTCATCATCGCGCTGGTTTCCGCCTGGGTGATCAACCGTACGCGGGTGGGCCTGCATCTGCGCGCCGTGGGCGAAAACCCCAACACTGCGGACGCCGCCGGCATCAATGTCAGCAGGTATAAATACGTCGCGACCTGCACCGGCGCGGTTATCGCGGGGCTCGGCGGTCTGTACTATGTGATGGACTACGCCTCGGGCGTGTGGACCAACGACGCCTTCGGCGACCGCGGGTGGCTCGCCATCGCGCTGGTCATCTTCACGGTCTGGCGGCCGAACGTCGGCGTGCTGGCCTCCTTCCTTTTCGGCGGACTCTACATCGTGCACATGTACATCCCCTCGGGCATGAATCTTGCCGTCAAGGAACTGTACAAAATGGCGCCCTACGTCGTCACGACGATCGTGCTGGTGCTGACCTCGATGCGCAACAAGCGCGAGAACCAGCCGCCCGCCTCGCTGGGTCTGCCGTACTTCCGCGAAGAGAGATAGTCTTTTTCCCGCCTCCGTCCCGGGACCGCGGCAGCGGCCCCGGGCTTGCTTCCGCTCTTGACTTTCTTTATTTAGCGTGATAAATTTATAGAATCCCATCAAAGTAATCGGGAGGGATCACCGTGCTGTGTGACAACATCACCCGCGCCTCCGACGGCACGCTGCTTTTCGCCGGCCAGAGCGTGAACGCGCTGGCGGACCGCTGGGGAACGCCGCTGTATCTGATGGACGAGGACCGCATCCGCCAAAACTGCCGGATGTACCTCTCGGCCTTCCGTTCCGCCTTCGGGGAGGACGCGCTGCCGCTCTATGCGGGCAAGGCCGCCGCGTTCCGACAGATCTACCGCATCATGGCCGAAGAAGGGCTTGGCGTCGACGCGGTTTCGCCCGGCGAGATCGGCACTGCCCTGTCGGCCGGATACCCGGCGGAGAACATCTATTACCACGGCGACGGGAAGACGGATCAGGACATCGCCTTCGCGCTGGACCACGGCGTGGGCTGCTTCATCGTGGACAACGGCGACGAGCTGATCTCCCTGCAGGAGCACGCCTCCGCGCGCGGTCTGCGCCAGAAGGTGCTGCTGCGCATCACGCCGGGCATCGACCCGCACACCTATCACGCGATCAACACCGGCGCGGTGGACGTGAAATTCGGCGTTCCCGTCGAGACCGGGCAGGCTATGGAGTTTGTGCGCGCCGCGCTCGGTATGAAAAACATCGACGTGGCCGGGCTGCACTGCCATGTCGGCTCGATGGTTTTCGACGAGGACGTGTTCCTGCGCACGGTCGATCTGATGGTCGGCTTTATGGCCGACGTGCGCGGCGAGCTGGGCCTGGTTTTTCGCGAGCTGAACCTCGGCGGCGGCTACGGCGTCCGCTATACGGACGACGACCCGACGGCGGACATCCCCGCGCGCATCGGCGAAGTCGCCGCACGTCTCAGGAGCCGCCTTTCTGAGGCCGGGCTGCCCGTTCCCCGCTTCCTGATGGAGCCGGGACGCAGCATCGTGGCCGACGCCGGCATGACCGTCTACACGGTCTGCAGCGTCAAGCGCATCCCGGGCTACAAGAGCTATGTCATCACCGACGGCGGCATGACCGACAACCCGCGCTACTGTCTCTACGGCTCGGCCTACACGGTGCTTCACACCGCGCCGCGCGGCAAGCTGCGCGCGATCTTCGATCTTGCGGGCCGCTGCTGCGAGAGCGGCGACATCATACAGCCCGCGATCAGCCTTCCGGCCGCGACCGGCCGCGGCGACCGCATCGCCGTCTGCACGACCGGGGCCTACAACTACTCGATGGCCTCGAACTACAACCGCTTCGGCCGCCCGCCGGTCGTGATGCTGCGCGGCGGCGAGAGCTACCTTGCCGTCAGGCGCGAGCGGATCGAAGACGTCCTCGCGCAGGATCTGTGAGCGGAGCGCCGCGCCGGAGCGGCGGCGTGGCCGTCTCATCGAGCCCGTCATGACAGAAAAAGGGAGAGACTGTCGTCTCTCCCCTTTTTCTCGTTTTATTTGTTTTTACTGCCGGTACTGCGGCGGGACCTGTCCGTACTGCGGCGGGACCTGCCGGTACTGGGGCGGCTGCGGCCGCGCTTTTTTCTTTTGCATGGTCTCGCCAGCAAAGACCGCTCCGGCCGCCAGCAGGATCGCCAGCACGACGATCCCTCCCGAGAACACGAAGCGGATGCGCATCGTCAGCAGCGCCGCGCCGTAGAAGCAGCACGGAAGGATCGCCAGCAGGGCGGAGCCCGCGCCGATCCAGCCGAAGAGCCGCGCCAGCTTGGGCACGCAGCCGCAGAGCAGCAGCGCCGCGAAATACGTCAGCGCAAGCATCCCGAACAGCAGCAGCGGCCAGCGGAACTGGACTCTCGTCAGGAATCTCAGATGCATTCTCATGCGGGCGAGGAACGGCAGCATCGACGCCGAAGTGTCGAAGACCCCGAGACCCGCCATAAGACGCACCAGGATCCCCAGGCCGGCGCCGATGATGAGCAGGAGGCGCTTCCTTGTCAGCAGCGCCACGCCGATCAGCGTGAAGATCACAAGCAGCGCGATCCCGGCCGCGATCCCGCCCTCGTACGAAAGGATCATCGAAAGGTTTCTGTCACGGCTCTGCAGCATCATCAAGGGCCTGAGCAGGGCAACCGGCAGCTTGATCGCTCCGCCCCTTCTCGCCAGACCGCTGAACAGGTTCATCAGGCAGAGCAGCAGCCCCATAAAGATGAAATGGATCCCGCCGATGATGCCGAATACTTTATTGGTTTTTCCCATATCCTTCTCCCCCGTTTTCTTTTCTGCGTGGTTTTTCCGGCGCGCCGCGGCGCTTTTTGCCCATTGTACCATGCCGCCGCGCGCCGCGCAAGGCCGTTTTCCGCGGTGAAAAAAGCAAAAAGCGCCGACTCCCGATGGGAGCCGGTGCTTTTTGACGCTTTGAAAGCTCTCTCTTTCGCAATCAGAACTTGCCGAGCGAGCCGGAGTTCTCCTGGTTGGGCATGTACTCGTCGCGCTTGCCGGGGAGGATCGCGTTGAGCAGGATGCCGACGATCGAGGCAACCGCGAGGCCGGACAGGGCGATCTTCATGTTGCCGACCATGAAGGAGATGGCGCCGGTGGCGTTGTTGCCGGCAGTCGTGATGTTCGCGCCGAGGAGGCCGGAGAAGTTGATGCCGAGCGCGAGGCCGAGGATGACGGCC
>JAILFJ010000078.1 GCA_024697625.1 Oscillospiraceae bacterium
TGTATGTCTCCTGCCGCCTGATCAGCCCTTCACGATGGTCAGGAAAAGCAGATATCCGGCCCCGTCCCCGGGATACCGGTATTCTCCGATCGCAAGATCGTTGTTATACGCCGTGAAATCACCCCATCGGCACTCAAACGGGAGATACTCCCAGTCTGTCGGAAGAAGGATGTTCTCTCTCCGCAGCTGCCGCTCGGAGCCGCTGTAGGTCTCCCAGACGACCTCAATGCTGCGCAACGGCCTGTCCCAGCTGTCCAGAAAGCTGTAGTTATCCGGGGCAGACGTATAATCAAACACCGTGACGTTGCCCACCTCGCCGTCATCGTTCAGGCTCATCACCTCCCGCAGCACCAGCGTGCCGCGGTCAAAGGCGAGCTTCTGCCGGTACCCGGTACTGTAGACGGCATCCGCCCAGATCAGGTCTCCTTCAATCCGATCCAGCTTCAGTACAGCCGGGCCGTCAAAATACCCAAGAATATAGTTCTCGAGATTCTGCCGGATCATCGCATCTTCTTCAAAGCTGCCTATCTGCGGACGCACTTTTCCGTCCGTACTCTGCCCCAGTTCAAAATAGCAGGTTCGGAACTGGCCGGTCACACTCCCGTAGGCCTCCGAGATCATCACCGGATCCTTTCCGTGAAGGAAGAGCCAGGTGGACTCGTCAGGGCTGTACGTCCGGCTGTAGATCCGGACCGCGGGATACATGGAAAGGACGGTACTCAGTCGGTTCTGTTCCGTCAGCAGCTCCCAGTCGAAGGTCAGAGCCGGATCCACCTCCGGCACGTCCTCCGGAATGCTCAGATCCGCGATCCGATAACGGAATGTGCCGGCGGGGTCATCGTTCTCCTCAAAGGAAAGAACGCAGGAGCAGTCCGCCGCTGTCCGAATGTCGAAATGCTGCCTCACCGTCACGGTCTCCGTGAGCTCAGGTCCTGACTCGACCAAAAATTCCAGCTCCACGCCCAGCAGTTCATCAAGCCGCTGCTTGTGGAAGGCAAAATCGTAATTCATGCTCCCGTCAGCGCTCCGCAGTAGCCTCGGTCCGCCGTCGCCGAGCCATACATTTGCCTCACCGATGGGCGCTTCCACGCCGAGAGAGCGCTGAAACTCGTCCACCGTACTCTGCGGTAGGAGGTCGATCCCTTCCACTCTGTACAGCAGGGCTGCATACCATCCCGTTGCATCCCAGGCGAAGTACGGATCGCTCAGATGGATCTGATCCGTATAGGCGTTCCAGCGCATCATTCCGACAGACATGGCCTGTGCCCAGGTGTCCTCTTCCAGATTTTCGGGTGTGGCAGGCACGGCGTCCGCCGCGCCGATCGGGATTCCGCTCTCCATGATCCGCTCTGCGGGCGGCTCGGCAGCCGCGCTGACACTGCCCTCCAGAAGGACGGCAGCCAGAAGGATACTCAGCAGCCTTCTTGTCTGTTTTCTCACATCAGGCCTCTTCTTTCTCCGGATGCCCTGTCTCCTGTTTTCCCTTGTATTCCAGACAGAGCATGGTCAGGTCGTCAAACTGCATGGCTTCGCCGGTAAAGGCATCCACATCTTCCTTGACTCCCTGCAGAATTCCTTTGGGGTCACGGTCCGCCACCTGATTCAGCGCTTCTTCCATCCGTTCCATCCCGTAGAACTCTCCATCCGTGTTGTTCGCTTCCGGAACGCCGTCGGTATAGACAAAGATGGCATCGCCCGGCATCATCTGAATCTCATAATCCTTGTATCTGGCTCTGGCCAGTGCCCCGAGCACCAGACCGTGTTGATCCTTAAACACCCGGAACCGGCCGTCCTGTCCCCGGAGTACGGGATACTCGTGTCCGGCATTGGTGCACGTCAGCAGTCCGGTATTCAGCTCCAGAATGCCCAGCCACACGGTGACGAACATCTTGGACTTGTTGTTTTTGCAGATCTGGGCATTCACCGCGTTCAGGATCTCGCTCGGGGTTCCGCCCTCCTGCGCCCGATAGTTGATGAGGATTTTGGCCGACATCATGAACAGTGCCGCCGGAACGCCCTTATCCGAAACATCCGCAATCAGGATGGCCAGATGGTTTTCATCAATCAGGAAGAAATCATAGAAGTCCCCGCCCACTTCTTTGGCCGGTGTCATGCTGGCATAGAGGTCGAAGTCTTCTCTTTCGGGAAAGGCCGGGAAAATATGCGGAAGCATGGATTCCTGGATCTGGGAGGCCGTACGAAGCTCTGTGCTGACACGCTCTTTCTCGGCGGTTACCCGGGTCAGATGGTCTGTGTAGTCCACAATGCGGCTCTCCATGGACTGGATCTCCTGGTACAGGTCGCTGATTTCATCATTGGTTCTCAGGTTCAGCTGGATCACGTCGTCTTTTGTGTACGCTCTGTCCTCATTGGCGAAGTTCGCGGCGGCCCCTGCCAGCTCCCGCAGCGGGCGTATCGCGGTCCGGCGCAGCAGAATAATACTGGAAAGAATGGCAATCACCAGCAGCAGGGCCACAAACACAAGACTCTGTCGAAGGAACACGTATCGCTCATTGACAATCTCTGTCATGTTGAGCTCCACCCCCGCGATGCAGACGGGTTTCCCGGTTTCAAGGTTGATAACCGGTTTGATCACGGTGA
>JAILFJ010000079.1 GCA_024697625.1 Oscillospiraceae bacterium
TGTATGTCTCCTGCCGCCTGATCAGCCCTTCACGATGGTCAGGAAAAGCAGATATCCGGCCCCGTCCCCGGGATACCGGTATTCTCCGATCGCAAGATCGTTGTTATACGCCGTGAAATCACCCCATCGGCACTCAAACGGAAGATACTCCCAGTCTGTCGGAAGAAGGATGTTCTCTCTGCGCAGCTGCCGCTCGGAACCGGCGTAGGTCTCCCAGACAACTTCTATCGTGCGCAGCGGCCTGTCCCAGCTGTCCAGAAATTGGTAGGCATCCGGCGCAGCAGAATACTCAAACACCGTGATGTTGCCCACCTCGCCGTCATCGTTCAGGCTCATCACTTCCCGCAGCACCAGCGTGCCGCGGTCAAAGGCGAGTTTCTGCCGGTATCCGGTGCTGTAGATGGCATCCGCCCAGATGAGGCCTCCCTCGATCCGGTCCAGCTTCAGTACAGCCGGGCCGTCAAAGTACCCCAGAATATAGTTCTCAAGATTCTGCAGGATGACCGCATCCGCTTCAACACTGCCCACCTGCGGACGCACTTTTCCGTCCGTACTCTGCCCCAGCTCAAAATAGCAGGTTCTGAACTGGCCGGTCACCGTCCCGTAGGCCTCTGAGATCATCACCGGATCCTCTCCGTGCAGAAAGAGCCAGGTGGACTCGTCGGGACTGTACGTCCGGCTGTAGATCCGGACTGCGGGATACATGGAGAGCACGGTACTCAGCCGGTTCTGCTCCGTCAGCAGTTCCCAGTCGAAGGTCAGGTCCGGATCCACCTCCGGCACGTCCTCCGGAATGCTCAGATCCGTGATCCGATAGCGGAAAGTGCCGGCGGGGTCTTCGTTCTCCTCAAAGGAAAGGACGCAGGAGCAGTCCGCCGCTGTCCGAAGGTCGAAATGCTGCCTCACCGTCACAGTCTCCGTGAGCCCTGGACCTGACTCGACCAAAAATTCCAGCTCCACGCCCAGCAGTTCATCAAGACGCTGCTTGTGGAAGGCAAAATCGTAATTCATGCTCCCGTCGGCGCTCCGCAGCAGTCTCGGCCCGGCGTCGCCGAGCCATACGTTGGCTTCCCCGATGGGCTCTTCCACCCCGAGAGAGCACTGAAATTCATCGACCGTGCTCTGCGGCAGAAAGTCGATCCCGTCCACTCTGTACAGCAGGGCCGCATACCAGCCGGTTGCGTCCCATGCGAAATACGGCTCACACAGGCTTATTCTGTCCGTATAGGAATTCCAGCACGTTATCCCGACCGCCAGAGCCTGTGCCCAGGTATCCTCTTCCAGGTTTTCCGGTGTTTCGGGCACTCCGGGCGCGGTGCCGATCGGCATGCCGGGCTCCATGATCCGCTCTGCGGGCGGCTCGGCCGCCGCACTGAAGCTGCCGCCCAGCAGGACGCCGGTAAGCAGCATGCTCAGCAGTCTTCTCCTCTGTTTTCTCAAATCAGGCCCCTTCTTTCTCTGGATGCCCTGCTTTCTGTTTTCCCCTGTATTCCAGGCAGAGCATGGTCAGATCGTCAAACTGCATGGCATCGCCGGTAAAGGTGTCCACATTCTCCTTGACGCCCTGCAGAATCCCTTCCGGATCACGGTCCGCCACCTGGTTCAGTGCCTCTTCCATCCGTTCCATCCCGTAGAACGCGCCGTCCGTGTTGTTCGCTTCCGGAACGCCGTCGGTATAGACAAAGATGGCATCTCCCGGCATCATTTGGATCTCATAATCCTTGTACCGGGCTCTGGCCAGGGCCCCCAGCACCAGGCCGTGTTGATCCTTGAACACCCGGAACCGGCCGTCTTGTCCACGGAGCACGGGATACTCGTGTCCGGCGTTGGTACACGTCAGCAGTCCGGTATTCAGATCCAGAATGCCCAGCCACACCGTGACGAACATTTTGGACTTGTTGTTCTTGCAGATCTGGGCATTCACCGCGTTGAGGATCTCGCTCGGGCTTCCCCCCTCCTGCGCACGGTAGTTGATGAGGATTTTGGCCGACATCATGAACAGCGCCGCCGGTACGCCCTTATCCGAAACATCCGCGATCAGAACGGCCAGATGGCTCTCGTCAATCAGGAAGAAGTCATAGAAATCTCCTCCCACCTCTTTGGCAGGGGTCATGCTGGCATAGAGGTCGAAGTCCTCCCGATCGGGAAAGGCCGGGAAAATGTGCGGAAGCATGGATTCCTGAATCTGGGAAGCCGTGCGCAGCTCCGTGCTGACACGCTCCTTCTCGGCAGTAACCCGGGTCAGATGATCAGTATAGTCCACGATGCGGCTCTCCATGGACCGGATCTCCTGGTACAGATCGCTGACTTCGTCATTGGTTCTCAGATCCAGCCGGATCACATCGTCCTTTGTAAACTCCCTGTCCTCATTGGCGAAGTTGGCTGCCGCGCTTGCCAGCTGCTGCAGGGGACGTATCGCGGTCCGCCGCAGCAGGATAATGCTGGAAACAACCGCGATCGCCAGCAGCAGGGCCACAAACACAAGACTCTGTCGAAGGAACACGTATCGCTCATTGACAATCTCTGTCATGTTGAGCTCCACCCCCGCGATGCAGACGGGTTTCCCGGTTTCAAGGTTGATAACCGGTTTGATCACGGTGA
>JAILFJ010000118.1 GCA_024697625.1 Oscillospiraceae bacterium
CGTCCTTCACGACAAAATTGCTGACCATCATGTGCTCATAGTCCCGTACCGAACGCTCCTCATAATATGACGGTGCCTGAACCGGCGGGAAAACCTCCGAGATCAAAAACGGAGCAAGCTTCGGGCGATGCTCCAGACCGCGTGCGGTCTGCCAGATCTCTCTGGTCGAGAGATAGCTGTAGCGGTCTGCCATCAGACAGCTTTGCTGGAAGGCGGCCGGTGTATCCCCTCTGCGGATGACAACCGGAATATACTGGATCAGGCAGCCGACAGTGCTGTCGATACCGGGGACAGGGATCCCACGGCCGGAGCTCATCAACTGGATGACGAGGGCGTCTTCGTCCATGGCTCTGAGAAGGGTCAACCCGTACGCATAGAGGACATAGCTCAGTGTCGAGACCTTCTCAGCGGCGCAGTGCGCGGAGAGCCGCTCAGTATGTTCGGAATCCAGGCGGATTGTGATCGGGCGAAAATCGGGCTTTGGATTCTCTTCAGTTCCAGGCAGCTGCGGCAGAACGGAAAAAGCTGCGTCCCAGAGATAATCCTTCCAGAATGCTCTTGCCTCCGCAAGGTTCCGCTCCTCGGCAATAAAACGCAGGAAGTCGAGATAAGCGTCCCGACCGTCGGGGAGCCCGTGCTGTACCAGCTCTTGCTTCAGCATGACCAGACTGGCACCATCGGTGGCGAAATGATTGGTAAGCAGTAGAAAGACGCTTGCGCGGTCGCTGATCTGTGCACAGACGATATGCAGTGCCGTCGTCTCCTCCGCCTGCTGGATTTCCGCTTGCTTCACAGCGAGAGCCTGTACGGTCTCTTCCTGAGCGGTGCTCAGGCGGAAGGGGGAGGTCTCCGGCTCCGCCAAAGATCGCAGATCGACCCATTCAGTTTTCGCTGAACCATCTGGCATGATACGTTGGCCGGGCTTTCCATTCTCAAATTCCACGGTGGAACGCAGGGCAGGGTGCCGCGCCAGGATGGCCTTCATACGCTGTCCCAGTGTCTCCGGGGTGTAGATAACTTCTGCAAGGAATGAATCCTGGATATACAGGCCGTTTGCCCGTTGGAAGCTATCCGTATTGGCACCCCAGAAAAGCTGCAGTTCGGTGATGGCAAATATCCCTTCTTCCGAGAATGTATCTTCCTCCACAGTCTTCTGCCCACCTGAGACAGGGCGAAGAAGAGCAGAGAGCTCCGCGGGAAAGGGATGCGAAAAGAGATCCGACATAGTCAGCACATAGCCCATCTCATGGAGCCTGCTGATCAGGCGATACCCTGTCAGAGAATCCAGACCGAGCTCCAGAAGATTCTGCTCCGGAGAGCAGTTTTTTTCCAGACGCAGAAGCTCTTTCACTGCCAATAGCAAGGCTTCTTCCTCTTCGGTTCCGCTTGAGGAGAAGCTGCTGCCACTGCGCTGTGCACGATACGGCCGGCTGCTGAGCTCGGGATAGTCGATTTTCCCGTTGCGGTTGCGGGGAAGACGATCAAGCCGGACAAAGCCCACCGGGATCATATATACCGGGAGATATGCCTCCAGAAAGCTCCGGAGGGCCTTTGCTTCCACGTAGATGTCGCTTTCATAGTATGCACAGAGGACGCTGTTTCCCGCAGCGGTATCCGCCAGTACGACCGCTGCTTTGCGGACTTCGGGGAAGCGACAGAGGTTTTCCTCGATGTCTGCCAGCTCAATACGCAGGCCGTGGTATTTTACCATCCGGTCCATTCTGCCGTGAACATAGACTCTTCCGTCTTCGGTTTTCTCACCCAGGTCACCGGTGCCGAGCCAGCTCCGTCCGTCACGTGTGAAGGAGCGGGCTTCCCGGCCGAGATAGCCCGTCATGACCATGTCGGAGAGGACTGCGATCTCCCCAGGCTGCCCCGCGGGCAGGGAAGTCCCTTTTTCATCCAGAACATCTACCTGCACGCTGTCACAGGGAACGCCGCCCTGCCCCTCCCAGTCGCGCAGATTGCTCCAGGCGATGCCGTGGCACTCCGTGGAGCCATAAAGCGAGAGCAGGGTGGTCTCGGAGGAAGCGTACGCCTGAACAAGGGATCTCGTGCTCTCGTGAACAAGTTCTCCGCAGAGAACCAGCACCGCCAGATGCCGGAAATTTTTCCGGAAACGATCTTCATGCAGGTAGCTCTCCAGTTCGGACGGGGTTAGAAAGAGACTGCTGTTCCGATGCCGTTCGATGAGCCTGCCGATACTGGCATAGTCGTTTCGCTCGCGGTCGGTCATCAGCACCAGCGTCCTGCCGTAAAGCAGGGCCGACAGATACTCGAAGAGAAAGGAACTTACAAAACTGATATTGGTCTTGGCCAGCACGGTGTCAAAGCTGCGACAGGGGAGACCCAGCGCCGGCAGACTTTCCGGATACATCCGTGCGTTCAGAGCTTCAGCTTTCTGGCTGTGGCAGACGCCCTTCGGCTTTCCCGTGGAGCCCGAGGTAAAGAAGAACAGTGCGGGATCGTTCGATGACGCGGCGGGAGGCTGAGGTATGAAAGACGCAGTTGCCTCAGAGAACCCCGGCAGTTCGTCGAACCACGTATCTGTGAGGGTGATGGCAGACGGCACCGTATCATAGATGTCCCTGAGACGCATCTCAGGAAGACCCGGAGTAAGAGGCAAGAGCGCGGCGCCGGACTTGAAGATGCCGAATATCACAAGAACCATCCGTTCCGTGCGTGCCATCTGCACAGCGACAATCCGGCCGGGACCGATGCCTTGTGCCGTCAGAGCTGAAGCAATGAGGTCGGTCTGCCAGTCAAACTCTTCATAGGACAGGCTCCGGTCTTCACAGATGACCGCTGTTCCGGTAAAGCGCCCCCGGCATGCCAGAACAGCACTCTGCAGCGTCTGTTCTGTATATCTATTCGACGTTGCCAGCACCATTTGCTTTGTCGGTTTCGTTGCTCGGCTCATATTCGATCTCCTTTTCGGCTGTTCTGGCTCG
>JAILFJ010000126.1 GCA_024697625.1 Oscillospiraceae bacterium
TGCTTGTTGAAGTAGGTGGAGTCCATCGGACGGAACATCAGAATGTCGGTATCCTGATCGAGAGGATCGACGGTGATGGCCTTGTCGGGGTTGGCAGCGTTGTACTCCTCAACCTTCTCGACAAACTGCGCGGCAAAGCTCTGCTGGTAGGGGAAGGCGAAGGCGGGGAAGGTGGTCATGGCGACATGACGGATGGGGGCATCGGGCGTGCGCTCGTTGTACTCGATGACGCTGTCAAAGAAGTCATAGCCACGGCGAGCCTCGTCGGCGCAGCCGCTGTCAGCCACGGTGCCGAGGAAGAACTCGTTTTTGAAGACATTGTCGTAGTTGTTGCGGAAGGAGGTGTCAAAGTCGCAGAGGTAGCCGCCGAGGTAGACACCGGCGTCGGCGCACTCCTGCAGGATGGCCTCGGTGCCGCTGTCCATGGTGATGATGATGCCGTCGCAGCCGGCTGCGATCATCTCCTGAACCTTGGTGATATTCAGGGCTTCGTCATTGGTGGAGAGAACGGTGTAGACAAACTTGACGTTCAGGGACTCTTCGAGATTGCCAAGGAAAGCCTTGACGGCGGTGACGTCTGCGCCGGAGTCTTTGTACAGGCCGACGCCGATCTTGGTGGCGCGGGCCTTGGCGGAAGCGGTCGGTGCCGCCAGCGCGAAGACGAGGGCGAGGGTCAGAACAAGCGCGAGAATCTTCTTGGTGCTTTTCATAGTTACCTCCATTTTGATGTTGTTTTTAGTGTATTGCTTACCTGGGAAGTACCCCGTTAGGCTTCCGACAGGTCAAAAGGACAATGACAAGGAAGATGCAGGCTTTGACGAAGTTGACCCAGTTGAGCGGGACGCCCATCGTGGTCAGCACGTTTGAGAGAAGCGTATAGGTGAAAGCGCCCACCAGCGCGCAGGAGATCTTGGACTTCATGCCGCCCTTGAGGGGCATGCCGCCGAGGATGAGGCAGATCATGATGTCCATAGCGTAGCCGGAGCCGGTGCCCTTGCCGGCGGTGCCGGTGCGGGTGAGCATAACGAAGCTGGCAACCGCGGCGCAGAAGCCGAGGGCCATGTAGCCCAGCACCTGCCACTTGACGAGGCTGATACCGCTCTGCTTTGCGGCGACCTTGTTGGCGCCGA
Organism: Oscillospiraceae bacterium; assembly: GCA_024697625.1. Classification (GTDB taxonomy): domain Bacteria; phylum Bacillota; class Clostridia; order Oscillospirales; family Oscillospiraceae; genus Limivicinus. The sequence continues at coordinate 1,131 of JAILFJ010000126.1, forward strand.
TGGCGCGGGTGTACTTGCCGAGCTTGGTATAGTTGAAGAAGTAGGTGCCGATGACCGCAAGCAGGACGATGATGCCGATGAGCAGCAGGGTATAGGTATTGCGGTCGGCGGGCTTGATGGTCTGCACGAGCTTGATGGTGTTTTCCCCGGTGGACTCCATCATCAGGTACTGGGCGCCGGTGAAGAAGAACATCAGGAACAGGCTCGTCACAATGCTGGGCAGGCCGAGGAAGATGGACACCGCGCCGTTGATGGCGCCGCAGACCAGCGCCAGCGCCAGAACCAGCAGGAAGCCCACGATGACGCCGGGCACGCCGCCGATCTTGTTGCCGATGAGGATCATGAGAATGACGTACACGCCGATCTGCTGACCGAGTGAGACGTCCATGAAGCCCATGGAGTAGATGAACACGGCACCGAGGGCGAGGATGGAATACACCGCCGCCGCCTGCACGACTGCCGAGAAGTTATACATCAGGCGCGGACCGCTGTTGAAGACAAGGAACAGGATCAGCATGACCGCGAGACCTGCATAGGCCAGCAGGTCCATGGTGTGGGTCTTGACGAAGGTGAAGAAGCTTGTGCGCTCGTCGGTGCGCTGGGAGGCGATTGCGCCGTTTTTCGTATTGTCAGGCATTCTCTTCTCCTCCTTAGATCATGTATTCGATGATGTCCGTCTCGCTGAGCGAAGGGCTCCGCATGAACTCATGGGTGACCTCAAAGTCCTTCATGATGAGGATCTTGTCAGCCATGCCGATGAGCTCGCCCAGCTCCTCGCTGATGAGGATGATGGACTTGCCCTGCTGCTTCATCTCGGCGATAACGTGGTACATGAACTGCTTGACGCCGATGTCGACGCCGCGGGTGGGGCAGTCCATGATGAGCACGTCGGACTTCTTGGCGGTCCACTTGGAGAAGGATACCTTCTGCTTGTTGCCGCCGGAGAGGGTGTTGACCCACTGCTTGCCGCCGTAGCACTTGATGCGGAAGTTGTCAATCTCACCGTCGGAGAGCTTCTTCTCTGCCTTGGGGCTGATAAAGGTAGCATGGGACAGGGCGTTGAGGGAGGGCAGAACGATGTTCTCGCCAATGCCTCCCTCAAGGATCAGTGCCTCGGTGTCACGGTTTTTGGAGATGTAGCCGATACCGGACTCGATGGCGTCGAGGCAGGACCTGATTTCCTTGCCCTCGCACATGACTTTGCCCTCATTGAGCTTTTCCAGGCCGAAGGCCGCGCGGCCGATCTCATGCATGCCGCAGCCGGACAGGCCGCCGAAGCCGATGATCTCGCCCTTGTGCAGCTCCAGCGAGAAGTCCTTGATGGGGCCAAAGCTGACATGGTCGAGCTTCAGGGCCACCTCGGGCCGGTGGGAGGTATCGTAGTCCTCGCGGTAGTAGGCGTCTCCGATCTCACGGCCGACCATCATGAAGCGGATCTTCTTCTCCGCGCCAGGGGCGTCCATCTCCTCGCGGTTGAGGTGGCCGATGATTTCGCCGTCGCGCAGAACGGTCAGGTCCGTGCACTGTTCAAGGATCTCGTCCATATCGTGGGAGATAAATATGACGCTCTTGCCGTTGTCCTTGAGCTTGTGGATCAGCTTGTACAGAAGCTGACGCCCTTCCAGAGAGAGGGCGGTGGTGGTCTCGTCGACGACGAAGACCTCAGTCTCGTCGGACACACAGCGCACGATCTCGATGAGCTTGCGGTCTTCAAAGCCGTACTTGTTGATGCTGTCGGTGGCCTTGATATGGCTCAGGCCGAAGCGGTCAAGGATCTCCTGCGCGGCCTTGTTGACCTTGCGCATGCTCAGGAAGCTGTTCGCTACAGCAAACTCGTTGAAGCGGCCAGCGAAGATGTTTTCCGCCACGGTGCAATTGGGAATGGTGTTGGCTTCCTGAAGCACCATGCTGATGCCGTGCAGCTGGGCATCGACCATGCTGGCCGGATTCCAGGGTTCGCCCTTATAGAACATTTCCCCGCTGGTGGCCTTCTGCATGCCGGCGACAATGGACGTGATGGTGGACTTTCCGCTGCCGTTTTCACCGATGAGGCCCCGGATCTCACCGCGGTAGAAGCTGACGTCCACATCACGGAGTGCCCGGGTCGGTCCGAAGTTTTTGACCATATGCCGGACTTGGATAATCGGTTCTTTCTCCATGCTCGTCCTCCTGTTTCAATGGTTTCGTTCGCGAGAGAATCTGCCGTATGATACATATGCTGTATAATACATATAGCATACAACAGGTCAAAAGTTTATCCAATAGACTGCATTCAGCAGTTTTAGCACAATTTTCTCTTCTTTTCTGAATACGGGTGCTTTTTTACAGATACCTGATCAGCTGCATCAGCAGATCGGCGTATACGTCGTGCCCCTCTGCACAGGGGTGGTTGATGCCGTTGGACAGAAGCCCATTTTTAGCATAATTTTCACGCTCTATTGCTATTTACCGATTATCGTGATAGCATAAGGACGGAATTCAGTTTTCCGTTCAACCTCAGGAGCCTCAGGAACACTTTCGGGTGTCTGACAGGCTTTTCTGCCGGTACAGTCTTCCTTTTTTCGGAGAAAGCGGGGATGTTCTATGGTTCTTATGGACGTGCGTGATGTGATGCGTGATATACTCGGTTCCCTGCGGGTACAGTTCCTGCTTCTGGACCGCAGCTGCAGCTCTCATGAGGCTTCAGCTCTGGATTTTCAGTTTCGCGGCCAGCTTTACGAAGACTTTGACTACGCCGCCTTTGCAGCCTCCGTCATGGAGCTTGTCCCGGATAAAAACGTCATTGATTACCGGGACGATTTCGGTCTCCACTATTTAGTGTTCCATGGCCGCGATACCGAAGCCGGTTCCGTCTTTTTCTTTGGGCCCTATCTCTACAGGGCCTATACCGAGGAGGATTTTGCAGAGCTTCTGCAGCGCCATGCGCTCTCCGACAGTGCGATCGAGGCGATCCGATGGTACTTCAAGCGCATCCCGGTCGTCTTTGATTTGATCTCCTGGCGGCATCTCTTCTCCACGATCATCTCACGCTATCTGGCAAATCCGGGTATGGAGATCCGTCTGGTGCGTCATGACCGGATCGAGATGGCAAAGGAAAAGCCCTCAGTCTCTCTCTCCTCCATCCCCTATACCTCAATCGAGGCACGCTATGAGGCGGAAACAAAGATGCTTGACGCCATCCGTCGGGGGGATATCTCGGAGGCGACCTACTATCAGAACATGTTCATGGGTTATCAGCTCGACCAGCGCGTCGACGATCCCATACGCAACGCCAAGGACATGGTCATCGCCGCCAGCGCCGCCATGCGCAAGGCCGTGCAGCAGGCGGAGGTTCACCCGCTGTACATCGACAGCCTCAGCGGGCAGCTCCTGCGGGAGATCGAGGAGGCGGAGAACGAGGCGCAGATCAGGGCGCTGGTCCCGCGCATGATCCGGCACTACTGTCTGCTGGTGCAGACCTATTCGCGGGAGCGCTTTTCCCGTGTGGTGCGCGACGTGCTCAACTTTGTAGACTTCCACTACATGGAACCGCTGAGTCTGGAGAGCCTGTCCAACAAATACACCGTCAACAAAAACTATCTATCCACCCGCTTTCATAAGGAGGTAGGCATGACGGTCACGGACTACATCAACCTTACCCGCGTGCGCCGCTCCCTGAAACTGTTGAGCGGTACGACGCTCAGCATGCCCGAGATTGCGGAGCGCTGCGGCTTTTCTGACGCCAACTACTACACCCGTACCTTCCGGAAGATCCATGGCACCACCCCGACCGAATACCGGAAATCCCTGCAGCGGACCTGAGGGCGGTTTCCCCTCGAGAATACAGCGATACGGACGCCAGCAGACACGTTCACTTCGGCATTGACGCTGCCTGTCCGGCGCTTCAGACCTGCTCCGGGAAATTGATTTGCAGCTTTGCGTAGAGATCCTCGAGGTCCATCCGCACATCCATCGTGTGATAGACCCGGATCAATCGCCCGGAATCACCGGGCAGATAGCGCATATCTCTTCCGATGCGCGGCGCTTCGATTTCTCTGTAACCGCCTACTCGCTCCCGGTCCTCCAGCAATGCGCAGATCACGCCCTCGTCGCCGAGGCACCACGTTTCGCCGTGCGGCCAGAAGGGCATGTCAGCAAGACTCGTGTTGAGCGCCGCCGATCCAGATGCAGGTCATTTTTTCGCAGATCCGCGGCTCCATCAAAATCGCGCAGGCCAGATCGGTGACAGCGCCCTGCATGCCGATGAAGAGCGGGCGGGGATCATCGCGCATGGCTTCCTCCACGATGAAGCGGGCAGCCTCGGTGACGATGGGCGTTTTCTCATCGGGCATGCCAACCTCGCTTCCTTTGAACACGGGATAGCGTCCGGCAAGGTCCATCAGTTCCAGAATCAGATTCACCTCGTCCAGACTGGCCTGGGCGGTCTGATGTTCCGGATATCGCCCATAGTTGCCCTCGTCAAAGTGCCCGGCGATGATTCCTCGGACGTCCAGCTTGTCCGTCATCAGAATATGTGCCAGAGTGAACTGATCGTCCGCCTCATTTTTGCAGTCGGTGTGTACAATGTAGCGGATCTTCTTCTGCTCGGGCACCTGAAATGCGTAGTTCCACATGGTTTTACTCCTCCTTATTAGTCTCGATGATCTGATCCCGCATAGTGCGAAGACCTGCTGTGACCTGCTCCTCATGAACAACATCCGCAGCCGGGCGGAAGAGATCGTCACGAAGGAACTGATCTGCACGGACTGACATATCGTACACCGGGCATAGGCTTGCGAAAGCCTGCGCCCGGTTCTTTGCTGAAGGGATCTACTGCAAAGCCAATGCCAGAAGTCGATCCAACTGATCGACCATCTCGCACACGATTTTGAGGGAAGAAACCCCAGAATTCATCGCAGAAACGCAATAATCCCCGGCAGATTAGTCCTGCCGGGGATCTGGCTATCTTGATTAAGTTTACAAGAAACTTGACAGCCCCTTGTTGCAAGGGGCGTCAGCTTTTCCCGGGGTGCAAAGCAATAGGACCCTAATCGTATCAAGATTAGAGTCCTATTATGGGTTATGGCTGCATATCGAGCGTTGCATCACTGGACAAAGATCATCCCTATGCCGAATATCTATAGAATTTGAAGGCCCGCCTCGCCTGGCTTCCAGTATACCTGACCGTCTTTCGCAAACCGTCCCCAGATTTTACGCATTTCCGTTCCAATGCGTTCAGACTCCGGGTCGTCCGCATTTCCGATGATTGCAGAGTTTTTGCCGAACAGTACCGGCAGCTCGCAGGTGTGAAAGCAGCCCATGGTACTTTCCGGGAAAACATACTGATACACATAACGGGAAGCCGGCCCCACATAGTCTTTTAAAATCTCCATCTGAGGCCGCACATAGATGTGCTCGGTCAGCGCATCGCTGATCCGCTGGCGGTAGCTTCCGCTTGCTTTCGGCACCTCTAAACGAAGAAACCATGCGACAAACGGCAGCATCACTGAGGGGAGATTGTGGAGAAACAGATTTGCCTCCTGGCTGGCATTACCGATCAGAAGAGGGCGCGATGATCGTTTCACAGCCTGCTTTGGCTCTTTCTGAAGAGTCACGCCGTCGATCACCGGAGAAAAGGCACAGCGGATATCTCCTCTTCGCAGCAGCCATGAGGAATACTTTTCGTTGCTTTTCTCCACCTTTTCCTGCGGTATAAGCAGGAGCTCTTCCGCTTTTTTTACACCAGCGAGATGCAGATATGCTTTTGTGTGCGCCCGACTTTCCTGTTCCGTGAAAAAGTGCTCGATACAGGCTGACTGTACAATACTCTTATGAAAAAGCCCCTCCGCCTCCGGCATCGTCATCAAGGCCAGAATACAGGCCCCGCCCGCCGATTGCCCGAAGAGAGTGACATTTTCAGGATCCCCGCCGAAGGCCGTGATATTGTCCCGTACAAAGCGCAGGACCATGATCTGGTCATAGAGGCCGTTATTTTGATCGAAGCTCTCATCCAAAAAATGCAGGTTGAGAAACCCGTACAGATTCAGTCTATAATTAAAGGAAACGACCAGGCAGCCGCTCTCACGGGCAAAACGGGTCATAACTGGAGTTGGGTCGTGCCAGGCACCTCGGCTCCCGCGCCTCCCTGACTGTAAGCTCCGCCATAGATCCAAACCATAACCGGAAGCGGACTGTCCTTATGCTCCGGCACGAAGATATTCAGGTACAGGCAGTCCTGGCTGTTGTTTCCGATACCGAAGCCTCCATGCGCCTGGATAGGATTGCAGGAGCCGTGATTTGCTTTCAGAACACCGTTCCAAGGCTCTGGCGGCAGCGGGTGTCGGAATGCCAGTTCCCCGATCGGGGATTTGGCAAAGGGAATCCCAAGATAGCATGTGCAGCCGTCGCGCTCGATTCCCTCTACTTCGCCATAAGTTGTTCGGATTATCGTTTCCATTGGCTCCCCTTTCTGTCATTCCTCGCACAAGGCAGTGGAAAAAACGATTATTTACTTTACAGCGTCCGCTTGCTTCTGCGGATGGCGGCCATGCGATCCAGGTCGCCGTGGTCGATGGTGTTTTGCAGGGCGGCCACGATCTTCTCTTT
>JAILFJ010000117.1 GCA_024697625.1 Oscillospiraceae bacterium
AGCTGTGGCGACTATCAGCCTTATCTGGATGAATTCTGCTTCCGCTATAACCGACGCTTCCAACCAGCGCAGCTCTTCTCTCGGCTTTCAAGGGCTGTTGCTATATCTTGTCCCTTGCTGAGTTAAGCCGATACCCATATATCTTTTTTCAGATTTCATATTCATCCACCCTTCTGCAAAAACCTTCTGAAATGCCTTTTCTGCCGGAGTGTCTTTTTGATTCTCTGCATTCTCAATGGGAATGATACTTGCAACGAAAGGGATTGTCAAGCAGTCTGTCGAAAATCCGGGATATATACGTACGGAGTTTTCGCCAGGGATAAATCTTTTTCGCCATTGAAATTGGCATGATGAAATGATATGCTGGTGATGAAGGCAGGAGTATCGGAATCATTCGGAAGAGGAGAGATTGCCATGTCCACAGCACTGCATCAGATCACGGTGATTTTCATTGGGATTCTGGCGGGATTTGTCTGCCGCAGGCTCAAGGTCCTCAATGAAGAGGGCACTGCCACGGTATCGAGTATTGTGGTCAGAATCATTTTACCCTTTTATCTCTTCAGCGCCATCCTGAATTCCGGCGCCGGCGTAGATTCCAAAGGCGTGCTTGTGACACTGGGGCTCTCCTTCGGTATGTTCATGCTCAGCGGGCTGGTGGCCCTGGTCGTGGTTCCGCTGCTCAGGCCACCGGCCGATGACCGTGGCGTGTACCTCTTTGAAACCATGTGCGGCAATGTGACCTATATCGGCATCCCGGTCTGTGCTGCGGTGCTTGGCGGGAATGCCGCCTTTTATGCCTCGCTCCTGAATATTCCCTATAACCTGCTCTGCTTCTCACTGGGGATCTGGCTTCTGGCCGGCAAGCTGCCGCTGAAAAAGATCCTGAATCCGGCATTCCTCTCAGGTGCTGCGGCAGCAGTCCTCTATCTTCTGCATGTGCGGGTACCCTCGGTGATCATGGACGGCTGCGCCTTCATCGGACAGGCCACCTCCCCCTGCGCCATGCTGGTCATCGGCTCGGTGCTGGGGAGTGTCCCCTTCAGGGAGATCTTCACCGAGTGGCGGGCGATCCCGTATGTGCTGATCCGGCTTGTGGGACTCGGTGCGCTGATGGCACTGCTGCTGTCCCTCCTGGATGTGGACCCGGTTCTGAAGGGAGTCCTGATCCTCATGGCCTCCATGCCCGCCGCCACCAACTCTACCATGCTCTGCACCATCTACGGCGGCAACCGGGCACTGTCGGCCAAGCTGATCTTTCTCTCCACGGCCTTGTCCATCGTGACAATACCGCTCTGGGCGGCCGTATATTTCGGATAGAGAGCCGTAAGGATCCGCACGGCAGCTGAGATCGGTATAGCAATAAGGAGCGGCATAACAGGAAAAGACAGTATTAACAGGAAAAGATAGTATTAAGGATTAAGAAGCGCTGACGCAGATGTCATTCATCGAGTCAGCGCTTCCGGTCTGCAGGGGCCTGTCCGGGTATCCGGGCTGACGTCAGATTGAGGCTCTCTGTGCTTCCCGAGCTTTCAGCAGTTCGATCATCTCGTCGCAGACTTCATCCATGTCGCCCACGATCCCGTAGTCGCAGTAATTGAAGATCTGGGCATCCGGATTCTTGTCCACGGCGATGAACAGGTCCGCGTCGATCCCTGCGGTATGGTTCACGGCGCCGGAGACCCCGAAGCTCAGGTAGAGCTTGGTCTTCACCATGACGCCTGACTGACCGATCTGCAGCTTGTAGGGCAGGATGCCGCGGTCAAACAGAGGCCTCGTGCAGCCGATCTTTCCGCCCAGCAGCTTCGCCAGCTTCCGATACCGCTCCAGGTGTTCGGAATCCTTCAGACCGTTGCCTACACAGACGATGCAGTCGGCGTTGGCGATATCCATCTCGGGATCCATCTCGTCGGGGATGAAGTCAATGTGCCTGCAGCGGATCGCATCGGGATCAAAACTGATCTCCTCTTCAATGAGCTCAATCTCAGGCTTTGCTCCGGTCGGGGCATATCTGAAGGTGCCCGGACGGATGGTGCCCACCTGCGGCCGGAGCTCCGGAACGGTGATGACAGCCATGATCTTGCCTCCGACGGCAGGCTCGATAAACTGGATGTCGCCGGTCTCCGGGTCGTATTCGAGCTGCATGGCGTCCGAGGTGCAGCCGGTGTTGAGCTGCACGGCAAAACGGGGTGCAAAGTCGCGCCCGTTGATGCTGCCGCCGACAAAGATGGCGGAGGGATTGTATTTGCGGGAGAGAACCGTGAAGGCGTTGGCGTAGGCGTCGGTATTGAAGTATTCATATCCGGTGCCCCTGACCTGAATGATGCCGTCGATGCCGCATTCCCTGATCCGGTCCGTTTCGGAGGCGGGCAGCTCGCCGAGAATGACGGCATAAAGCCTGTCCCCGGTTGTGTCGCAGAGTCTCCGCAGTTCGCAGCAGAGCTCCAGAGCTACGGGGGCCGCGGTTTTTCCGTCATGCTCAATGTAAACCCACATATTCCTGTAATCAGATTTCTGCATGGTTACGCCCTCCTTAAATGCTGCCTTTTTCCGCCAGGATCTCTATGAGCCTTCCCGCGTCGGATCTGGGGCTGCCGGTATGGATGATCTGACCGGGCTCCGGCAGCTCAGGCGGATAGATCTTCGGTACGATCGTGCCGGAACCCGGAACACCGATCAGATTGAGATCCAGACCGTCGATGTCATTCTCGGTATAGGTGGTGATCTCCCGGGTTTTGGAATCAAGGTAGGCCTTCAGATTCGGGAGCCTGCCGTAGAAGTTGTCCTTCTCCACGGTCAGCAGGCAGGGAAGCGTCGCCTCTACGATCTCCTTGCCGGTCTCCAGAGCACGTGTCGCACGGATTTTTCCGTCAGAGATGTCGTCGATGGAGTAGCAGAACGAAATCTGGGAAGCGTCAAAGCGCTCTGCCAGCTGCGAAGCCATCTGACCGGTCGCACCGTCCAGGGTTTCCTTCCCGCAGAAGATCAGGTCAAATTTGCCCTTCATATCCGCGGCCTTGACAATGGTATAGCTGGTGGAGAGCGTATCGGCGCCGCCGAAGGGCCGGCCCGTGATCAGGATTGCCTCGTCGCCGCCGACGGCCAGACACTCACGCAGTGTGCTCTCGGCCATGGGCGGGCCCATGGTGATCAGAGTGATCTCGCCGCCATAACGCTCCTTCACCTGCACGGCGGCTTCCAGTGCGTTGAGATCGAGAGGATTTGTCAGGGTCGGAACGCCGGCGCGAACCAGGTTGCCGGTTTCCGGATCCATCTTTACCAGATCCACGTCCGGGATCTGCTTGACACATACAAGTATTTTCAGCATGTCCTGCTCCTTCCTTCTCAGCCGACGAGAGATGCGTCACAGACCTTGCCGGGGTTGAGAATGTAGTTCGGGTCAAATACGCGCTTGATATCGTCCATGAGCGCGAACACATCGTCTCCGACAGATTCGTGCAGATAACCCATCTTCGCATGGCCGATGGCATGCTCGCCGGAGACCTGACCCTCGAGCTCCGCACACTTGGCGTAGGCCTTGTCCATGATGATTTTGGTGCGGCGCTTGAACTCGTCCAGCTCCAGGTCATTGGAGCAGCAGTAGATGTGCAGGTTGCCGTCGCCGGCATGCCCGAAGTTGCGGATCACGATGCCCTCCTCCTGGCCGAGGCTGCGGATATAGAGCAGAAAGGCCGGGATTTTGTCCACGGGGACGACGACGTCCATCTCGTCAAGCAGCCTGGTGTCGGCCTCGATGGCGGTGAGAAAGCTGGAACGGGCGGCCCAGGCAGCCTTCTTGTTGGAACTGGTGGCGACCACCAGGACATCCAGCGCACCGGCCTCCTCGGCGATCTTTCCGAGCTTGATGAGCTTCTGGTCCAGCTCGTCCTCGTCGGCGCCGACAAAGGTCACCAGCAGGGAAGCCCCGACGTCCGCATCCTTTACCCGCTCAGGGAAGGTGGGGATGCCTGTGAAAGCAGAGGATGAGACAACGATATCGGCATCCATGAACTCAATGGACTGGGGATCCAGATTTGCCAGCTTGATCTTCGGGACAAACGAGATGCACGAATCCACATCCGGGAAGGGGACCAGACAGGATACGTCGCAGATCGGGTTAGGGATGAGCTTCATGGTCATCTCGGTGATGATACCGAGGGTCCCTTCGGAGCCGATCATGAGATGCAGCAGGCTGTAGCCGGAGCTGGTCTTGCAGACCGTCTTGCCGAGCTCGATGATGCGGCCGTCGGCCAGAACCACGGTCAGCGCCAGGACATAATCGCGGGTCACACCGTACTTCACCGCGCGCATGCCGCCGGCATTGGTCGAGATGTTGCCGCCCACGGTGGCCGTCTTCTCACCGGGATCGGGCGGATACATCAGGCCGTGGGCCAGCGCGTCGGCTGCCAGGTCCTTCAGCAGGACACCCGGCTGAATGCGTACGACCAGGTTGTCCATGTCATAGTGCAGGATCCGGTTCATCCGTCTGGTGCAGAGCACCACACCGCCCGCCAGCGGGACGCAGCCGCCCACCAGGCCGGTACCGGCACCGCGGCAGGTGACAGGGATCCGGTTGTCGTTGCAGATCTTCATGATTCTGGAGACCTCTTCGGTGGTTTCGACGTCCACGGCGACCTCGGGAAAGTGATTGCCATAGATCGGCATCTCGTCGTGGCTGTAGTTCGGGTCTACGTCCGCACCGCAGGAAAATCTCCTCTCGCCGACGACAGCCTTGAGCTGCGCTGCGATCTCGGGTGTGATTTTGTTGTAGGTTGCCATGCAGTCATCCTCCAGTTTGAGAATTATTTGCTCAGAGAGCGCCGAGGCGGCCGAAGTGCCGGGGTCCGGCGCTTCTCTGCATCTATGTCCGCGGATCAATCAGACGGTCTTCGGGCTGTCGATGGATTACAGAGAGAGCGGAGAGTAACCGACTGAAATGCGACCGAACCTGCATGATGCAGGTTCGGTCAGACATGGGCTTCCGATCAGGCAAGCAGATCAGAGAGCACGCCGTCCGCGCCGAGGGCGCCGCTCTTCTTCGCGAGTTCTTCCAGCTCTGCTTCGAGCGCGTCGGAGAAATCGAGGCCGGTGACTTTGCGCTCCTCAATCAGCCGGGCTTCGATTTCGCCGGGCATGAAGATCTCCTTCACGCCGGTGGCGGTGCGGCTGTTCTTGAGCATGCTCGCATAGAGAGAGGCGTGCTCTTTGAAGCGCTCAACATCCAGGAAGTGCGCGATGTCCAGCAGGATCACCGCGAAGCCGGTCTCCTCGGGTCTCATATCCTCGACGAACGGAATCTCGGGGCTGGTGAGCGCGTTGGACAGAACACCGCCGAACATGTCGACGAACACCGCGAGGCCGTAGCCCTTGTGGCCGCCCATGGGGCGGACGCAGTATGCGACATGCGGGTCGGTGGTCGGGTTGCCGTCATAGTCGTTGGCCCAGTCGGCGGGCATCTCCCTGTTCTCCCGGCGGTAGGCCTGAACCTTGCCGATGGCGACGCCGCTGGTGGAGATGTCGATGACGATCGGGCGGTTCGGATCTGTCGTCGGGCAGCCCATGATGATGGGGTTCGTGCCGATGAGACGGTCTGCGCCGCCGAAGGGAGCCTGGCAGGGATAGGTGTTGCTCACCACAATGCCGATCATGTTGTCCTCCGCCATGCGGTGGCCGTAATAGCCGCCGCAGCCGATGTTCGCGCTGTTGCGGCCGACGCCCGCGGCGACACCGAACCTGCGGGCGCGCTCGAGCACCGCGTCATACACTCGGTTCACCGCCACGATGCCTGAGCCGCCTCCGCAGTCAAAGGCGAGAGAGGCATCCGCGTCCTTCACACAGCGAAAGTCAGGCTGCGCCACCAGGGCGCCCGCCATATACTGCCGGAGGTAGATGCACAGACGGGAAAGACCGTGGGAATAGGTACCGGTGAAATCAGAGTGGGTGACGACGGCGGCCAGCGATCCGGCATCGCTCTCGGAAACGCCCTGTGCCATAACAAGACGTCTGATCAGAGTGAGTTCCTGCTCGTAAGAAAGATGTATCATGTAATATTACCTCCAGTATTGTTGTTTTCCTGTGCGAATACCCTTTCAGCCTTCCGCTAGGGCAACCAGCCCGAGCGGATCAGCACCGGACAGGATCAGGCCACCGAGAACCAGGATAATCGGAAGAGATGCAATTAATACGGTCATAGCAATTTCTCCTGAAATGCCGACAAAGGTTCAGAAATACTGTCGGAAGGGTGGATACTCTCTGCTGATCAGAGAAGTCTTTCCAGAGAATGGCTTCCTCTCTTTCTGAATTGTTTCGGCTGCCGACCTGCACATAATGCAGGGGCCCAACAGGGCTCAATACGCTTTTCCGGAGCGGTGCTCATACATAGAGTACAGATAGTACCATCATATCATACGCATTGTAAAATATCAACATGGAATTTCACTTATCCGTTTAAAAAAAGGGCAAAAACCGGCAATCTGCACAAATTTTGCGCCTGCCTGGTGAAAAAAGAGCTGCCGCACCATTTGCCGGGTGCGGCAGCACAGATATACGGGGTTGTTTCGGAAGGCGATCCTTACACCAGGGAGGCAAAGGCCTGCTCAAAGTCTGCGATGATGTCCTCCGGGTCCTCCAGTCCTATGGAGATGCGGACCAGACCCTCGGGGATTCCGGAGGCCGCCAGTTCTTCGGGCGTGTAGGTGGAGTGCGTCATGCTCGCGGGATGTTCGACGAGTGTCTCTGCGTCGCCGAGAGAAACGGCGATGGTGCAGAGCTGCAGCTTGTTAAGAGCGGCAGCGGTGGTGTCACGGTCAGCCTTCATCTCGATGCTCATCATGCCGCCAGGAAGAAGCATCTGCTTCTTCGCAATCTCGTAACCCTCAAAATCCTCAAGTCCGGGATACCAGACCTTTGCGACCGCGGGGTGATCGTGCAGCCAGCGGGCTACCGCCATCGCGTTGGAGCAATGCCGCTCCATGCGGATGCTCAGGGTCTTGAGCCCGCGGGCAATCAGAAATGCGTCGAAGGGACTCATGACGGCGCCGGTCATGTCCTTCAGACCGAAGCCCCTGACCTCGTCAATGAACGCCGACGTGCCGACGATAAAGCCCGCGATCACATCACCGTGGCCATTGATGTATTTGGTTGCGGAGTGGACGACGACATCCGCGCCGAGCTTCAGCGGCTGCTGGAGATAGGGGGAGGCGAAGGTGTTGTCAACAACGACTTTGATGTCCGGATTGTACGCGTGCGCGACAGAGGCGACGGCTGCTATGTCGACGACTTTCAGCGTCGGGTTGCAGGGGGTCTCGAGGTAGACGACCTTTGTCTTCGAAGTGAGAGCCTCCTTCAGGGCTTCGGGCTTTGCAAAGTCGGCGAATTTTGCCTGAACGCCGTATCTGCTCATCCCATGGCTGAGCAGCGAGAAGGTGCAGCCGTAGAGCGTCTCGTCGGCGACGACCTCGTCACCGGCTTTGAGCAGGGTCCAGAGCGCGCCGGAGATCGCGCCCATTCCGGAGGCTGTTCCGAGCGCGGCTTCGCCGCCTTCAAGGGATGCGACCTTCTCTTCTGCGGCGTTGGTCGTCGGGTTCGAGAGCCGCGTGTAGATAAAGCCCGGCTCCTGACCGGCAAACCGCCTGCCGCCCTGCTCAACGGAATCGAACTCAAAGGTGGAGGTCTGGTAGATCGGTGTCGTGAGAGCCCCGGCGGAGTTCTGGTGCTTTCCGACATGGATTTGCCTGGTGGCAAACCCGCATTTGTTCATATCAATCATGTTTTTACCCCTTTCATCGTTATATGAAAAGTAAAAGCGCGACGATTACAATCGGCGTTATCTCAGTCCGGCCGCGGTCTCGTAGATCTCATAATGCGCCGCCTTATCGAGCCCGACATAGCCGCCCGTGACACCGTCGCCGATGTTGTTCATCTCGACGAGACGGGGAATAGAGGCGGGATCTGCTCCGATCTCCTGAAAGCTCAGCGGCATCTTCAGTTCGCGGAGGAAGTTTTTGAAGGCCTCCACACCTTCGCGCGCAGTGCGTTTGGGGTCATCATAATCCATCTGACAGCCGAAGATTCTCGTCGCCATCTGGGCAAAGCGCAGTCCGTCCCCGTGCTCCACGCAGTAGCTCATCCAGGCGGGCATGATGACTGAGAGCCCTGCGCCGTGCGCGCAGTCGTACACCGCGGAGAGCACGTGCTCCAGGTGATGGCTGTTCCAGTCCTGTTTCCGTCCGACGCCCATGATGTCGTTATGGACGACCATTCCCGCCCACATGATGTTTGCGCGGGCCTCGTAGTCGTGAGGATCCTTCATGACCCTCCTGCCCTCATGGATCATCGCGAGCACGATACCTTCGAGCATGCGGTCGGTGGTCTCGACATTCCTGGTAGGGGTGAAGTAACGTTCAAAGGCATGGGAGATGATATCCGTCACGCCGCAGGCGGTCTGAAACGCAGGGAGACTCTCCGTCAGCACAGGGTCCATGATCGAGAACTTCGGCCGGATGCAGTCGGCCTCGGCGGCCGTTTTGTCCAGGGTTTTCTCGTTGGTGATGATCGCGTTGGGCGAGCCCTCGCTGCCCGAGGCAGCGATTGTCAGAACCACACCAACTGGAAGGGCGGTGTCGGGCGTGCTTCCGGAGAAAAAGTCCCAGAAGTCCCCCTCGTAAGGGACACCCATCGCAATGCTCTTCGCAGTGTCGATGACGCTGCCGCCGCCGATGGCGAGCATGAAGTCAACCTTCTCCCGCCGCGCGAACTCAATTCCTTCATAGACCAGACCACTGCGGGGATTGGGCTTTACACCGCCGAGCTCCACCGAGCTCAGACCTTCGGCCTCGATGGACTCCTTTACGCGGTCAAGAAGACCGGACTTTTTGGCGGAAGAACCGCCGTAGACGATCATGACCCGACTGCCGCCGAATTTCCTGACGTACTTGCCGGCCTCGTTCTCGCGGTCCCGGCCGAAGACAAAATACGTTGGACTGTAGAAATCAAAGTTATTCATCTCATCCGTCCTTCCGAAACCGTTCCGGCTCAGTATCCGGTCTTGCCGCTGGCCGGCTGGCCGTATGACTTGAAGCCCTCAAAGACCTCGTCCATCTGGGCTTTGTTCAGCACATTCGGCTTGCCGATGCACAGGGCGCGGTACTGCAGCTCTGCGATGTACTCGAGGTTTTTCGCAAGGCCGAAGGCACTCTTCAGGTTCTTCCCACAGACGATGATACCGTGGTTTGCCAGCAGCACCGCGTCGCCGTCCCCGCAGTATTTGACCGCGTCATTGGCCAGCTCCGGGGTACCGAATGTGTGGTACGGGGCGCATGGGACCTCATAGCAGTTGGCGTCCGCCAAAACGTAATGGACCGCCTGGATGGGCATCCCGAGCACCGCAAAGGTGGTGCAGAATCTCGAATGCGTGTGCAGAACCGCACGGCAGTTCGGTTTATGCCTGTAAAACTCCGAGTGCATATCCCACTCGCTGGAAGGCTTGCGCCTGCCGTCCACCACATGGGAGTCCAGGTCCATCACGACGACATCCTCCGGAGTGGTCTCCATGTAGCCGATTCCGGAGGGCTTGATTGCCATCAGCCCGAGTTCCGGATTATAGATGCTCTGGTTACCGCTGGTGCCGGGGCAGAGCCCTGAGGTGCTCATCTGCTTGCCGATCTCGACGATCAGTTCGCGCTCTTCCTGCATGATCATGTTGTTTTCCTCCAGTCAAAATAATATTTAGTATGTTATGTTTCCGTGTTTGCGTTCAGGCGGTTCCGGTTCCAGATCAGATGGTAACGTCGGATCAGCGTCCCGTCTCCTGGACGGCAGACGATTCTCTCCCCGCTGTTCTCGGAAGCCGGCTCCAGCCCGAATGCTCCGTTGCAGATCCGGACCAGCCCGAGGAGCGTGGCCTGTTCAAAGCCGGGAAGGAGCTGCAGCTCTGCGCCTGAGAGGTCCGCCAGCATCTGGCAGAGCGTTCCGGAGCGAAAGCCTCCTCCGCAGCCAAGGACATATTTTTTCCCATGACGACTCAGCTGACGGAGCCTCCAAAGCTGTTCATAGGTCGCGCATGCGGTGTCGGCGAGAACCATCCACATCAGATCGGTCCGGTCGGTTCTGTCCGACAGGGGAGAGGGAAGGAAGAAGCCGCCGCACCGCAGCGAGCGCCGTTCGTAGAACAGCAGGGAACTGAAGGAAGCGGTGCCTGCAAAGTCCGTTTTCTCCGCATAGCGCCGCTCAAGCTCCTGATAGGAAATGTCGGGACAGAGCAGGCTCTTTGCCCGCTGATAGTTCAGTCCGGTCACACCGGGGTTCATCTCGATGAGATAGCCTCTCGCGCCGAGATTGGCGTCGATCCAGACACGCTGCTCAGGGTCGTAGAATTTTTCATCCGTCAGCGCCGTGCAGGGCGTGGTCGTGCCGGACACTACCGCGATATCCCCGGTCCGGATCCCGGTCTGCATCAGCGCGCACTGGGTATCCGCACCGCCGATGACGAACACGGCGTCTTCGCTCATTCCAAGTTCATTGCGCAGAGACACCAGGATCGGACCCGCAGACTCTCCCGTGAACCGGAGCTCCGGAAGAAGAGCGGGATCCACACCGTAAGCGGAACAGAGCTCTTCCGACCAGGCTTTCCGCTCCAGATCGTAGAGCTGGGTCTCACAGGCCTGAGAGGGCTCGCAGACGCGGTTTCCGGTGAAAAGATACGCGATCCATTCACTGAGACTCAGTACGGTGCTGATCCGCGTGTAGATCTCCGGCTTTTTTCTGCGCAGCCCCAGCAGCTTCGCCGCAGGAAAGTCCTCGGTGACCCACTTGCCGGAACGCTCGTAGATCCATTCCTGTTCGCGGATCTCGCTTATAAACTCCCGGCCGCGGTTATCGATGTTCGGCAGAGCATAGAACGCATGTCCTTCCCGATCCAGCAGTACGACAGACTGTCTGGCCCCGGCAGAAGAGACCGCTCTCACCCGAATGCCGGGGTGCTCCGCGCACAGCTCCCGGCAGCAGCGCAGAAGCTCGTTCTCCCACTCTTCGGGAAGAAAATACTGCGCGTCCGGATAGTCCCCGTCGCGATAGTAGGTGTTCACAAAGCTGCGGATGCCGAGAATCGTGCTCTCGCTGTTCACCAGAGCGGCCCGGGTGCTGCCGGTTCCGAGGTCGATCAGGAGATAGTGTTCCACGTTCAGCGTTTGAGGACGTCGCGGTTGTAGACGATCTTTTCGAGATTCTCGCCGGCGAGCCATTGCTGCAGACGCGCGTTGAGAATGTCCGCCTGGTGATTGGTGACCTCGTAGGAGGCACCGCAGATATGCGGGGTGACAATGGTGTTGGGGCAGTGCAGAATCTCGAGATCCTCCGGAGCGGGAGGCTCATTGTCCAGGACGTCGATGACAGCTCCGCCGATGGCCTTGTCGTTGAGGACACGGATCAGGGCCTGGGTGTCCACGAGCGCGGAGCGTCCCGCATTCACAAAGAGCGCCGTCGGCTTCATGGAACGCAGCAGTTTCTCGGTAACGATGCCGCGGGTCGTGTCGCTCACCGGCAGATGAAGCGAGACCACATCGCAGGTCTCGAAGAGCTCCTCCAGGGAGAGCGGACGGTAATGGCCGAAGGCGCGGCCCTTGTAGTCATAGTAGCACACGTCGCAGTCAAAACCGTCGAGGATCTTCGCCGCCGCCTGGCTGACCGCGCCGAAACCGACCAGACCGATCCGTTTACCCTGCAGCTCGTTACCCATCCATGTGAAATAAGGCGTGGTCCCGGCAACCCACCTGCCGTCCTTGACCCACTGGATGGCGTCGAGGCCGTGCCGCATATGCATGATGATCAGCGCCACAACAAGCTCGGCGACCGCCTGGTTGTTCCGTCCCGGGGTGCAGAGCACGGGAACACCCGCCTTCGTGCAAGCGGCGGTGTCGAGATTTGCAGGCGTGGCGCGGCAGTCACCGATTGCCTTGAGACCCTGATAGCCTGCGAGGACCTTCTCCGTCACGCGGTCAAGCTCCGTGATCAGGACATCCGGCCGGACCTGAAGAAGGTGTTCTAGCATCTCGTCCTCGTAATACCGTTCACCGGTCTCGGTCCAGGGCTCATAGAGGACCTCGTCGAACATCCCTCGGAGCTCCTCGAGACGGTTTTTGGGGTACGGCGCACGAACATAAACTTTCATAGAGTCTTCTCCTTTTCTATATCATCCCTGTCGGGAGTTGTTCAGTAAAACTCTTTTTCGCCCCCGTCGAAGTAACGGCCGACCAGCCAGGGGACGTAGACGCCCCGGTCGGTGACGATCCCGGAGATCAGGTGCGGCGGTACGACATCGAAGGACGGGTAGATCGCCCGGACCGCCGGCAGACAGTTCCGGATTCCGCGGTAATTCAGGACCTGCTCCGGATCGCGCATCTCGATAACAATCTGGTCCTTCGTGGGCTTGTCCCTGTCCGGGATACCGGTAACGTAGTAGGGAATGCCGAAGTGATTCGCAAGGATCGCGATCTGAAAGCTTCCGACCTTGTTGGCGATGTGCCCGTCGAGGGCAATGCTGTCGGCTGCGGAGGTGTAGACGTCAATGCCCTCGTGCTGCATGGCGTAAGCGACCATGTTGTCTGTCAGAACCGCAGTCTCAAAGCCCATCTCCGCAAAGCAGCTGGAGGTCAGCCTTGCCCCCTGGAGATACGGCCGCGTTTCCGCGCACCAGACACGGAAATCCTTTCCCTGCGCCCTCGCCGCGCGGATGACAGTCCCGATAATGGTTTCGCCGAAGCACTGGGTCAGGATGCTCCCGCCCTGCGGAATCAGCTCAGCGAGCCGGTCGCCGACGGTCTGCATGGTACGGTAGCGCCGGTTGAGTGAAGCAACCGTGGAATCAACGATAGCCTGAACGGGATCCCCTCCGGCCTTCAACGCCTCCTCCGCGAGCTTCGCAGCACGAAAAGTAATCTGCCCGTAGCGGTTGGCGGTGGTTGGCCTCGCGTGCGCAAGGTCAAAGGCGGCTTCTTTCAGGAAAGCAGTCTGTTTTTCCTCAGGCAGGCCCCGCACCTGCCATGCGGCCAGCGCCATACCCATGCCGACGGCGGTGTAGGGTCCGGCACTCTGTGTCACCATGTCGGCGATGGCCTGCACGACCTCCCGATAATCTTCACATTCGACAAAACGGACCTCGGCAGGAAATACTCTGCGATCCAGAATGCGGACCTTTCCGGCCTCATACCAGGCTACGTTCTCATAACGGAGCAGGAAGGGCATGTTCTGATCCATACGTTCCATCGGTCTCAACCTCCCGTCAGGCGAGAATCAGACGGAAGCGTTCCGTCAGCTCGCAGCCGGAACGGATCCCGAAACGGTCTTTGATCAGCGCGATGCCGAGCTTGATCAGCGCACGCTCCAGGGGGATGCGCAGGGCGGGATCCTTCACGCTCTCGAGCTCCGAGACCTTCGAATCGCCGACCGTACGGCGGATGATCTCGGTCCCGGCGTAGCCGAGAGAGTCGGCCGCCACATCGGCGATCCAACGGCTGCGGAAGCCTTCCGTGCGATAGAGCGGGAGGGTGACCAGCTCATCAAAACGCCGCGAGAGCTTTTCCTTCGTGAGGTCAAAAATTTCTGCGACGGTTTGTTCCAGTGCGTCGGAGGCGGCCTGCGCAGCGGGTTCATCCGGGTGTATGAAGACTTTGTTCGCCCAGGAGAAGAAAAGATTCCCGATCACGTTGCCGATATCATAGCCCATCGGACCGTAGAACGCAAACTCCGGATCCAAAACTTTGATCCCGCTCCCGTTGGCGAAGACGGAGCCGGAGTGCAGATCCCCATGGAGAAGGGCCTGCGGGTTGTTCATGAAGTTCAGGCGGAGCAGGGCGACCTCAGTGTGCAGGCTTTCGTCCGCGTAGAGAAAACGCTCGACAAAGTCCGTGTTTCCGGGAGTGACAATGTTGCGGCCCTTATAATTATGGTAGGGCTCGGTCAGGACCAGGTCCTCGGTGATTTTACAGAGCTCGGGATTCGTGTAGAAGCGGACCCGTTTTTTCTTTTCCTCCGCGTCCAGGACCAGATCGGTCGTGGGCAGAAGCGTATCGACCATGAAACGGGAAAGATTTTCGGAAAGATGGGAATAGACGCGGTTTTCCGCCAGCTCCTTCCGGAGATTCCGGTACTCGGATACGTCCTCCATCGAGGTTGCGGACATGGCTTCATCATAGTAGTACACCTCGGGGACAAAACCGGGCGCGAGCTCCGCCTCCAGCTTTAAGGCCGCGGCCTCAATCCTGTTCCGGTTGAGGTCCAGCGGACGGCCGGAGGAGCGGAGCAGACGATCCGCCTGCTTCACGATCAGCGAGTGACCGTCTTCCAGCGAGCGGATGCGGAAGACATAGTTGATGTTGCCGTCTCCGATCTCCTCGCATTCGGTCTCTTCCTCCGGACGGAAGCGCCGGAGCACTTCAACCGCGTAGCGTTTTACATCTTCACGGGTCATAAGGAAAAAACTGCTGAAATCTTTCATTGCAAGCCTCCGATATTTCCAAAAGGCATTGACGGTTTCTGCTGATTTTTGTATAATATGTACAGAAGAAACACAAAACAGATAGCAGGTGATACAATGCTGAAAATAGAACGTCAGAATCTGATTGATCAGGAGATCAGGAAAGCGGGCTATGTTCTTGTACCGAGCCTGAGCCGGCTTCTGAACTGCAGCGAGGAGACTGTCCGGCGCGATCTCAAGGAGATGGAGAGCGACGGGAGACTGGTACGTACCCACGGCGGCGCCTATCTGGTAGAAAAATATGACAAGGGCTATCCGATCGAACTGCGCAAGTCCTATCTGCAGCGCACCAAGGAATACCTGGCAGAGGCTGCGGTGGCGGAGATCCGGGAAAACGATGTCGTGATGCTCGACGCATCCACCACCTGCCTCGCAATCGCGGAGGCAATCCTGAAGCACGACATGAATATCACGCTTATCACAAATTCTCTGGAGATCTGTCTGCTCTTCCGGGAGATCAATTCCGCGGTCAACCTGATCGTGGTGGGAGGGACCTTCCGCCGGAGGACCTCTTCCTTTGCAGACCCCAATACCGTTGAAGCACTGCGCCGTTACTACGCGGACAAGGCTTTCATCAGCTGCCCGAAGCTGAACGAGGAGTTCGGACTTTCCGACAACCACATCAGCGAGGCCAATGTCCGCCGCCAGATGCTGAAGAACTCCAGGGAGCGGATCCTGGTTGTCGATCATACAAAGTTCGAAGGGAACGGGACGGTCCTGTTCGACGGGCTGGAAGACGTTAACATCATCCTCACGGATCAGGAACCTTCGGAGCGCTTTTTAAAATATGCCGACGCGCACGGCATCGTCATCAGATATTCCCAGGAATAAGCTCCGAAAGACTGTAATCAGGCAGCGAAAGAGGCTCTTCCGGATTCTCCTGACGGAAATCGGGCAAAATCCCACACATCAGCAATTATAACGGAGACGGTGAAAAAAGAAAAGGACTTCTTTGTAGGAAACGTATTTTCGTTAGAAATCCACAAAATATCAAATAATATTTATGCAAAACATACAAAAACCTGACATTTCCCGTCAAACACAAACAGAGAAGCGGTAGGAATTTGGCGTTTATGACCGGTTTAGCTATAGAAAACATAAAAAAACTGTACAAAATAGACAGAGCTGAGTGTGTGGGATTTTTTTGGATTTTGTCGGAATGATAAAAAACTGTCTTGACAAAGCGGCCGTTTTTTGATTAACTATGCACAACAGCATGTTTCATGCATATCCTTCGTCAAAAAGACGAAAGGGAAAAACGAAAATATTTATGAGGAGGAAAATCATGAAAAAAGCACTGTCCCTGTTACTGATGGCAGTATTGGTTCTTTCGCTTGCTGCCTCTGCCTTCGCCGACGGCGACACCATTAAGATCGGCTACATCGGCGACCTGTCCCAGTCCACCGCTCTGTGGGGCAACGCGGGCAAATACGGCGCCCTGGAAGCCATTGAAGAGATCAACGCCGCGGGCGGCGTGCTGGACGGCAAAATGCTCGAGCTCGTCCCGATGGACGGCAAGGGAGACTCCGCCGACTCCGTGAACGCGCTGCGCAAGCTCATCACCGACAACGGCATCGTTGCCGAGATTGGCACGAACTTCTCTTCCTGCAACATCCCGATGGCCTCCGTCGCGGATGAGCTGAAGGTTCCCATCATCGGCACTGCCGCCTCCAATGAGCTTGTCACGATTGACGAGCAGGGCAGACTGCATCCGTATTCGTTCCGTATGTGCTTCCTGGATGCCTACATCGGTACGGTCGTCGGCACCTATGCCACCAAGGACCTCGGCCTGATGAAGGGCGCACTGTTCACCATCAACGGTGACACCAACTCCGAAGCTGTCGGCCAGTTCATTGAGGACGCCTACCTTGCCAACGGCGGCGAGCTCGTCGCCAAGGAGCAGTGCCAGGCCGGCGACAGAGAATTCCGTGCACAGCTTGCCAAGATCAAGAAGGCCAACCCTGACATCATCTTCGTCGTCATGAACGACTACGCCATGAACGCCACCTTTGCCAAGCAGGCACGCGAGATGGACATCCAGTGCATGCTGATGGGTCACGACGGCTGGGATTCCGACCAGCTCGCCGAGGAAGCCCAGGGCGCGCTCGACGGCTGCCAGTTCGTCAGCCGTATCGGCTTTGCCCTTCCGGAAGCGAATGACTTTGCCGACAAGATCGTCGCAAAGTACGGCGGAACCAAGGAGACCGAGTGCCTCTTCGGCCGTGACGGTGTGTACTGGATCGTCGATGCCATCACCCGGGCGGGCTCCGCGGATCCCACCGCGATCCGTGACGCACTGGAAGCGACTGAGGTCTATGAGGGCCTGATCGGTCAGCTGGTCATGAATCCCGAGACCCACAACCCGGTCATGGCCTGCGAAGTGTTCGAGTTCTCCACCACGGCAGAGGGCGCACATGTGAAGCTGCCCGTCAAGACGGTGGAAGCCGTTGTCGACTGAGCTTATTCGTTGACAGTATTCCCACGAGAGGGGGAGGACTTGCTCCTCCCCCCCTCGCTTTAGACTAATGGAATCATAGGAGAGATAGCATCATGTTCTTGCAACAGCTTATTACGGGGATCTCCATCGGCGGTATTTACGCGCTGCTGGCTACCGGATATTCCCTGATCTACAGCTTGCTGGACTTCTCCAACTGGGCCCACGGTGAATTTGCCATGCTCGGCGCTTATGTCGCGATCGTCTTTGCCAATATGGTCGGGGTACCCTTTCTGCTCGCGGCCATACTCGGTGTCTGCGGCGGTGCTCTGATCAGCTTCCTCTGTGAGAAGGTCGTCTACCGCCATATCCGCAGCACCGGCGCGCCCAATATGTTCCTCATGATCGGCGCCATGGGTCTGTCGACCATCTTCCAGCAGGTTGCGAACCTGGTCTTCACCGGCCAGTACCGCTCCTTTAAATTCAAGCTCCCGGTCTCGACCATCGAGATCGCGGGCGCCTACCTCGGCGTACTGGATCTGATCAGCCTGCTCCTCACGGCAGTGATTCTCGTTTTCCTGATCTATCTGATCAACAAGACCAAATTTGGCCTCAATGTCCGCGCCATTGCCTGCAACGCAAAGGCCGCGCGTGTTCTCGGAGTCCGTGTGGACCGCTCCATTGCCTCCGTCTTTCTTCTGGCTGGATCCCTGGCCGGCGTGGCGGGCATCCTGTACGGCATGAAATATAACGTCTTCCCGACGATGGGCAACATCGGTCTGAAAGCCTTTGTTGCCTCTGTTGTCGGCGGCCTTGGCAGCGTCCCCGGTGCGATCGTCGGATCGTTGCTTCTCGGTATTCTGGAAACAATGGTATCCGGCTATATCAGCTCAAGTCTCCGCGACTTCTTCTCCTTTGCACTACTGATCGTACTTCTTCTCGTCAAGCCGAGCGGCCTGTTCGGTGTTGATGTCCAGGACAAGGCATAAGGGGGACGACGGATTATGATAGAAGCTTTCAACAACATCAACAACGCCTTCTGCGGCTTTCTGCACATCAATCCTTACATTCAGGGCGTCGTCGTTCTGCTGTGCATCAACGTCATCGCCATCCTCGGCATGGCAGTACTGACGGGCTTTACCAGGCTGTTCTCCTTCGGAAATGCTGGCTTCATGGCCATCGGGGCCTACTGTGCGGCAATCCTGATCGTCCGTCACAGCGTAAACTTCCTGATTGCAATGGTCATCGGCGCGGCGCTGGCCGGCTTCATCGCCTTCCTGCTGGGGTCCCTGACCCTGAAGCTGAAGGGGGACTACTTCCTCATCACCTGCCTGGGTTTTGGCGAGTGCGTACGCGTCCTGCTGAACTATTTCAAGAAGTTTTCCGGCGGATCAGCGGGCTTTCCGGGGATCCCAAACTACTCCAGCATGCTCTTCAGCGTGCTCTGCGCGGTGCTGGCATTCTTTGTCGCCTGGCGTTTCATCCACTCCAAGTACGGACGCAACCTGACCTCCATCCGTGAGAACGAGGTGGCCGCGGAGGCGGTCGGCATCAACGCTTTCCGCTACAAGAGGATGAGTTTCACCTTCTCCGCGGTCTATGCTGGCTGGGCAGGCGCGCTCTTCGCTGGCTACATGATGTATGTCGTTCCGACCAATTTTGCCCTGAACAAGAGCATCGAACTCATCACTACGACGGTCATCGGAGGACTCGGCTCACTGACCGGCTCCGTGCTCGGCGCCATGCTGGTCACGCTGCTGCCCGAGGTCTTCCGCTCCCTGTCCAACTACCGCATGCTGATCTACGGTTTCGCGGTGGTACTGATTATCATGTTCCGCCCGAACGGCCTCTACGGATATAAGGAATTCTCTCTTAAGCGCCTGATCAACCGATTCAAAGGCAAGCCAAAGACCGGAAAGGAGGCGGCGTCATGACTGACGGGATCAAAGCTTCGGCGGCCGACAGCAGAGTTACCGAGCTGGAGGACCGGGTCCTCCTCCTCGAACACAAGCTTGCCGCGCTGGAAAGCAAGGACCCTGTCCTTGAGATGCAGCATGTGGAGAAGCACTTCGGCGGCGTCCACGCCATCGACAACTTCTCCGTCAGGATCGAACAGGGACAGATCCACGGTCTGATCGGCCCGAACGGCGCCGGAAAGACCACGATCTTCAACAACATTACAGGCATCTATGCACCGGATTCGGGCAAGATCATCTTCAGGGGCGAGGACATCACAGGCTCCTCTCCGTCCCGGGTTGCACAGCTCGGCATCGGGCGTACCTTCCAGAATATCCGCCTGTTCGCGAATCTCTCTGTGCTGGAAAACGTCATCATCGCCAGCGGCAAGGACGCGACCTACAACCTGCCCCAGGCGATCTTCCACAGCGACAAATACAAAAAGCGCGAAAAGCAGATCAATGAAAAGGCCATGAATCTGCTGGAGATTGTCGGCCTGCAGGACAAGGCGAACGAGCTGGCCAATTCTCTGCCTTACGGGCACCAGCGCAAGCTGGAAATCGCCCGGGCCATGGCGCTGGACCCGAAGCTGCTGCTCCTGGACGAGCCAGCGGCGGGCATGAACGCTGACGAATCTCTGGAGCTGGTTGAGTTTGTCCGTGAGATCCGGGGCCACTTCAAGATCACTATCCTGATGATCGAACACCATATGGATGTCGTCAGCAATCTGTGCGACTACTGCACGGTGCTGAATTTCGGAAAAACACTCGCGGTGGGTACGCCCGCTGAGGTGAAGAGCAATCCGGATGTCATCAAGGCATATCTGGGAGGGAATGAGTAATGGCCACTCTGTTAAAGGTTGAAAACCTGAAAGCGGCTTACGGCGGCATTCAGGCTCTTCGCGGCGTCTCCCTCGAAGTGGAAGAAGGGGAGATCGTCTCCGTCCTGGGCGCGAACGGCGCAGGAAAGTCCACGCTGCTCAAGTGCATTTCGGCGGTGATGAAGCGTACCGAGGGAAGCATTGAATTTAACGGCAAGCCCATCTCGAACCGCCCATATGAGATTGTGGAAGCTGGACTCGTTCAGGTACCGGAGGCGAGACAGATCTTTGCCAAGCTCACCGTGGAGGAGAACCTCCGTGTTGGCGCCGGCAACCGAAAGGATCAGGAAGGAGTCAAAAAGGACTTTGAGCGCGTCTATTCCATGTTCCCGCGCCTCAAGGAGCGTGAACGGCAGTACGGCGGTCTGCTCTCCGGCGGCGAACAGCAGATGCTGGCCATCGCGCGCGGCATTATGGCAAGGCCGAAGCTCATGATGCTCGACGAACCGTCCCTCGGACTTGCGCCCGTCATTGTGTCGCAGATGTTCGATGTCATCAAGGAGCTCAACCAGGAGGGCATCTCCATCCTGCTGATCGAGCAGAACGCAAACAAAGCCCTGCAGATCTCCGACCATGCCTACATCATGCAGACCGGCTTGGTGGTGCACTACGGTACCGGAAAGGAGCTGCTGGCGGACGACACGCTCAGCGCCGCCTATCTCGGCGAATAATGTGAAAAGAGAATCATGCGTTTGCCGGTAGTTCGGTTATGAACTGCCGGCAAAAATCTGCGGCTGGCGCGGCGCTTTTCCGTATCTTCCGCGACAGCACTCAGAAAATAAAAACAGCCCCGGACGAGGCGGAATGCCAGGTCCGGAGCTGTGTGCTCATAATATCTGTATGTCTGGGTTCGGGGATTACTTCAGATACTGCCGGTCGTAGTTACCCTGGATGGCCTTGACCATGACGGTGAGAAGGTCGTTGACCGGGGTGGGGATGCCGAACTGTCTGCCGTACTCGGAGAGCTTGCCGTTGAGCACCTCGATCTCGGTCTGGCGATGGTTGATGAGCATATCCTGCGCCATGGAGGGGTAATAGTCGCCCATGTTGTCGATGAAGTTCTTGAGATGGGTGTTTTCAAACTCGACCGCATCAAAGGGCACGCCCTTTGCGGTGGCAATGGCACAGGCCTCGCGCACGACACCGCGAAAAAGCTCCATGCCGTAGGGGTCCTCGGCAACCTCAAAGATCTTCAGACGGAGCAGCGCGCAGACGGTGTTGACGGTGCAGTTGATGATGACCTTCTTCCAGATGTTGGGGCGGTCGTCCTCATTGAACTCCGCGGGGCAGCCGCCGCGGTTGAAAACCTCGGCGAGATGCTTTCCGGCCTTGTCGGTGACAGGACCGTTCTCCAGCGCACCGAAGTGGACCAGGGTACCCTGGACCTCGGTGGAGACACAGCAGCCGGGCTCGCGCAGCTGGGTGCCAAGAGCCCCGGAGCCGCAGAGAATGCGGTTGGCCGGGAAGTGCCTCAGCAGGATATCGTCGTTGCCGAGACCGTTGATGAGGGAGACGAGCACCGTGTCCGGCCCGATGCAGGGCATGGCGCTCTGGACAGCGTTTTCAAGCTGCGTGGCCTTGGTGACGAAGATCACAATATCCATGATGCCGATGCTGTCGGCAGTGTAGGCGGTCTTGAAACCGTCCAGATGATAGTGGGTATCCGGGTAAACGATGAACTCAAGGCCGTCTTTTGCGACCTTGTCCATATGTGCCTCGTAGCGGTCGACAAGCGTGATGTCCGCGCCGCCCTTGCGCAGGTAACCGGCAAAGCAGCTTCCTGCCGCGCCGCAGCCGATCATGGCCATTTTCATTATAAGGATTCCTCCGCTTTCTTATGATGTACTCCCTTTATGGAGAGCAGGGTTCAGCGATCAAAAGCGCCCTCGGCGTAAGAGGTGGTGACTGCGCCGCTGGCGGCTGAGGAGACGGTCTTGCAGTACTTGACGAGGTAGCCGGCCTTGACCTTCAGCGGGGGCTGCTTCCATGCCGCGATCCTCTGCGCGATGACATCGTCCGGCACATTCAGGGTGATGCTGCGGTTGGGGATATCGACGGTGATGGTGTCGCCCTCTTCGATGACGGCAAAGACACCGCCTTCCATGGCCTCGGGCGAGACATGGCCGATGGCCGCACCGCGGGTCGCACCGGAGAAACGTCCGTCTGTCAGAAGGGAGACGGTTTCGCCCAAGCCGCGGCCGACGATGGCGGCTGTGGGAGAGAGCATCTCACGCATGCCGGGGCCGCCCTTCGGACCTTCGCACTTGATGACGACCATGTCTCCGGGAACGATATCTCCGCGGAGGATCGCCTGGGTGGCGTCTTCCATGTAGCAGAAGACACGCGCGCGGCCGGTATGCTTCATCATCTGCTCACACACGGCAGCGGCTTTCACGACGCAGCCCTGGGGGGCAAGGTTACCGAACAGAACGGCGAGGCCGCCCTGGGGAGAGTAGGGGTTGTCGATGGTGTGTATGACCGAGGTATCCCGGATCTCATGACCGGGAAGGAGCTCTCCGACGGTCTTTCCGGCGACGGTGAGGCAGTCGGTGTGGAGGAGCCCCTTCTTGTTCAGCTCGTGCATGACCGCGTAGATCCCGCCGGCGCGGTAGAGGTCATCCATGTGGTGATGCCCGTTCGGGCTGATGTGGCAGAGGTTGGGGGTGGTCTTGCTGATCTCGTCAAACTTCCGGAGCGGCAGGGGAAGACCCAGCTCGTTGGCGATGGCGGGCAGATGCAGCGTGGTGTTGGTGGAGCCGGCGATGGCCATGTCCACACGGATGGCGTTCTCAAAGGCCTGCTCGGTCAGAATATCCTTCGGACGGAGCTGCTTTGCGACCAGGTCGACCACGCGCATGCCGGCGCGCTTCGCGAGAGCGAGACGCTCGCCATAATAGGAGGGGATGGTGCCGTTCCCGGGAAGGGCCAGACCGAGGGCTTCGGCCAGGCAGTTCATGGAGTTGGCGGTGAACATGCCGGAGCAGGAGCCGCAGCCGGGGCAGCAGTGCTGGGTGAGCTCCTCCTGCTCCTCGGGGGTCATCTCGCCAGCGTGAACTTTGCCGACGGTCTCGATGCAGGCGGAGTAGTCGGAAACGTCGCTCTTATAATATCCGGTCGGCATGGGACCGCCGGAGACGACGATGGCGGGGATGTTCATGCGCGCGGCGGCCATGATGGCGCCGGGGACGGTCTTGTCACAGGAGACGACCAGAACCAGACCGTCAAGGCCGTGGGCCATGGTCATGCTCTCGATGGAGTCGGCGATGAGCTCGCGGCTGGGCAGCGGATACATCATGCCCTTGTGGGCCATGGTGATGCCGTCGCAGATTGCGATGGCGGGAAACTCGACGGGGACGCCGCCCGCCATGAGCACACCCTGCTTTGCCGCGTCAGCGATGCCGCGGAGATGGAAATGACCGGGGACGATCTCGTTGAAGGTGTTGACGACACCGATCAGGGGCTTGCGGCCGATGTTCTCCTGAAGATGACCGGTGGCATACAGCAGGCTTCTGGCATCGGCATGCTCGACGCCGGCGAAAATCTTTTCGGAATTCAGAGTCATTGCATTGCCCGTCCTTTCTTACTTCGCTGCGGCCTGCTTTGCGACGGCAACGATGTCGGCAACCGAGAGCCCGTAGGCATCCAGAAGCTCGGCGGCTTTTCCGCTGCGGGGATATTTGTCCTGAAGACCGACCCGGAGCACACGGCAGGGATTCAGCCTGCAGGCGACCTCGGAGACGGCATCTCCCAGCCCGCCATAGATGTTGTGGTCTTCGACCGTGACGGCGCATCCGCAGCGGGAGAGCACCGCGGCGACACCCTCGTCGTCGATGGGTTTGATGGTGGAGACATCGACCAGCGTGCCGTTGATGCCGTCTGCATGGAGCTGCTCCAGAGCGGCAATTGCGCGGTCCATAATGAAACCGGAAGCAAAGAGCGCAACGTCATCGCCGAAGCGCTTTACCTCGCGGATTTTACCGAAAGCAAAGGGAGTGCCGTCGTCAAAGACCTGGGGCTCACGTCCGGAGCCGAGACGCAGATAGCAGGGACCCTCGACCTCCATCATGGCCTTTGCGGCGAGATAGGCCTGCTGTCCGTCCGCCGGTGTGAGGATCCTGACACCGGGCATGCTGCGCAGAATGCCCACATCCTCATAGAACTGATGGGTGACGCCTTCGCGTTCGCCGCCGAGCATACCGCCGTTGAGGCCGATGAACTTCACGTTCAGGCCGGGGTAGGCGACAAAGGTACGGATCATCTCGCAGGCACGCATGGTCAGAAAACCGGCATAGGTGACCACGACCGGCTTCATCCCGGTGGTTGCAAGACCGGCGGCGATGTCGACGGCATCCTGCTCGGCAATGCCGACTTCGATCACGCGGTCGGGAAACTCCTCGCGGAACTTGGTGGCACGTGCGGCTGCGACAGAATCCGGGGAGACAATCACGATCTTGTCATCCTCGCGGGCCAGCTCCTGGATGGCCAGCATCGCCGCTTCTCTTGTAGATTTCAGAGCCATTGTACTTCCTCCCCCTCAGATCTTATCTCTGAGCGCTTCACGCGCGATTTCGACTTCTTCATCGGTGGGCACTCTCTTGTGCCAGGCGTTGTTGTCTTCCATATAGGGAATATTCTTGCCCTTCAGCGTCTTGCAGGCGATGAAGGAGGGCATGTCCGTGACTTTCTTCGCCTCGGCAATGGCGGCCTGAATCTGGCCGATGTCGTGCCCGTCGATCTCCTGCACATGCCAGTGGAAGGCCTTCCACTTGTCGGCGACCGGGTAAAGGCTGGAGAGCTCGGTGACTTTCCCTCCGGACTGGTGGTTGTTCAGATCCGCGAAAACGATGAGATTGCCGAGCTTGAACTTTGCGGCAGCCATGGCGGCTTCCCAGATGATGCCCTCTTCTTCCTCACCGTCGCCGACGATGACGAATACATTATTATCAATTCCCTGCATCCTGCAGCCCATCGCCATGCCGGCGCCGATGGCGACGCCGTTGCCGAGAGAGCCGGAGACCGTATCCACGCCCGGAATCTTGTTCATATCGGGGTGGCCCTGCAGGAAGGAGTCGAGAGAGCGGAGACCCTTCAGCTCTTCAACGGGGAAATAGCCCTTGCGCGCAAGCGCGGCATAAAGAATGGGGCAGGCGTGCCCTTTGGAGAGGACAAAGCGGTCGCGCTCCGCCCAGCGGGGATTGGCGGGGTCGAGCTTCATCTCATCAAAAAACAGAACGGCCATGATATCTGCGATCGACATGCAGGGGCCGGGATGACCGTCACCGGCGTCGTGAACCGTTTCCACCACGTCCAGACGGAGACGGTTGGCAATGCGGGAGAGTTCGTCAACAGTCATGGGAATACACCTCCGAATTAAAATATCCTATGTAGGATGTTTAAATATTAATCCATCTTCCGGGGTTTGTAAAGAGTTTTTCACAGCCTATTCCGGTTTTTGGCAAGTTTGCATATTTTGCAGTAATAAAAATGTGCAAATTCACGAATCTGGGAATTACTGAGAACTACGGAGTTTCATCAGTCTCATATGGCAATGCCGGGGAAACAAAAGTCGCATTTTTCCCTGTCGCTGCTGACATTGATCGGGATATGCATTTCCCCGCAGCCTCCAGGCGAAAGAAGATATCGGTATTCAAAGCTCAGTCATGTTCCCTGGAGACGATCAGGGTAAAGTATCCGGCATCATCAGGGATCTCTTCCACACTGCGACAGACGCTCTCGCTTTCCATCCCGCAGTTCAGCACGGCAGAGGCTTCCCGTCCGTATCGTGTGAGCAGCTCCTTGACTGCATTTATATGGCTGGCGGACTTCATCAGCACATAGGTTCCCGGCTGATTCAGTGCGGCCTCGGTCCTGTGGACAGCCGGAATCACGTGCAGAGGCTCGTCCCACTCTGTCAGGGGAAGATTCAGGCGCGCTGCAGCAGCACAGAAAGAAGGAACACCGCTGACCAGGACCACCGGATACCCCTCTGCTTCCAGAATATGCTGTAAATAACCTGAATCCGTGAAACTCCCTTACCAAAATATGCTCGCATGATTTTCACGGAAAAACCAATGCGAGTTCTCTGCAATAACGTGCTGAACGAAGTAGATTCATTCAAAACGAGCGCAACAATACAAACCCTCTGTCGAG
>JAILFJ010000154.1 GCA_024697625.1 Oscillospiraceae bacterium
TTCTACTTCCGTACCACCGACGTGACCGGCGTCATCTCCCTGCCCGAGGGCGTTGAGATGTGCATGCCCGGCGACAACGTCGACATGGACGTCGAGCTGATCACCCCGATCGCCATCGAGAACGGCCTTCGCTTCGCTATCCGTGAGGGCGGCCGTACCGTCGGCTCCGGTGTTGTTATCGGCATCAACGAGTAATATAATCGCTCTTTTATAAAACAGGCACACTCTGTTTTGGAGTGTGCCTGTTTTATAATCTGACAATCTGAATAAATTTGTATTGACTAATTGTACTGCTGTGAGCTATATTTAAGCGATCCGCCCTGCAGGCTCTCCGGCTGACAGGGCGGATCGTTTTGTGTTTTGTAAGAGGGGCGAGAGGATTCCGGCTGCAGGGAATTGTCTTCTCTGCGGACCGTAAAAGATGTTGAAGAGAGAGAAGCAGCTGTGGTATACTGTCCCCGCAATGTCGCCTATCTGCCCCAAGAAGGATAATACTTCGGATCGTTATAGGGATAGGGAGCGACCTCAGGCCAGCGGTCGTATTCAAACTGCTGCCTCAGCAGGGTATAGCGCTCCGGAACGCTTCCGTCCGGATTGTGACGCCAGTATCCTACGGCGGAGCTTTCCTCTTTATAGATGATCTGAGTATCGGGATGGGCCTCCAGGATCTGCTCCATCGCACCCTCAGGGAAGTATTGGGCAGTACCGGCGCCGATCCAGAGCCGCTTGAGCTTCGGCATACCCAGAAGGACTTCCCATCCGGTGGTTTTGCCCATACCGCACATGTTCAGATGCTCGAGATTCTGCAGCCCGGCAAGCGGATGCAGGTCCAGCTCGATATGGCCGGCGGGAAGAATCTCCAGGTATTCCAGCTTGGTGCAGTTCTCCAGCATGGCAAGAGTGTTCCAGCCGCTGGCAGTGATGATCAGCACTTCAAGATCCGGCATATAACGGATGAAGTTCCAGTCGTGCAGGTCGAGGTTATGTCCCAGATCCAGGAGGCGGAGCTTTGTGAGGTACTTGAGCTCCTGCGTACAGTTGTCTGTCATGTTCGGATAGTGATTGGCACACCAGAGACGCTCGGAATCGGTCCGCATGGTAAACATGTCATCGGCGAACCAGATGCGCCAGATCACTTCCATCTCGGGATACTCGTCCCGGATGAGCGCCATAGTCACCGAGGGGACACCGCAGCTGTCCATATCCAGACGCCTGCAGTGCCGCATCAGCGGCAGAATCTCGCGGATTTCACGGCCGTTGTCGTTCATGGGGCTGTGGTTGAGGTCCATCTCTTCATCCAGCGTGGTGAAGTAACGCCCGAAGAGCACGAAGCGATAGACGAGCTCTGCCTGTGGGGCGGCCTCCTGAAGCAGGCGGAGATCGGCCCAGTCGAGGTCACGGGTCGCGGCTTCCGGGCGTTTTACGGAGGCGGTCTGCGCGTTCAGCTCCGCCCGTCCGCTCTCGGTCCAGGCGCCATCCGTGCCGAGATCAATCAGTTCCAGAGCAGGCATCTGTTTCAGCAGCTCCGCAACGGCGCGGGCATCGGCATGTACCAGCCCGGGAAGATAAAGCTGCATCTCGTCTGTATTGTGGGTGCTTCCATCCGGAAAGTGAAGCTCTGCAGCCGCAGGTGTCTTAACCTCGTCCTGGGGAGGTACAGATTCTGCTGCGGCTTTCGGCACCGCAAGGGTGCAGAGCACCAGGATGACGGATAACAATAGCATTTTATATTGCTGCATGAGCGGTTCTCCTTTTTTTTATGTGACAGCGAAAGAAACCGTGAAAGCTCGTCCTCTATATAAAGACTTTCTCATTATAACATGGAGTGACACGTTTATCCATATGCATTTTTGACGGTGAGTGATGATCTGCCGCAGAGAATCCTCACAGGAGGACGAAAGCGTCTGTCAGATTTTCACGGGACCTGGAGTCTTCAGAAACAGGAACAGAAAGAAACAGGAACAGAAAGAAACAGGAACAAGATCATGAATCTACTTGAACAGTACCGTTCCAAGCTCAGGACGGCAGACGAAGCAGTGAGAGCTGTAAAAAGCGGCGACTGGGTTGACTACGGTACAAATAACTCATACCCCGCTGCGCTGGACGCCGCCCTGGCAAAACGGAGGGAAGAACTGCACAGCGTAAAAGTACGCGGCAACCTGATGCAGGGGCCGGTTAACGTGGTCGAGTGCGACCCGGAGACGGAACACTTCATCTACAACACCTGGCACTGCTCGGCTTATGAGCGCCGCCTCTGTGACCGGGGGCGCGCCTACTTCACACCGATGGTCTTCCGGAACATGGACTGGTATTACAGGAGTTTCCTCAAGGTCGATGTTGCGATGATCTCGGCAGCCCCGATGGATGAGGACGGAAACTTTAACCTCTCCGGAACAGTCGGTGTGACCCGCACGATCGCAGACTGCGCCAGACATCTGATCGTCGAGGTGAATCCGGCCCTGCCGCGGGTCAGCGGCGAAGCGGCGAAGCTTCCGCTCTCCAAAGTGGATGCTGTCGTTGAGACGCCGGGAAGTCCGCTGTGGGAGATGAACCCAACGCCGCCGAGCGAACTGGAAAAGCAGATCGCGAGCCATATCTTTCCGTATCTCTGCGACGGGGCAACGATCCAGCTTGGCATCGGGGGCGTGCCGAACGCAATCGGGGAACTGATCGCGGAATCCGACCTCCGGGATCTCGGCATGCATACGGAGCTCGCCTCCGACGGGTATCTGTCGCTGCACCGGGCAGGGAAACTGACCAACCGCTGTAAGAGCCTGCATCCCGGCGTGGGAGTAATGGGGATCGCAATCGGTTCAAAGGCTTTCTATGAATGGATTGACGGGAACCCCGATCTGATCGGCTACCCGCTGAACTATGTAAATGCAATCCCGGTCATTGCGCAGCATGACAACATGATCTCGATTAACGGCTGCCTTGCGGCTGACCTCTACGGTCAGGTCTGCGCCGAAAGTGCCGGCCTGCGGCAGATCAGCGGGACAGGGGGACAGCTTGACTTCGTCAACGGTGCGACAGCTGCAAAGGGAGGCCGTTCTTTCCTCTGCATGAGCTCCTCCTATTTAGACAGAGAGGGCGTGCGTCGCTCGCGTATCCTGCCGCATTTTGAGGGGGATATTGTCACCACACCCCGCAGCGAGGTGTTCTTCCTTGTAACTGAGTACGGGGCAGTCAACCTGGCGGGGAAGAGTTCCTGGGAGCGGGCGGAGGCGCTGATCGCTGTTGCGCATCCTGACTTTCGGGAGGAACTGATCCGTGCGGCGGAGGCACAGAGAATCTGGCTGCCGCATAACAAACGCTGATACAGATGTGATTGTCGTTTTTTTTATATGAATCAGACTTTACATCCAAAAAGAAAGCTGTTACAATAGGCGGCGCGGAAAGAACGGAACGTAAAAAAATGAAAGCGGTCTGTGCTTTCTGTGTCACGAATACCTTGTTTCAAGAAAAGAGGAGGAAAAATCATTATGACAGTTCTCAGTATTATTCTCGGCATACTGCTGGTTATCGGCGGGTTCTCCTGCATGTTTACCCCCCTGGCCACCTTCCTTTCCACGGGCTATTACATCTCCATCATGCTTCTGGTATACGGCATTGTCGGCCTGATCCGGTTCTTCAAAAAGCAGGCGGGAGTCTTGGAGATGATCGTCAGCGTCCTGGCTGTGATCGTCGGCATTATCTGCCTCATTTATCCTGGCAAATCGCTGGTCTTTGACCGTATGGTGCTGATCATGATTGCTGCCTGGCTGATCATACAGGGAATTGTGTCCATCATCGTGTCCATCCGGCTCCGCGAAGCCCGCAAGGGCTGGTACTGGGGCGTTATTGTGGGCGTTCTCGGCATCGTGGCCGGTATCTATTCCTTTGCTCACCCTGTCCTGACCGCGATGACGGCAGGCGTTCTGATCGGCTGGTACTTCATCCAGGCCGGCTTTGACCTGATCATTCTCGGCAGCGCAGCCGATGCCGTCAAGGACGCCATAGAAAGCGAAAGGAACAGCCAGGTTTGAGACGTCTGCAGATCCTGCGGCGCGTTCTGCGTGAAACCGGTGCCTACAGTATCTGGAGTGGATTCCTGATTCAGTTTTTTATCAGTGCCGCGGTGATCTGGCTGCGCGAACCCGAAATACACCGATACGGTGACGCACTGTGGTATTGCTATGCGGTGGTGACCACCATCGGCTTCGGTGATGTTGTCGCCCAGCATTTCCTGTCACGGCTGCTGTCAGTCCTGCTGTCCATCAGCGCGGCTCTTGTGATCGCTCTGGTTACAGGCGTGGTGGTGAATTACTTCAACCAGATCACGGCGCTTCGTCAAAAGGATTCACTGATGGCACTCATGGACAAGCTGGAACGTCTGCCGGAACTCCCGCGGGAGGAGCTGGAACAGATTGCCCTGCGTGCAAAGCAATTCAGCAATCAGAAGTGAGGCAGGCAGGAAATACGGTAAATCCGCTTCTATACCCAAGGGCCTTCAGGTTCCCTTATTCTTTTGAACAAAGCCGCCGGCTTTTCATCCAGACTGCAAAAATCTGGACGAAAAGCCGGCGGCTTATACAATTATATTATGCGATTCGGACCGCTATGAGGGAGAGAATCAGGATCAGAGCAAAGTTGACGGTCAAAAACTCCAACAGGAAGCGACCGGTGTGGGAATGCTCCGAATGAGAATACAGCTTCAGACTGATGAGGCTCGCAAGGCTGGCAATCGGAGTACCGAGTCCGCCGACATTGACGCCCAGTAAGAGAGCATGGGAGCTGTCGGTGAAGCCGGAGAGCAGAAGAGCGGCGGGCACGTTGCTGATCACCTGGCTCGTGAGGAGCGAGGTCAGGTATTCCCGGCCCTGCATCACTTGGCGGATTGCAAGAGCCACGCGATCGATGCGGGCGAGATTCCCGGAAAAGATAAAGAAGGCGACAAAAGTCAGGAGCAGCATGAAGTCCGCCTTCAGGAGCAGCCGGCGATCAAAGAAGAGCAGTACCGCAACCACTGCCAGCAGCATCACGTACCAGGGAATGACACGCAGGACGACCAGAAGGCACACCGCAAAGAGCACAGAGTGCAGGACGATGGGACGACGCTCGAGATCCGGTGCTTCCCCGAGAAAGAGATCCAGATGGTCCCTGCGGAAGATCAGGCACAGCAAAAGCAGCAGAATCAGCGAGGCGATCCACACAGGAAAGGTTACCTGAAGAAACTCTCCGAAGCGCATGTCATAAAATGAA
The DNA here is from genome assembly GCA_024697625.1 of Oscillospiraceae bacterium. Lineage (GTDB taxonomy): Bacteria > Bacillota > Clostridia > Oscillospirales > Oscillospiraceae > Limivicinus. The sequence goes on from JAILFJ010000154.1 coordinate 5,242, forward strand.
TACAGGTACAGGTTCTGTGGGTTTCCGACCGGCGTGAGCATGCTGCCAAGGTTGGCGGCCACGGTCTGAAGAACGACCACATGGATCAGCTCCTGCTGATGATGCGCCATGCCCATAACCACAACGGCGAAGGGAACAAAGGTCAGCAGTGCAACGTCGTTTGTGATCAGCATGGATGTGAAAAAGCAGAGGCTGACCAGAAGAACTGCGATGCTGCGAAGATTTGCGGCACGCTCACACAGCGAATGGGCGAGGCGCGAAAACAGACCTGCCTGCCGAAGCCCGTTGACAACGGTCATGAGACAATAGAGCAGAGACAGGGTACGAAAGTCGAAATAGGAGAGATACAGCCTGTCGGGAGGAACAAAGAAGCAGGTAAGCAGTGCTGCGATGGCAGCGATAATAAGAACAGGCTCACGGCGGACAAAGGAACGAATAGCAGACATGATTGTTTTTACTCCGAAGCTTCATGAAATACTGCTGCATTATGCCACAGAGAGATGAAGAATTCAATACTGCTTTGATAACGTATCATTGAGTAGACAGAAAGAACTGACACAAATCAGAGCTGATCAGAGCATCGCAGGGTAACGGTGCTGCTGCCATTCAAAGACCTCATAAGAAAAACAGATCCAGGCGGGGGGATCAATCCTACCTGGATCTGTCATGATGATCTGTGTGGGAAGCGAACGACGCGGTTATGACGGTCTGCGGGCTCTTCTGTCCATTCCGGCCTGACGGTAGAATGCGGCCTTCGCAGCATACATGGCTTTGTCTGCCTCAACGACCAGCTTCTCCGCAGACAGCTCTGTGTTCTCCGCAGCCAATGCATAGCCTGAGGCCAGGCTGAGGGTCTGGACATTCTCTCCGTGCCACTGCGCTGCCTCCTGCTGCAGGCGGTCATTCGCACTCGTTACCGTCTCCCGAGGCATCTGTGCCAGAACGACAAACTCGTCCCCACCGGTGCGATAACAGCGCCCGTTTTGATAAAAAGTGTTTGTGATACAGGCAGCCGCACCGCGTATTAATTCATCGCCTGCCTCGTGGCCCATCTGGTCATTGACTTTTTTGAGCCCGTTGATGTCAACCGTGAAGACGACCAGATCCTTCGGCAATGTCCCTGCTGCATCCAGCTCACTCAGTGCAAGGGTGTAGGCAAGACGGCTGTAGACCCCGGTCAAGGCGTCCGTATCGAGCTGAATCTGCTGCTTTCTCAGACTGTCGTCCATTGACTGTGCGCCGAACTCTACATAGTGAATGAAGATCAGCGCAGCTCCGATCGTCAATGCAAGATAGGATGTCCTGCTGTCTCCACCTGATAATTCCTGCATCATGATTCCCACGAGAATCAGGATCAGGATAGCGTTCAGAGACTTCCGGTTCTGGCGCCGGAAGGAAAGGCCATACAGGAAAAACTGCAGTATTACGACACCAATGACGATGAAACACATACCGAGATAGAGCGGATACAGCGGACCGTGGTGGTATGCATTGCTTTCGTCAACCTGTACCATCCAGCCGGTCAGGGGATTGAGAAGCTGTACGAGCGTGTTGACAGCAATCAGTCCGGCGAGAAACCAGTTCCATCGATTCTTCAGCCTGAGCTGAAGGATGATCGCGCCGCCGGCCATAGGCGTCAGTATGTAATCCAGGGTCTTGATGATCAGAATCAGCTTCCCTGAGATATTTTCCCTCCCACTGAGGAAGACACCGCAGTATTCCGCCAGGGCTGAGACTGCAATCAGCAGGTACGTGAGAAATAAGATTTGCTTGTCCCTGGCCTGTATTCTGGCATTTTCATAAACCAGAAGGCTCAGCACACCCAGAGAAAGCCATACCAGCAGTGTTGTTGAGGTATAAAAACTAAACAATTGTTTTCCTCTTTTCTTGCCCAATGCTACACGATTCTCAGCAGACGGTACTCTCAACTACTGAATTATATTAATGGGAGCAGAGGAAAAAGTCAAGAGAGGGTGGCAGAATGCCACGTTTCTCGGATTAAGAGTTCCGATTCACGTTGTGCGTTTTCGGATGCTGTTGATCGAAATGATGAAGACCAGACCGATTACATCCCGTTATGCAGATGGCAATGGAGCGGGCGTCGACCGATTATGGACTTATACGGGCAGATTCTTCTTGACGGACAAGCTTTGAGAAAGTATTATTTAAGAGCGTATTGCACGGCTTAAAAGAAAGAGGAAAAGGCTAATGCTGATAAAAAATGATAAGACCAGGTTTGAGCATATTGATCTGTTAAAGACAATAGCAATCTTTTTCGTTGTGGTATTTCATGGATCATTATACTCCGTCGACCTGTTTTCCGATAAAACAGTGTCCAATCGAATTTTATACTATTTCAATACTATACTTTCAACAGGTGTTCCACTGTTTTTCTTTGTTAATGGGTATTTATTATTGAACCGCCCTCTTGACCTGAAGAAACACATAAGGAAAACCACCAAATTGATCGTATTAGTCGTATTCTGGGCACTAATCCTGATGCCGATCTATGTCCTCCTTGCGCGTGAGCCTTTTTCAATCAGAACGATCGTTATGAGTATCCTGAATATGTCTATTCCATGGGCGATGAATATTTACTGGTTCGTCGGAGCCCTTGTCTGTATCTATATTTTTTTCCCCGCTCTGAAGGCGCTGTTCGATATGAATAAAAGAGCATTTATGATCTTTACCGTAGCCTGTGCTTTCCTGACATTTGGCGTTGTCCTGATCAACCAGCTCCTTGGGATTCTGAGCACAGTATCACGAAATCTGCCTTCCACAATAAACTATCCGCTCTTTACAATGTTCAACCCGTTCTTTGGAAATTACGGGTACACACTTGTATACTTCTGTGCAGGCGGGATCTTTTTTGAATATGAAGATTCTCTTATTGCGATATCAAAGGGAGAGAGAACTGCTGCCTCAGCAACCGGTATTCTGCTTTCATGTTTCCTGCTTTTTGTAATTGGATTGTATTACAGCATAAGAATTGATGAAGAAATCTGGGACGTTGTCTGGAATGGATATCAGTCAGTTTTTACGCTGATAAACGTAATATGCATTTATGTTTTGAGCTTAAGTTTTCAAAAGGATATCCCACTGATCCGGGAGATATCTCGAAATACGCTGGGGATCTATTTTATACATGAATTGCTGATTCGGAGTACACGCCCGTGGATTTTTGAGATAAGCTTTCTTTGCAATCTGCCTTTTAATTTGGTGTATGCTGCTTTAATAGTAATACTATGTATGCTGCTTTGTTTAGGATTAAAAAAGATCCCAGTATTAAGAAACCTCGTGTAAACACCTGACACTACCCACCATGAGGTGTTATATACTGGAGAGAACGGCAGAAGAAAACAAAAGGCCGGTGCGTTTTTGATGCATCGGCCTTGAGGTTGGCTTATTGTGTTTCTGCGCTGGATCGCTGCCGATCAATACATGCCGCCCATATCGGGGTTGGCAGGCATCGGAGGATTCTTCTCCGGGATGTCGGCGACCAGGCTCTCGGTGGTGAGGACCATGGAAGCGACGGAAGCGGCGTTCTCCATTGCGCTGCGGCAGACCTTGGTCGGATCGACAATGCCGAGCTCGATCATGTCGCCGTAGTTGTCGTTTGCGGCATCGTAGCCGAAGTTGGCGTTCTCATTGCCGGAGACGGTGTTGAGGATGACGGCACCCTCGACGCCGGCGTTTGCGGCGATCTGCATGATCGGGGCCTTCAGAGCCTTCGCGACGATGGCGGCACCGGTCTTCTCATCTCCCTCGAGGGTGGCGACCAGCTTTTCGGCAGCCTTGGCGCCGACGATATAGGCGGAACCGCCGCCGGCCACGATACCTTCCGCGACAGCGGCGCGGGTGGCGTTCAGCGCATCCTCGATGCGGAGCTTCTTCTCCTTCATCTCGGTCTCGGTGGCAGCACCGACCTTGATGACGGCTACGCCGCCGGAGAGCTTTGCAAGACGCTCCTGGAGCTTCTCACGGTCGTAGTCGGAAGTGGTGGTCTCGATCTGGCGCTCGATCTGAGCGGCACGGGCACGGATTTCTGCAGTGTCACCGGCGCCGTCAACAATGACGGTATTCTCCTTGGTGACCTTGACCTGATGGGCCTGGCCAAGCATGGACATGTCGGCATCCTTGAGCTCCATGCCAAGCTCGCTGGAGATCACCTGGCCGCCGGTCAGAATGGCGATATCCTGGAGCATCTCCTTGCGGCGGTCGCCAAAGCCGGGGGCCTTGACGCAGGTGCAGTTGAAGGTGCCGCGCAGCTTGTTGAGGATGATGGTGGCAAGGGCTTCGCCCTCGACGTCCTCGGCGATGATGAGGAGCTTGCGGCCGGTCTTGACGATCTGCTCGAGCAGGGGGAGAATCTCCTGAATGTTGGAGATCTTCTTGTCAGTGATCAGGATCAGGGCGTCGTCGATGACGGCTTCCATCTTGTCGGGATCGGTGACCATGTAGGGGCTGAGATAGCCGCGGTCAAACTGCATGCCTTCGACGACCTCGCTGTAGGTCTCGGCGGTCTTGGACTCTTCGATGGTGATGACACCGTTCTGGCTGACCTTGTCCATGGCCTCGGCGATCAGGGAGCCGATGAGCTCGTCACCAGAGGAGATGGTGCCGACACGGGCGATATCCTTGGAACCGGTGATGGGCTTGGAGACGGCCTTGACAGCTTCAACTGCCTCGGCGGCGGCCTTCTGGATGCCCTTCTTCATGACCATGGGGTTGGCGCCGGCGGCCAGGTTCTTCAGGCCTTCGGTGATCATCGCCTGGGCGAGGACGGTAGCAGTGGTGGTACCGTCACCGGCGACGTCATTGGTCTTGGTGGAAACTTCCTTGATGAGCTGGGCGCCCATGTTCTCAAAGGCATCCTCAAGCTCGATCTCCTTGGCGATGGTCACACCGTCGTTGGTGATCAGCGGAGTGCCGTACTTCTTGTCGAGGACAACGTTGCGGCCCTTGGGTCCGAGGGTAATCTTAACGGTATCGGCGAGCTGGTTTACACCGCGCTCAATGGCCTTGCGGGCTTCTTCACCGTAAATAATCTGCTTTGCCATAATTCTTAATCCTCCTGAATTACTCGATAGATATTACTCAATCACTGCGAGAATGTCGCTCTGGCGGACGATGGTGTATTCCTGCTCCTCGAGCTTGACCTTGCTTCCGCTATATTTGCCGACCAGAACCTTCTGACCGGGGGTGACAATCATGGTGACCTCGTTGCCGTCAACCACACCGCCGGGGCCGACTTCGACGACTTCGTAAACCTCGGGCTTCTCCTGGGCGGAAGAGGTGAGGTAGATGCCGGAAGCAGTGCGCTCTTCGGCTTCGTTCTGCTTGAGAACGACTCTGTCTGCTAAGGGTCTGAGCTTCATATTCATAACCTCCAAGAAAAATGATATACAAAAGTCAAGATCGTTAGCACTCAAAACCCCTGAGTGCTAACGATGCATATCATAGCACGTTTTTAATTTTTTTCAAGTCCCCAGAGGGTGAATTTGCCGAAAAATTTATAAATTTTTTGTTACGAGGTTTTATCGCGAGGCTGAGATCGGAAAGTTCTCAGAGCCGATGGGCATCCCCTCCGGCAGGATCAGATTCATCGCCTTCGGCAGGAGCCTGATGCGGACAGCGGAGGTATACAGGGCTTCTCCGTCGAGGTTGACAACGTCTTCCCTGTCAAAGTCGATCTCGATTTCGGTCTCGCGCATGTGTGTGGCATACTGCGGAAGCTCGTCCACTCTTCCTTTGGCATACATGCCGATCAGACGGGCAAAGTTGAAGAGAGAGACTTTTTTGGCGATGTAGATATCCAGAATACCGTCGTCCAGGAGGGCTCCCGTGGACGGATTGAAACCGCCGCCGTAAAAGCGGCCGTTGCAGATACAGACCAGGGTGTGCTTACCGGAGAAGCTGCGTCCACCGCAGCGGATACGCATCTCGGTAGCGATTCCGTGGACGGCGTTGACGACGGCGGAGATCACATAGGCACCGGCACCGCCGATGACCGGGATGCCGGTGTATTTATGAACATCGGTACCGATCCGTGCATCGATGCCGACAGAGCAGATGTTGGCGCTGTAACTGCCGTTGCAGGAGATGAGATCAATGGGATGAATGCTGCCGTTCACAACCGCATTCAGATCCCGGAATCTGGCGGCATCCCGGCCGAACATGCGGCAGAAGTCGTTGCCGGTGCCGGTCGGGAAGGGGCAGACTGCAACATTCGTCTTCAAGGCGGCGCCGCAGACGCACTCATTAAAGGTGCCGTCACCGCCGCAGGCATACACGCGGAGCTCCTCACCGGATTCCGCCTCCTCGCAGATCTTCCGTGTGGCGTCCCGGGGGCCGCGGGTTACGTACACCTCATAGGACTCCGGGCGGCTGCGGAAGGTCTGCTCCGCACGGGCGCGAATCTCATCCGTGGCATCGTGCCCACCGGCGGTCGGATTGACTATAAACAGATACTTCATTTCTTCGCCTCGTTTTTGAAATACATATAGAGATCGCATTTGATCATGCCGTTATAGAGCTTTCGGCGTTTGTCCGCAGGCTTCCCGAAACAGCGTTCAAATTCGGAATCGGAGGAGAGCAGATACAGGGACCAGCCCGGGATGCGGTCCAGAGCAGCGCCGAACTTCCGATAAATCTCTTCCGCCTGCTGCAGATCGAGAAGGCGCTCGCCGTACGGAGGATTGGTCACAATGACGCCGCGCTCGGTCTCGCGGCTGAAGGAGGTCGCATCTGCGACACGGAAATCGATCAGGTGATCCACACCCGCTCTGACCGCATTCTCCTGAGCGATCTGCACAGCCCGGGGATCAAGATCCGAGGCGAAGATGTGATAATCTCCGCGGTATTCCGCTACGACCGCTTCGCTCCGCGCCCGCTGCCAGTGGGCGGGGTCGAAGAACGCCCAATGCTCTGCGGAAAAGCTCCTGTAAATACCTGGAGCGCGGTTCACCGCGGCGAGAGCGGCTTCGATCGCTATGGTTCCGCTGCCGCAGAAGGGGTCGCAAAAATCACCTTTCCCCCGATAGCGGGCGAGCTTTACCATGGCTGCGGCAAGGGTCTCGCGCAGGGCGGCCTCCGTATGAGCGGGACGGTAGCCCCGCTTATGCAGAGGGGTACCGGAAGTGTCCAGGGCGATCTGAACCCGGTCCTTCCGGATGGCGAACCGGATCCTGTATTCCGCTCCTGCCTCCGGAAAGCGCTCCAGATGCCATCTCGTTTTCAGGCGCTCGACGGCGGCCTTCTTGATGATTCTCTGACAGTCCGGTACGGAAAAAAGCGCTGAATCCAGGCTGTAGCCGGCGACCGGAAACGCAGCGTCCTTCGGAAGAATATTCTCCCAGGGGATTGCCTTGACGGCCTCAAAGAGCTCGTCAAAGGATCTGGCCTCGAACTCCGAGAGCACCAGAAGGACACGCTCGCCGCAGCGCAGGCCGAGATTTGCCCGTGCGCAGTCATAGAGACTTCCCGAAAAGAAAACCCGGCCGTCCTCAGCCCGGACATCCTGCATGTCCATATGGCGCAGTTCATCCGCAACAAGACCTTCCAGACCGAAGAGGCAGGGGATACAGAATATAAAATCAGAGCCACGGCGCTCTGACGACGCAGATGTTTTCATCATTCATAAATCCCGTTTTAAGTGTATTGAGCCTGCAGGCTCTTTTCTAACTATAGCGCAAAGCACCGGAAATGTAAACAGAAATGCAGGAAAAAGATTCATCTTGACTTTGCGAAAAAAAGCTCATAAAATCAGACCGGAAGACGCAGGAGAGGGGCATTGAACCATGAACATGATCTGCATCGGAGACAGCCTGACCTACGGCTACGGCGTGAGCAGAGGACAGCGCTGGACGACACTGGCTGCGGAAAAAAGCGGATGGACGCTGACAAACCATGGGGTCTGCGGCGACACGACCGGAGGCATGCTGGTGCGGATGCGGGAGATTATGCGTGAGACGGCCGGCCGGAGGGATGAACGCTGCTTTCTGCTGATGGGCGGGTACAATGATATCTTCTTTTCCGGCAACAGCGCAGGGGCGAGAGAGAATATGGCAGCGATGGTGCACCAGCTCTTTGCAGCGGGCGAGATGCCTCTGGTGGCCATCGGACCGGGACTTGCGGAAGGGACGTATCCTGCGCCGTGGGTGAACGCGGTGGATTTTGCCTCGGCTGCGGCACAAATTCGGGAATACGAAGAATGGCTGGAACGCTTCTGCGATGCCTTCGGTGTGCGAAGCATAGACTTTCGCGGTGATTTCAGGGACAGAAGCGGCCGCGCGCGGGCCGAACTGCGACTGGACGGGCTTCATCTGAACGGCGACGGGCACCGTGTGATGGCGGAAAGGGTCTGCAAGGTGATCTCGGTGATGGAAAGAGAGCAGATGAATGCCTGACTTTTGCTGGATCAATCTCGACACCACAGACCCTGCATTCAATCTGGCTGCGGAACAGTACGTGTTCGATTCGCTGCCGCAGGATCGCTCCTGGCTCGTGCTCTGGCAGAATGACAGGACGGTCGTAATCGGGAAATACCAGAACACACTGGCGGAGATCAACAAGAAGTATGTCGATGAAAACGGAATTCGGGTGGTCCGTCGCCTCTCCGGCGGGGGAGCAGTCTATCACGATCTGGGCAACCTGAACTACTCCATCATCACGGATGCCGGAGAGATCGAAAATCTGAACCTGAAGCTGTTTTGCGAGCCGGTGGCCGCTGCGCTTCAGCGGATGGGGGTTCCGGCGGAGATCAACGGTCGGAATGATATGACGGTCGACGGGAAAAAGATCTCCGGCAATTCCCAGTATATGCGAAGCGGAAGAGTACTGCACCACGGTACGCTGCTGTTCGACTCCGACCTGACCGTGCTGGAGAAGGTCCTGCAGGTGGATCAGGAAAAGATCCGGTCGAAGGGTTTGAAATCCGTGAGAAGCAGGGTGACCTGTATCCGGCCCTATCTCTGGGAGAACTGCAGCCTTGCGGAATTTCGGACGCTGCTGCTGGACCAGCTTCTGGCGGAGACACCGGGACAGGAATATTGCTTTACGGGAAAAGACCTCTCGAAGATCGAAAGGATTAGGAAGGAACGCTACGACACCTGGGAATGGAATTACGGCCGTTCTCCGGCGTGCAGCCTGATCAAGAGACAGCATATCGAGGGTTGCGGAACGGTGGAGGCCCGGCTTGAGCTGGAACACGGAAGAATTGAACAGCTTTGTTTTTATGGGGATTTCTTCAGTGCCGAGGAGCCGGAGCAGCTGGCGCCCGTTCTGATGGGCGTGAGGCTTGAACGGGAGGATCTGGAGAATGCGCTGAACGGAGTCCGGACAGATCGTTTTTTTACGGGGATGACAAGAGAGAGCTTCCTGCGACTGCTGCTGTCCTGATCCCGGCGGGACACAGGAGATAAGAAAGATTAGAAGAGGGGTCAGGAATGGAGTTTGAAAAGATACAGAACAATGCGATCCGGGTGCCCGAGCTGGTCATGGACAGCCTGGTGAAAGCCATCGAGGCCGGAAAAATCCGGGTGGGGGATGAGCTTCCGCCGGAGCGGGATCTGGCCGAAGCGCTGGGAATCTCGCGGAATTCTCTTCGCGAATGCTTTTCCGTTCTGAACTTCATGGGAATTGTTGAAAACCGGGGCAACCGAAAGATCCTGGTGAAAAACGCGGATTACTTCAGAAATGCACGTTCACTGATCGAGCTTTCGTATTCTCAGGACACCTTCGAGGACTTTATGGAATTCCGCCAGATCAACGAGCGGGAGATTGCAAAGCTGGCCTGCCAGCGCGCGACCGAGGAAGACCTGGAACGGCTGCGGAGCTCCGTAGAGCGTCTGGAGAGAGACGCAACGGACTTTCAGGCGGACGTGGAGTTTCACATCAATCTGGCGATGGCCAGCCACAACACCATCTTTGCAACGACAATGGGATATGTCCAGAACCTGATCATGGAACTGCGGACGAGATTCTTTGAGCGGGAGGAATACCACGGAAAGACGGCGGAAGCGCACCGCAGGATCTATGAGGCAGTACGGGAGCGGGATGAAGAGCTCGCTGCTTACGAGATGGGACGGCACCTGAAGATCATCGAGCATTACAATATCAATACCGAGAAGTAGTCCATACGGAGTGATAAAAAACAGACTGTTCACATTGGGGCTCCGGCCTCCGCGTGAACAGTCTGTATTTTTTGTGGGGTTTTTGAAAGGGAAGACTATGTGCGGGAAAAATATGCTGCGGCCGGAAACTCAGAGAGCAGAAGCGCCAGTACCGCGACCCCGGAATACCACGGGAACGACGTGCAGAGGAAGCGGCCAAGGAGAACGATCAGCCCGGCGAGCATCCAGCAGACGCCTGCGGCTCGATGCGTCTTCCGCCAGGCTTCCTCCCGATAGCGGATGGAGGCCAGACGGAATGCGGCGCGGGATCCCGGGGGACAGTCAAAGAAATGCGATCCGGAGAGAATGAGAAGCAGCCCGAGCATGCAGGGAAGGAAAAAAACCGGATCCGTGCTCTCTCCCGCAGCCCGGAGAATCCAGAAAGACGAGAGAAGAACCGAGATCACCGGAAGGCTCCAGCGTCCGAGAAACCGTACGGAAGCAGGCGGAACGCGCTGGGCTTTCTGATGCAGCCAGAGCTGTACGTGGCAGATCAGGTTCAGGACACACATCAGCCCGGGAATCCCGAAGACAAGCACCGCCCGGGGCAGCGAATCATCTTCTCCGCCGGGGCCGATCAATCCGGTTTCGACAACAGAGGGGATTTCATTCCACAGCCTCAGCCCGAGAAGCATCGGCGCGGCGCTTACAAGAAGAGAAAAGACCAGGGTGACAATTGCCTTCTCAGGAGTCACATGCTTCCCGAAAAAGCGGCTTGCCGCGCGCTCCTGGGAGCGGGTCAGACCGTATGCAGTTTTGTTTCTGTTCACACTCATGGTAGGATTATAAGGCGAACAGAACAATTTGTAAAGTGGAGATCGGGAAATCTTCGAATCGGCTTTGGTGCTTTTCCACAAAAAACGGGATGATATTTCGCCCTTTTGCCGAAGCAGAATTACTTGAAGATTCTGAGGGAAAGATGTAAAATGATTTCGACAATTGGTAGGACCATAATACCAATTCCGGAAAGCTACGGGAAGGGAATGATGGAATGAAGGTCTATAAGAAGATTATGAACGTGCTCGGCTATCTCGAGTCGGCCATTCAGGTCATCATCGGTGTAGTCATCACGGTGATTGCTTTCGCAAATGTCTGCGTACGCTATCTTTCAAACGGCAAACTGGCTTATACCGAGGAACTCACGGTCAACATTTTCGTCCTGATGATCATGTGCGGCTGCGCGCTCTGCGCCCGCAGCGGCAGCCTGATCAGTCTCTCGCTGCTGTTTGACCTCTCCGGAAAGAAAGGAAAAAAGATCCTGGCCGTCGTATTTACAGTGATCAGCATCGCATTCTATGCTGTGATCGTTTATACAGGATGGGACAAGACCGCGACGCTTCTGCACCAGCACAAGCTTACGGCTTCGCTTCTGATTCCGGAGGGATATTTTATGGCGGCGCTGCCCCTTGGCGGTATCCTGCTGATTCTTCACTCGATCGAATATATGATGGATATTCTGACCGAGCAGGCCTCCTGCATGCAGGACCCGGAACCCGTGAAGAAGGAGGAGTCTGAGGCATGATCAACTTTATTCTGTTTGGCAGCTTTTTTGTTCTGCTCCTTCTGAATGTCCCGATCGCTGCGAGCCTTGGCCTGAGTTCCGTCTTTGCCATGCTGTACGGCGGAACCAAGTTCACCGTCATTCCGACAAACCTTTATAACGGCATGGCGAAGTTCCTGCTGCTGGCCATTCCTTTCTTTGTCATCTCCGGCAACGTCATGGCAGAGGCCGGCATCTCCCGCCGCCTGATCGACTTTATCGATGACTGCGTAGGACACCAGAAAGGCGGTATCGCCATTGTCTGTGTCATTGTCGCGATGTTTTTCGGTGCGATCTCCGGTTCCGGTCCTGCGACCGTTGCGGCACTGGGCATCATCCTGATTCCGGCCATGATCAACAGCGGAGGTTTTTCGGCGCCGTTTGCCTCGGCCCTGATGGCGGCGGCCTCATCGATCGCCATTGTCATACCGCCTTCCATCGCGTTTGTCGTCTATGCTTCCATCACGGGCGTATCCGTCGGCAACATGTTTATGGCAGGTATCATCCCCGGCATTATGATGGGGCTGGCCCTGATCGTGATCGTCTGGATCGAAGTGAGGAAGCGGGGGATCAAGGCGAGCCGTGAGCGCTCCAGCTGGGCCCACAGAGGAAAAACGTTTCTGCAGGCGCTGTGGGGCTTCCTGGTCCCGGTTATCATTCTCGGCGGGATCTATGGCGGCGTCTTTACCCCGACCGAAGCGGCGGCCGTATCTGTGGTGTATGCGCTGATCGTGGGTGTTTTCATCTATCGGGAGATCAAGCTGAAGAACTTCATCAAGATCATGGTCGACTCCGGCAAGACTACCGGTTCCATCATGCTGATCATCGGCACGGCAGCGGTTTTCTCCTATGTCTGTATGAAGTTCGGCATCTCCAAGGCTGCGCAGGCGCTGCTGCTGCGGGTCTCCGGAAACAAATACGTCTTCCTGATTATCATCAATATCATCTTCCTGATCGCAGGCTGCTTTGTGGATGCCAACTCCGCCATGTACATCTTCATCCCCATCATGGCGCCTGTTGCCCAGCAGCTCGGGATAGACCTGATCCACTTCGGCGTCATCGCCACAGTGAACCTTGCCATCGGCCAGGTGACTCCGCCGGTGGGGGTGAATCTCTTCGTCGCAATCGGTATTTCGGACAGCCTGGGAGAACTGCGCGACAGGACGCGAGTCACGATCACAAGCATCTCCAGAGCGGTATGGCCGATGATTCTCGCGTGTATCATAGCGCTGCTGCTCATCACCTATGTGCCCTGGTTCAGCATGGTGATTCTGGGCTGAACCCCGCGTTGCTGATTTCACACACCGTGTGATTCAGATAAATCTATAAACAGGAGGCAAATCATGAAAAAGTTCTTAGCAATCGTTCTCGCACTGACTATGCTCGCTGCGCTGGGCGCCACCGCTTTTGCCGATGACGTTGTAGCAGTCGACAAACCGATGGAATGGTCTTTTGCGTGCTCCGCCACGGACAACACCTGCTGGGCCGATATGGGCCGCCAGTTTGGCCAGTATCTGAGTGACCGCACCGACGGCAAGATCACCGTCACGGTCTATGCGCAGGACCAGCTCACTGCCGGCAACCAGCAGGAAGGAATCCAGGCTGTCATCGATGGCTCCACCGATATGTGTGCGCACTCCAACCTGATCATGTCCGGCTTTGACCAGAGACTGAACGTCGTCTCGCTGCCTTTCATCTTCGAATCTACCGATGATGTCGACGCTCTGCTCGGCGCCGGCGGTGCCGGTTATGAAGCCCTGGCTCCCATCGTTGAGGGCCTTGGCCTGCATCTGCTGGGCATTGCAGAGAACGGATTCCGTCATGTCACCAACAGCAAGCATGAGATCAAGAGCCCTGCCGACATGGAAGGCCTGAAGATCCGCATCCCGAACACCGCTGTTCTGACCTATGCCTACGGCGACTGGGGTTCCAACTGGCAGATTGCCAACTGGGGCGAAGTGTACACCGCCCTGCAGCAGGGCACCTATGACGGCCAGGAGAACCCGCTGCCCACTGCTGACGGCGGCTCCATCAGCGACGTTCAGAGCTTCTGCACCTACTGGACCGGTGTCTATGACTGCATCTTCTTCTGCATGAACCAGGATCTGTATGATTCCCTGTCTCCGGAACTCCAGGCTCTCGTGGACGAGGCCGGTGCCTGGGCCGCTGCCCAGCAGCGCCAGCTGGAGCGTGAAGGCGACCAGGTCGTTATCGACAAGTGGACCGAGGCCGGCGTGACCTTTACCTACCTCAATGACGAGCAGGTCAAGGCCTTCCAGGATGCCTCCGCCAATGTCGCTGACGAGTGGTCTGCCACCTGCGTGAAGGACTACGGCTTCAGCGAAGATCAGATGGCTGAACTGATCAGCGTTTTCACAAAGTAAGCATCTGACAATTGAAATATGCCCTGTGGGAGCTCTCTTACAGGGCATATTTCCCAAAGTGCTTGGTAGGACCAACAGACCGAACAGAAACGGGTGGACTGCTATGAGTGAACAGCTGAATGCGGCAGAAGGGCGTCTCGGACGTGTTGTCGTGGTGCGCCTGGCACCCGGGACGGATCTGCTGAACGGAATTCAGGAAGCCTGCGAGAAGTATCAGATTCATAACGGTGTGGTGATCAGCGCAATCGGCAGCCTGAAGTGTGTCCGATTCTGCGATGTGGAAGCGCTGCCGGAGAAGAAATGCGGCTACGGCTACGGACGGATTCTGGCATTGGATGAGACGATTGAGCTCACCGGCGCGGGGGGTGTCATCTGCAGCGACGCAGAGAACAGCATCAACCTCCACATTCACATCAGCATGAGCGACAAAAACGGAAAAGCTTACGGGGGACATCTTGTCGAAGGAACAGAGGTCCTCATGACCGCGGACATTGTCCTCGGCGAAATCGAAGGGATTGCCATGAGGCGGGAGTACAGTGAGGATATGGATGTCTATCTCCTCTCCCCGCAACAATTATAATCTCAGGAAGAAATATCAGAAAGGTGTGAGAACATTGCCTGAAGTAACCAGAGAGCAAGCAAAAAAGTTCTATGAGACCATGTGCACCATCCGCTGCTTTGAGGAGTCCGTGAAGAAGGACTTTCTGAACGGCGAGATTCCGGGCTTCGTTCATCTGTACATCGGCGAGGAAGCCATCGGCACCGGCATCTGCGGAGCGCTCCGTACGACGGACTTTATTGAGAGTACTCACCGCGGCCACGGCCACTGCATTGCCAAGGGTGCGGATGTAAATAAAATGATGGCGGAGATCTTCGGCAGAATCGACGGTCTCTGCAAGGGCAAGGGCGGCAGCATGCATATCGCGGACTTCTCAGTCGGTATGCTGGGTGCCAACGGTGTGGTCGGCGGCGGCTATAACCTGGCGACCGGCGCGGCGCTTGCCAGCAAGATGATCCTGAAGAACGACACGGTCTCCGTTGTCTTCTTCGGCGACGGCGCCTCCAACCGCGGCACCTTCCATGAGGCCGCCAATGTTGCTGCGGCCTGGAAGCTGCCGGTCATCTTCGTCAACGAGATGAACTGCTGGGCGTCTACGACTCCGTACCGCACCACAACGGCAGTGGAGAACATCTCGGACCGTGCCCACGGCTACAACATGCCCGGCGTGGTGGTGGACGGGCAGAATGTTTTTGAGGTTTATGCCGCAGCTGTGGAGGCGGTCGACAGAGCCCGGCGAGGAGAGGGACCGACCTTTATCGAAGCCAAGACATACCGCATCGAAGGCCACTTTGTCGGTGATCCGGAGCTCTACCGTAAAAAAGAAGAAACCATGGAGATCTTCCATCGGACCGATCCGCTGAAGCTCTTTAAGAGCCAGTGCCCGGAGGGCATTGACTTCAGCCAGGAAGAGCTGGACGGAATTCTGACCGCTGCCCGCGCCAAGGTTGCGGCGGCGAAGGAATATGCCGTGAGCTGCGAGTTCCCGGACGAGTCCGAGTTCTACAAAGACGTTTACGTAGATTAAGGGAGGTGTCTGAACATGCGTAAAATTACTTTCTCCGAGGCGACCCGTGAGGCCATGGCCGAGGAAATGGAAAAGTATCCTGAAGTATTCGTCATGGGCGAAGACCTGGCCCGTCAGGGCGGAATCTTCGGTCAGTTCAAGGGCCTGCCCGATCAGTTCCCGGGCAGAGTCATCGACACCCCGATTTCCGAGACCTTCATCGTCGGCGGCGGCGTCGGCGCAGCACTGGGCGGCGCCCGCCCGGTGGTCGATATGCATTTTGCCGACTTCATCGGCGTCTGCATGGACGAAGTGCTCAACCAGATGGCCAAGATCCGCTATATGTTCGGCGGACAGGCGAAGATCCCTCTGGTACTCCGCGCCCCGGACGGACTTGCCGGCGGCGGTGCGGCGCAGCACAGCCAGAGCGTGGAGAGCTTCTTTATTCACATTCCCGGTATCAAGGTCGTGGCGCCCTCCAATCCCTATGACGCAAAGATGGTTCTGAAGGCCGCGATCGAGTGTGACGACCCGGTACTGTATTTTGAAAACAAGGTGCTGTACAAGGAGAGCGGAGAGGTTCCCGAGAAGGAAGACGAGGTGCCCTACGAGATCGGCAAAGCAAGAGTGGAGCGAGAGGGCAGGGACATCACGATCGTTTCCTATTCCATTGGCATGAAGAATGCGCGCGCAGCGGCAGATGAGCTTGCCAAAGACGGGATTCAGGCAGAAGTGATCGACCTGATCACCCTGTCCCCCTGGGATAAGGAATGCGTGCTGAACTCCGTGAAGAAGACACACCGGCTCTGCCTCGTGGCCGAATCGGTCAAGCAGGGCGGCGCGATGGCAGAAGTTGCGGCAACGGTCGCAGAAGAAGCGCTGGAGTATCTGGATGCACCGATCCTGCGCTACGGCGCTCCGTTCACGCCGATTCCCTTTGCCCCGACTCTTGAAAAACTGTACAGGGTATATCCGGAAGATCTGGTCAAAGGGATCAAGGGCGTGCTGTGAGCGTGTCCGGTAAGGAGATGGAGAGATGGCAACTGAATTATTAATGCCGAAACTTGGCCTTACCATGACCGAGGGCACGATTGATGAATGGAAGAAGAAGGTCGGCGATCCGGTCGCAAAAGGCGAAATCATCTATTCCGTCGCGACGGATAAGCTGACGAACGACGTGGAGTCTGATACGGACGGCGCGCTCCTCGCGATTATGGTTCCTGAGGGCGAGACCGTTCCCTGCAAGACGGTGGTAGGATGGATCGGCGCTGCAGGCGAGGCGGTTCCGGCAAATGCTCCTTCCGCTCCTGCGGCCGCGGGAGACGGGGCCGGACAGACAGCCACCGCACAGGAAAGCCAGAAGACCGCAGCGCCCGCTGCGGCGCATACAGCGGGAGAGTATGTCCTTGCTACGCCGTATGCGAAGAAGCTTGCCAAAGAGAAAGGCTTTGACCTTGCCGCGATTCCGGCGACCGGCTATAAAGGCGTTGTGGTTGCGAAGGACGTGGAGGGCTTTGTCCCTGCAGCGTCGGCAGCTCCCGCTGGAGAAGCCGTGAAAGCAAGCCCGCTCGCCGCGAAGGTTGCTGCGGACCTCGGCATCAACCTTAAGGACGTCAAGGCGGCACACGGCCGTGTCCTGGCAGAAGATCTTCTCCGCTACCTCGCTGAGACGCGCGAGAAGGCAGAGGCCGGGGAGAGCGCGGACGAGCGCGAGGAAGTCAAGAACATGAGCGGCATGCGCAAGGCAATTGCAAAGAACATGCTCGCCTCCGTACAGACCTCGCCGACCGTCACCTTCAACCTGGGGATCGACATGACCGAGATGAAGCGCTACCGTGAACAGCTCAAGGCGAAAGAGATCAAGGTCAGCTATACCGATCTTCTGGTGAAGTTTGTCTCCAAGGCGCTTACGGAGTTCCCGCTGCTGAACTGCTCGGTGGATGGAAACAAGATCATCTACAAGCACTATGTGAACATGGGTGTCGCTGTTGCACTGGACAACGGTCTGGTTGTCCCGAACATCCAGGATGCAGATCAGAAGAGCCTGACGGAGATCTCGAAAGAGGTCAAGGAACTGGCGAAGCTTGCGCGGGAAGGAAAGCTGCCTCCGGAGAAACTGCAGGGCGGAACCTTTACGATTACAAACCTCGGCATGTACGGTATCGAGAGCTTCACGCCGATCATCAATCAGCCGGAGGTCGCAATCCTGGGCGTCAACACCATGGAAGACAAGGTCGTGGTTCGCAACGGCGAAATGTGCATCCGGCCGATCATGAACCTGAGCCTGACCGCGGATCACCGTGTGGTTGACGGGTCCGTTGCGGCGGAATTCCTGCAGCGCGTGAAGAGCCTGATGGAGAATCCGGCCCTGATTCTGGCATAAGGAGGCGGAGAGAAGATGGCAACGGAATTACTCATGCCGAAGCTCGGCCTGACCATGACCGAGGGAACCATTGAAGAGTGGAAAAAGAAGGTCGGCGATACGATTGCAAAAGGGGAGATCATCTACTCGGTTGCGACAGATAAGCTGACAAACGAGGTGGAGTCCGACGTGGACGGCGTACTTCTGGCGATCGCTGTGCCCGAAGGGGAGACCGTACCCTGCAAGACGGTGGTCGGCTGGGTCGGCGCTGCCGGCGAGGCGGTACCCGCAGCAGGAAGCGCTCAGAGCACCGGGACCGCGGCAGCGGCGGATGCGTCGCCCGCTCCGGCGGCAGCCCCGGCGGAGAGCAACACCGTCCTCGTGGTGGGCGGCGGCCCCGGAGGCTATGTGGCTGCGTTCCGCGCTGCCCAGCTCGGCGCAAAGGTAACGCTCATCGAGAAGGACAAGCTTGGAGGAACCTGCCTGAACCGCGGCTGCATGCCGACCAAGGCCATGCTGCACACATCCGAGATCTTTGAGGCCGCGACCCACAGCGCCGAGATCGGCATCATCGGGGCGGACGTGCAGGTCGACTGGGAGAAGGTCCAGGCTTTCCGCGCCTCCGTGGTGGAGAAGCTGACCTCCGGGGTCCGGGCTCTGTGCAAGGCGAACAAGGTCAAGGTCGTTACCGGTGAGGCGAAGTTTACCGGACCGAAGACCGTGGCGGTGGGCTCTGACAGCTATTCTGCGGACAAGGTCATCATTGCAGCCGGATCCTATCCCATCATCCCCGGGATCCCCGGCGTGAAAGAATACGCAATCGACTCCACAGCGGCGCTTTCTCTGGATCATATCCCGGAGAGCATGCTGATCATCGGCGGCGGAGTCATCGGTCTGGAACTGGGCAGTGTCTATATGCGTTACGGTGCCAGGGTGACGGTGATTGAGCTGCAGCCGAAGCTTCTGCCCGGCATGGACGGAGAGCTGACCGCGCTTCTGCAGGCAAAGCTCGAAGGTCAGGGAATGGAGATCCTGACTTCCACGGCCGTGACAAAGGTTGAGAAGACGGAGAAAGGACTGACCGTCCGCTGCGACAACGGCAGGGTCTTCGAAGTCGAGCAGGTTCTTGCGGCGGTTGGCCGCGGCCCCGCAACCGAAGGACTCGGCCTGGAGAAGACCGGCGTGAAGGTCGAGAAAGGCTTCATCCAGACAGACGAAAAGATGGAGACCTGTGTTCCAGGCGTCTATGCCATCGGCGACTGTACCGGAAAGCTCATGCTCGCCCATGGGGCGATGGCCATGGGCGAGACGGCAGCGGAGAACGCCATGGGAGGCAACAGGAGCTTCTATCCCGAAGAGAGCCCATCCTGCGCCTACGTGGGACCGGAGTTTGCGGGCGTCGGATATACGGAAGAAAGGGCAAAGGAACTGGGTATCGCCTACAAGGTGGGCAGGTTCCCAACCTCCGGCAACGGACGCAGTCTGGTCGCCGGTCATACGGACGGCATGATCAAGATCCTCGCAGGGGAGAAGTACGGCGAGATCCTCGGTGTGCACATTCTCGCGCCGAGTGCAACAGAGCTCATCGAAGAGGCTGCTCTGGCGATCAAACTGGAGGCGACGCTCGAGGAGTTCACCCAGACCATCCACTGTCATCCGACGGTGGCAGAGGCGGTACGCGAATGCGCGCTTGCCGTAGACAAAAAAGCCATCCATATTCCGAACCGCAAATAACTTCAACATTGAAAATTCCCCGGGAGAAGCATGCTTCCGGGGAATCTTTTCCGGAAAGGACGAGAGCTATGAGGGGTATTGTCAAAGCAGAGGCCGGACCCGGCCTGGAGTTCAGAACGGATCTGCCTGTGCCGGAATGCGGCGACGATGAGGTGCTTCTGAAAATCCGCTGTGCCTCCATCTGCGGCACGGATCTGGGTATTTACGACTGGGGAGCCTGGGCCAGAAAGCGGATTACAAGCTTTCCGAGGACAATCGGACATGAGACGACGGGCGAGATCGTCGAGGTCGGCAAAAAGGTAAAGGACCGTTCTGTCGGCCAGAGGGTCTCCGTTGAGACGCATATCTGGGACGGAACCTGCCCGCACTGCAGGGCAGGGAACCGGCACATCTGCCAGCATATGACGCTGTACGGAATCCAGACCGACGGGGCTTTTGCGGAGTATTCCGCAGTCCGATCGGATGCCACCTATGTGCTGGATGATGCGCTGACGGACGAACAGGGCTGCATCTTCGAACCGATGGGTTCCGGCGTTCACGGCGTAGAAGAGGCAGAAGTCGGGGGCAAGACTGTGCTGGTGGCCGGCTGCGGCGCAATCGGACTGACGGTCGTTGCAGCCTGCCGGGTATTCGGAGCAAAAAAAATCATTGCCTGTGATCTGTTCGACGAAAAACTTGCGGCTGCGAAGAAGATGGGTGCGGATGTTGTCGTCAACAGCAAAAAAGAGAATCTGGTCTCTGCCGTCCTCGAGCTGACGGACGGCCTGGGAGTCGAGGCAGCCATTGACGTGACAGGCAGTCCCGTCTCTCTCAACGCCTCACTGAAGAGCGTGATGGCAGGAGGAAGGCTGGTATCTGTCGGATTGCCGGGAGAACCGGTGACAATGGACATGACGGAGGACCTGTTTTACCGACAGATCCGTCTCTCCGGGATCTGCGGCAGACGGATCTGGGAAACCTGGGATGACTTTACAGAAGTGATGAAGGATCCGATCTATGATATGGACCAGGTGATCGGGGGAAGGTTTGCGCTGGAGGATTATGAACAGGGCTTCGCCAGAATGCGCAGCGGCGCTCCGGGGAAGATGTTCCTGTATCCCTGACAGGGAGAGCATAGAAACACAGCTCCGGACCGTCGGAGCACAGAAAAAAGAGGATCGGAATCCTGAATGAACCTGCTGATTGTCAGGCAAATGTAAAAATATTTTTAATAAACTATTGATTTTTTTCGGCCGCAGGAGTATATTAGCCCCTGTATTGAAAGAGATTTTGTCTCTGATACGGGAGGATCCATCCCCATGGCGATTGCGCGAGCGGACATACTGGACGTACTGAAGGATTCCTACGGTGCGTATTACAGCATCGTTGAGAACGTCAATACTGAACTCCCGCTTGGCTTCCGGGCAGATTATGCCGCGCGCGACGAGCGCTACTGGCTTACGAAGTCCGTCAAGATCTGGGGAAACGAGAAGAACGAATTCTGCTACGTGTTCGCAGCGGAGGCATTTTCGCCGGAGCTCGCCGAGGCCTGTATGGAATGGGCGCTCCAGGACGGACTGCCAAGGGTGAAGCCCCATCCGGAACATCAGTGCACGAACATCAAGGTCGTGCTGGTGGCGGATTCGGTAGATGAGGCTACCGCAAAAGCCGTCCAGAAAAAGCACTTTACAAAGAACTACAAGTTCGGCCTCCACGGATACAGCAATCTGCTGGCGGGCATCGTGGACCTCGGGACCGAGAAAACCGTGACTAACAGAGAAGGTCACGAGCTTGTCCCTTATTTTAAGAAGCTATTTGCCGCGAGGGCGTAAGCCCGGACGGCATTTAGTGATAAAAATTACACTATTTTCTAAGGAGTGAAAAGTGTGAGCGCATTACTTATCCTCGTCGTCGCGGTCGTTCTGCTTGCTCTCGGCTACGTGTTCTACGGCAGCTGGCTGGCCAAGCAGTGGGGCGTTGATCCCAACCGCGAAACCCCGGCCCATACCAGCTATGACGGCAAGGACTTCGTTCCTGCCAACCCGGCTGTTCTGATGGGTCACCACTTCTCTTCCATCGCCGGCGCAGGCCCGATCAACGGACCGATTCAGGCGGCTGTCTTCGGATGGATCCCTGTCTTCCTGTGGTGCGTCCTCGGTGGTATCTTCTTCGGTGCCATGCATGACTTCGGCGCCCTGTTCGCCTCCATCCGCCACAATGGCGGATCCGTCGGTGAGATCATGAAGGACTCCATGGGCATCAAGGCCCAGCGCCTCTTCATCATCTTCGCACTGGCGGTTCTGATCCTGGTCATCGCCTCCTTCACGGCGGTCGTCGCGGGCACCTTCGTGTCAGTGGATCCCTCTGCTGCCACCTATGCCGCCAACGGCTCCACGGCCATGACCTCCATCCTCTTCATTGTCATCGCTGCAATCTTCGGCTTCTTTGTGTACCGCAAGAACGCCAAGATCGGCCCGGCTACGATCATTGGTATCATCGGCATCTGCGCGATTGTTTTCCTCGGTCAGTATACCGGCCTGCACTTCAGCCGCACCTTCTGGGTTATCTTCATCGCCGTCTATGTCACGGTTGCTTCTCTGCTCCCGGTCTGGATTCTGCTTCAGCCGCGTGACTACCTGAGCTCCTTCCTGCTCTACGGCATGATGATCCTGGCTGTCATCGCCATCATCGGCGGCTCCTTCACCGGCGCTGCCACGGTCGAGGCTCCTGCCTTCTACGGATGGAAGAATCCCGCCGGCCAGCCCCTGTTCCCGTTCCTGTTCATCACGGTTGCCTGCGGCGCCTGCTCCGGCTTCCACTCCCTGATCAGCTCCGGTACTTCCTCCAAGCAGCTGAACAGCGAGAAGGACGCACAGATCATCGGCTACGGCTCCATGATCATCGAGTCTGCACTGGGTGTCATCTCCCTCATCGCCATCGGCGTGGTGTGGAGCCAGACCAGTGCCGGCGGCGGCGAGAAGTTCCTTCTCAGCGCGCCTCCCACGATCTTCGCAGGCGGCATTGCCACCATGTTCGCTTCCTTCGCGGGCGAGAAGAGCTATGCGGTGATCTACAACCTGTTCACCCTGGCTGTCTCCGTCTTCGCACTGACCTCCCTTGACTCGGCCACCCGTCTCTGCCGCTACCTGTTTGCAGAGCTGCTGACTCCGGAAGGAAAGACCCACGACGACCTCACCGGCGCCGCGAAGTTCTTCTCCACTCCGATTGTCTCCACTTTGATCATGGTCTTCATCGGCTGCGGCATGGGCTTCATGGGCCTGAGCCAGATCTGGAGCGTGTTCGGCGCTGCCAACCAGCT
Organism: Oscillospiraceae bacterium; assembly: GCA_024697625.1. GTDB lineage: Bacteria > Bacillota > Clostridia > Oscillospirales > Oscillospiraceae > Limivicinus. The sequence goes on from JAILFJ010000154.1 coordinate 28,297, forward strand.
GCTTGCCTCCATCGCCATGCTGGCTGTCTGCACATGGCTCGGCAAGATCGGCCGCAACAACAAGATGTTCTACTTCCCGATGGTATTCATGCTCTGCGCCACCATCACGGCTCTCTGCTTCACCATCTTCAACGGATTTAAGACCATCGCTGCCGGCGCCCAGTGGGGCACCTACTTCCAGGTGATCTGGTCCATCATTCTGGTTATCCTGGCTGTCATTCTGGCTGTCACTGCTTTCAAGACCCTTGCCGAGCAGGGCAAGAAGAAGGCCTGAGATTCTGTTCCGGAATCTTCTGTGAAAAGCCAATAAAGCAAAGCTTTACGCCGCTCCGAAAGGAGCGGCGTTTTCTCATGTGTATTCTGTGTATTCAGAAATAAAAAGCTCCGGGCGGCTTTGCACAGCTGCGTCCGGAGCTTCGGTATTCTGTTGTAAGGTCGGCCCGCGGAGATCAGAGGCTCACTCTGCCGAGATCATGTAATAATAGACCGGCTGACCGCCGTTCACAACGCTGACCTCTGCGTCCGGGAAGTTCCCGATCATGGTTTCAGCCGCCTTGTTCGCGTCCTCCTCGGTGACATCCTCGCCGTAGTAGACCGTGATAAACTCGGGATGGAAGTCGTCGATGGCCCAGCTCAGCTCTTTGAAGAGCGTCTTTGTGTTGGTGTAGCTTCCGATCAGAGAGCCGTCCAGGAGCGCGAGATATTCGCCTGCGTGGATCGCATTCCCGTCAAAATCCGAATCACGGGCGGCGTAGGTGACCATGGCAGTGTGGACGTTCCCCATCCCCTCGCCCATGGCACCGACAAGGCTCTCCTCGGGTTCGTCGGGATTGAAGTTCAGCAGAGCGGAGATCCCCTGCGGTATCGTGCGGGACGGCATCACGATGACCTTCTTTTCCGTCAGGTCGACGCACTGTTCGGCTGCCATAATGATGTTCTTATTGTTGGGAAAGACAAAAACCGTGGAGGCGGGAGTGCGCTGGATGGCCTTCAGGATGTCGTCTGTGGAGGGATTCATGGTCTGGCCGCCGGTGACAATGCTGTCCGCACCGAGCTCGCGGAACAGGTCGGCAATGCCGTCGCCCGCACACACTGCCACGACGCCGTAATTCTTCTCGGGCGCCGCATCGTCAAAAGCTCCGCTGCCAAAGCCGGAGAGGGAATCGTAAGACCCGGGGCCCTCCAGTTCTTTCTCAGCGTCGTCCAGGTCGTCCGTGCTCTGGGCTTTTTTTCCGGCTTTGAGCTGCTCAGCCTGGGTGACCATGTTCTCGATCTTCGCAAGCTCAAGCGTGCCGTACTTCTGGCTCTCGTTCAAAGCGTTGCCCGGCATGTCGGTGTGGACGTGAACCTTGAAGATCTCATCATCATCGCTGATGACGAGGGAATCGCCGATGCTGCTGAGATACTTGCGCAGAGGCTCCAGATCCACATCCGGATCCTTCTTGCGGACGATGTAGACTGTGTCAAAGGCGAAGGTGATAGCCTCCATGAGGACATCACCGGAATTCTCGAATACCGACTCGGAATAATCCCGCCCGCCGGCTTCGGCATCGGCTGAGATCTTTCCCTGCAGGGAGTCCAGAATCGCATGAAGGATGACCATATAACCCTTGCCGCCTGCATCGATCACTCCGGCTTTTTTCAGGACGGGGTTCTGGTTGACGGTATCGGCCAGCGCCTGTTCGCCGGCACGGATGGCCTCCTCGAGAGTGGCTTCCAGGGAAGCTCCCTTGTCGGCGGCTTTACCGGCAGCCTGAGAGGCGAGACGCGACACGGTGAGAATCGTGCCTTCCGCAGGCTTCATGACAGCCTTGTAGGCCGCGGCGACTCCGTCGTTCATGGCTCCGGCCAACTCGACAGTGCCGACCGTATCCAGGCCTTTCAGCCGCTTGGAGATTCCGCGGAAAAGCAGGGACAAGATAACGCCGGAGTTTCCGCGCGCACCGCGCAGCATGGCGGAAGCCACACAGTCTGCTGCAGCCGAGACCGTATCGAAGTCACGCCTGCGGAGCTCTGTGGCAGCGTTGCTGATCGTGAGACCCATGTTGGTTCCGGTATCGCCGTCCGGAACCGGGAAGACGTTCAGGTCGTTGATGGCCTGAATATTATGATGCAGAGCCGCATCCGCACAGAGAATCATCTCTTTGAAGGCTGCGGCATCGATATATTCTTTCAAAAAAGCACCTCCGGGGGGACAGACCTTTCGGCTTATCCGATGATCGTGTCTATATATACGTCCACGGCTTTCACGGGGACACCTGTGGACTTCTGCAGCTTATAGCTGACTTCTTTGATGATGCTGCGGGCTACGGCAGCCATGTTGACACCCTGGTCAACACCGATGTGAAGCTCGAGAGAGATGCTGCTGTCCTCGTCGTTGTAGTGGACGACGACACCTTTGGACATCGACTCTCTGCGCAGAAGCTGCAGAGGACCGCCGTCTTTGCTGCGACCCGCCATGCCTTTCACGCCGAAACAGCTTGTCGCCGCGTCGCCGGCCAGATAGGTGAAGACATCATCGGTGACACGGATCGTACCGCTGTCGTTCTGAATGGTGATCATCAATACAAACTCCTTTCCTGCATATTGACTGAGACCGGACATATAATCAATCAATACATTATAGTCTGTGTGAGAAAAAAGCACAATAGGCAATTTCAATAAACAGAAACGGAAAGTTACAGAAAAGAGACATAAAGCGGTTGCGATTTCTGCCGTGCTATGTTACAATTCACATATACCCACATCAAAAAATAATAGAAGAAAGGAACACTGCCATGAAAAAGATCATTTCAATTGTCCTCGCCGCCGTTTTGCTGCTCTGTATCAGTCCGTTTGCATTCGCAGCCAATTTCGACTACCAAAGTGTTCTGGCATCCCGCGTTGGCTATGAATACAATACGAGAGATCACTACTGGACGTACTACAAGGCATACGTGTATACCTATTCGGATGCTATTGTGATTATCGGACTCGAATCATACGGTGAAAACGGAGGAAGCAATCCGGAACTCACGGAACTGTACTGCCGTATTCAGGACAACAGTGGAGAAAAGCTTTCTACAGTGACTTCTGTCGAGATCAAAATTGGCGGTACTACCTATTCATACGATAAACTGTATGAGGGCTCCTGGAGTAGTTCTGCGTTTATCGGCGATAAAGGCCTGAAACTGCTGAAAGCACTCAGAGACTGCAATGCTTCGGACGTCTCCATCAAACTTGGTGCAAAGAATGGCTATATCTACACCATAAAGATCGATAAAACCAAACTCACCAACAGCCTGAAGGAATTCAGCCGGATCTACCTGAAATACAACATGAACGATTATATGGTGGGGAATATGAATGCAATGGAGGAACAGTATCCTTTGAAGATCAACGGCAAGCTGGCATAAACGGTTGGGCGGCCAGTTGCTCATCTCAAATTCTCCATGAAGCGGAAATAAAAGCCTCCTGTGCTAAACTTTGTACGGACGAGATATGAAATTGAAGACAGAAAAGGAGGTTTAAAATGAGACGAATTGGTGCCTTTGTGTTGATCTTGGCTGTTCTGATGTCCTTCTCAGTATGTGCACATGCAACGGTAGACCTATCTGCTCTCAGATCTTCGGATCTGTTTGATATTACGGTTAACGGTGAACAGAACTTCGCAATTATCAACTCGGCTATGAGTGAAGAGCTTCGCTCTTTCCATCACAAGTATGAAAATGACTATCTGTACAGCTCGACAAGGTTTTCAGTAGGTATACTGGACTACTATGGTGATTCGATTCCGATGCTGAGTCTGGTAATCAATTACACCGCTGATGAATTTCTGTATATCAATGGGGTCACATTTATAATTGACGGAAAAAACTACACCTTCAGCAAGGTTGCAGACTCAGACAGCCTTCATACACTTGACAACGGGAAAGGTGAGGTTCTGATCATTAATTTCGGCATGGAAAATGCTGGATTTATCGGAGCACTGGCCGGATACTGTGTCGACGCAGGTCTGGATGACGATATCGAGAACGCAAAGAAAGCATCTATTACCATGATTCTGCACGGTAAGGAAGATGTGACAGCCACTCTGGATGTGGGCTTCTTCCTGGACTGGCTGATTATGTCCAGAGGATTCACAGCTATAGATGGGTTGGATTATCTATCCGAAATCACAGCGACCCCCATGAAGGTGCATTGACAGAAGTGAGCAGTCTGTAAAGACCATTTTCCGGCATGAAAAGCCACACATTCAGGTTCCGACGCGGTATCTGACAGACGGGGTCTCACGTGGAGTACAGCCCGGACAGTGTGCAGGTTTTTTCTCTTGCCTGTCCGGGTGTTTTCGTTTATACTGAGAGCATGAGAAGCGCCGGGAAGAGCGAGCTATCGGCTGAGCCGGCCCGGCGAAGCAAATACAATAATCTGAACGAAAGGACAGCGTTATGAAGATGAAAAAAGCAGTCGCGTTGCTTCTTGTCCTGGTGCTGATGCTGGCACTGGTGCCCGGCGCACTGGCCGCGAAGAAGTTCGACTACCGCAGCGTGCTGGGCAGCCGTGTCAACTTCACTATCGACACGGCAAAGGAACAATGGCACTTCTACCGCTTCTACGGAAAAACCTACAGCGACGCCATTCTCGTGGTCAGCCTGGAGACCGTCGGCGAAGAGGGCGGCAGCAACCCCCTGGTCACCTACCTCATCGCCTATGTGCTGAACAATGACAATGAGATCTATTCCCCGGTACAGGGCATCACCTTTGAGATCGGAGACGACGTCTATTCCTACGACGAGATGAAGGTGGAACGGGACGGCAGCGTGGCCTTCCTCGGTGACAAGGGAGAGCGGCTGATCCAGGCGATTGCGGACTGCAACCCCTCGGATGTGACGCTCCGCGTGAAGACCGAGGACCGGAACTTCAACTTTGAGGTGGACCGCTCCAAGTTCCAGGATACTCTGGTGGAGTTCTGCCGCATCTACACAAAATACGAGATCGGAAGCTATCGGGGAGAAAACCCGGAGCTGGAGGAGCTGGAGGAGACCTACCCTCTGCGCATCAACGGCGAGCTGGCCTGAAATATCACGGGTCTGAGGCGTCACGGACCTGAGTTGCCGCGGACGGCTACGGAAGCTGTGAACATAGCCTGATCGTGGGATCTGACCGGGATTCTGACAGAGAGACAGTAAAGAGACAGTTTTGCGCGGGAAACTTTTTCCTGAAAAAACTGTCTTTTTGTTGTTTCAAACTGTTTACATTCTGCGAAATAAATGATAAAATAAGTTCTGTCTGTGGGACAGGCATGTGCCGGTCAGACATGAAGAATTTTTTTACTGGAGATGATTATCGACATGCAGAGACACTTCAAGACCATGGACGGTAATAACGCGGCCGCCCATGTATCCTATGCGTTTACCGAAGTTGCAGCGATCTATCCCATCACCCCGTCCAGCCCGATGGCGGACTTTGTGGACCAGTGGTCTGCTGCGGGCCGGAAGAACATCTTCGGCAGCACCGTCAAGGTGCAGGATATGCAGGCCGAGTCCGGTGCGGCCGGCGCTGTGCACGGCTCTCTGAACGCCGGTGCCCTGACCACCACTTACACGGCCTCCCAGGGCCTGCTGCTGATGATCCCGAACATGTACAAGATCGCGGGCGAGCTCCTGCCCGGCGTGTTCCACGTCAGCGCCCGTACCCTTGCAAGCCACACCCTGAACATCTTTGGCGACCACAGCGACGTCATGGCCTGCCGCCAGACCGGCTTTGCGATGCTGGCCGAGTCCAACGTCCAGGAAGTCATGGACCTCTCCCCGGTGGCACATCTCGCCGCCATCAAGGGCCGCGTACCGTTCCTGAACTTCTTCGACGGCTTCCGCACCAGCCATGAGCTGCAGAAGATCGAAGTCTGGGACTATGACGACCTCAAAGACATGGTCGACATGGACGCTGTCAAGGCCTTCCGCGAGCGCGCCCTGAATTCCGAGCATCCGACCATGCGCGGCTCCCACGAGAACGGAGACATCTTCTTCCAGAACCGTGAGGCCTCCAACAAGTATTATGACGCAGTTCCCGCCATCGTCGAAGAGTACATGGGCAAGATCAACGCCAAGCTCGGCACCGACTACCAGCTCTTCAACTACTACGGCGCACCCGATGCCGACCGCGTCATTGTCGCAATGGGCTCCATCTGCGACGTGGCGGAAGAAGTCATCGACTTCCTGACCGCTCAGGGCGAGAAGGTCGGCCTGGTCAAGGTCCGTCTGTACCGTCCCTTCTGTCCTGACAAGCTCCTCGCCGCCATCCCGGCAACCGCGAAGAAGATCGCCGTCCTCGACCGGACCAAGGAGCCCGGCGCCCAGGGCGAGCCGCTCTACCTCGACGTTGTCACCGCACTGGCCAATGCCGGCAAGACCGACGTGAAGGTCATCGGCGGCCGCTACGGTCTCGGCTCCAAGGACACGCCTCCTGCCTCCGTCTTCGCCGTCTACAACGAGCTGAAGAAGGACGAGATGAAGCGCATGTTCACCCTCGGCATTGTGGACGACGTCACCAACCTGTCCCTCGACGAGAGCTATGCGCCCAACACCGCGGTGGAAGGCACCATCGAGTGCAAGTTCTGGGGTCTCGGCGGTGACGGCACCGTCGGCGCCAACAAGAACTCCATCAAGATCATCGGTGACCACACCGACAAGTACGTCCAGGCCTACTTCCAGTATGACTCCAAGAAGACCGGCGGCGTCACCATCAGCCATCTGCGCTTCGGCGACAAGCCCATCAAGAGCCCGTACTACATCAACAAGGCCAACTTCGTCGCCTGCCATGTCCCGTCCTACATCACCAAGGGCTTCCCGATTGTCCGTGACGTCAAGCCCGGCGGCGTGTTCCTCGTGAACTGCCAGTGGGATTTTGCCGAGCTCGAGCATCATCTCGATGCAGCCTCCAAGCGCTACATCGCGAAGAACAACATCCAGCTCTACATGATCAACGCCATCGACCTGGCCAAGAAGATCGGCATGGGCAAGCGCACCAACACCATCCTGCAGTCCGCCTTCTTCTCTCTGGCGAAGGTCATGCCCGAGGAGCAGGCCATCCAGTACATGAAGGATGCCGCCCTCCACTCCTACCTGAAGAAGGGCCAGGACGTTGTCGACATGAACTACAACGCCATCGATGCCGGCGCCACTGCCTACGTCAAGGTTGACGTTCCCGCATCCTGGGCCGACGCCGTCGACAGCAAGGAAGCCGAAGTCAAGACCGGCCTCGAGAAGACCGTCAAGATGGTCACCACCATCCTCGATCCGGTGGACAAGATGGACGGCGACAGCCTGCCCGTCTCTGCGTTCGTCGACCACGCCGACGGCACCTTCGAGCTTGGCGCCTCTGCCTACGAGAAGCGCGGCATCGCTGTCAGCGTCCCGACGTGGGATGCCGAGAAGTGCATCCAGTGCAACCAGTGCGCATTCGTCTGCCCGCACGCCACCATCCGTCCCTTTGCTCTGACCGAGGAAGAGGCCGCCGCGGCTCCCGCACAGGCCAAGCTCGCCGACATCAAGGCCGGCAAGGGCAAGGGCGTCTACAAGTTCAGCATGGCTGTCTCGCCGCTTGACTGCATGGGCTGCGGCGTCTGCGTGACCCAGTGCCCGGTGGGTGCCATCACAATGGTCCCGATGGAGAGCCAGGTCGAGCAGCAGGAAGTCTTCAACTACATGGTCGCAAAGGTTGCCAAGAAGGACGACATGATCGGAACAGACGTGAAGTTCAGCCAGTTTGCCCAGCCGTATCTGGAGTTCTCCGGATCCTGCGCAGGCTGCGCCGAGACCAGCTATGCCCGTCTGGTCACTCAGCTCTTCGGCGATCACATGATCATCTCCAATGCCACGGGCTGCTCCTCCATCTGGGGCGGACCGGCTGCCACCTCTCCGTACACCATCAACAAGGAAGGCAAGGGACCCGCATGGGCCAACTCCCTCTTTGAGGATAACGCGGAGCACGGCCTCGGCGTGTATCTCGGCCAGAAGAAGATCCGTGACGACCTGAAGGCGAAGGTTGAGGCCATGATCGCGGCGCCCAGCTGCTGCCAGGAGCTCAAGGACGCAGCTCAGGCATGGCTCGAGACCTACGACGACGGCAACAAGAACCAGGAGCCGACCAAGGCTCTGATCAAGGCTCTGGAAGAGAGCATCACCCCGATCGACGGCTGCATCGCGTTCCTCGGCTCCGACATGGGCAAGCAGATCTACGGTGACGCACAGCCTGAGGCGCTGGCTGCCGCAGAGGCCGCCAAGGCTGCCGGCAGAACCATCTGCACCTGCGCCGCCTGCGATCTGGCCGCTCAGATCCTGGAGCAGAAGGATTACCTCAACAAGAAGTCCGTGTGGATCTTCGGCGGCGACGGCTGGGCCTTCGACATCGGCTACGGCGGTGTCGACCATGTTCTGGCCTCCGGCGAGGACGTCAACATCTTCGTCTTCAACACCGAGGTTTACTCCAACACCGGCGGACAGGCCTCCAAGGCTTCCAACATCGGCCAGGTCGCGCAGTTTGCGGCAGCCGGCAAGGAGCTGAAGAGCAAGAGCCTCGCCGAGATGGCCATGACCTACGGCTATGTCTATGTCGCTCAGGTCGCCATGGGCGCCAACAAGGTCCAGACCCTGAAGGCGATTGCCGAGGCCGAGGCACACAAGGGCCCGTCCCTGATCATCGGCTATGCCCCCTGCGAGATGCACAGCATCAAGGGCGGCATGGAGAACTGCCAGAAGGAGATGGACAAGGCTGTCAAGTGCGGCTACTGGAACCTCTTCCGCTTCAACCCGAGTGCGGAGAAGCAGTTCACCCTCGACAGCAAGGAGCCGGCCGGCGGTTACCGCGAGTTCCTGATGAACGAAGCCCGCTACAGCCGTCTGACCCGCGAGTTCCCGGAGCGTGCCGACAGGCTCTTCGAGGCCAACGAGGAGAACGCCAAGGCCCGCTACGAGCATCTCACCAAGCTCAAAGCCCTGTACGAATAATTCCTTCAGCATCCTACAGCAACAAACGCAGGAGCCGTCAATATTGGCGGCTCCTGTTTTGAAAAGAGGGACAGATCGCGTATGACTGATGCGGCAGAGGCAAAGTACATCCGTATGACGACCCAGCCGGTGGAGAAGCTGATTCTGAAGCTGGCGGTGCCGACGATCATCAGCATGCTGGTCACGGCGTTCTATAACCTGGCGGATACCTTCTTTATCCGCCAGCTGGACAGTGACAGCATGGTGGCAGCTGTGGGTGTGGTCCTGCCGCTGATGAACATCATCCAGGCGATCGGCTTCTACCACGGACACGGCTCGGGCAACTACATCTCCAGGGCCTTCGGCCGGCAGGACCTGAAGGACGCGGAGAAGATGGCGGCGACCGGATTCTTCTGCGCTCTGTCCTTCGGCATCCTTCTGGCAGCGCTGGGCCTGTGCTTTCGCCGGAGCTTTGTGATGATCCTCGGGGCAAAGACCGAGGAGACGGTTGAAAACAGCATACGTTACATGCAGTACATCCTGCTGGCGGCGCCGCTGATGATGGGCAGCATTGTCATGAACAACCAGCTGCGCTTCCAGGGGAATGCCTTCTTCTCGATGATCGGTCTGACCTCGGGCGCGGTCGTGAATCTGATTCTGGATCCGATCCTGATCTTCCGGAAAGGCCAGTCCGTCGGTATCGCCGGGCTGCACGCGGCCTTCGGTGCCGGCATGGGCGTGTCCGGGGCGGCGCTGGCCACGGCACTGAGCCAGTGCCTGAGCTTCGTGATTCTGGCCATCGGCCTTTCGAGGAGCGACAACGTCAAGATCCGGCTGAAGAACTTCTGCCCGAAGCCCTATTACCTGAAGGGGATCATGCAGGGCGGGCTTCCCTCACTGGCCAGACAGGGGATCGGCAGCCTTGCCACTGCCAGTCTGAACCATTCCATCGGCCTGTATCTGACGGGCGCCGCCATGATCGACGCAGCCCAAGCCGCCATGACCGGCGTCAACCGAATCATGATGCTGCTGGCCTCCGTGCTGATCGGCTTCGGACAGGGCTTCCAGCCGGTCTGCGGCTTCAACTACGGGGCAAAGCTCTACGACCGTGTGAAGAAGGCCTTCGGTTTCTGCGTGAAGCTGGCAACGGTCGTGCTGATCCTAATGGCGGCGGTATTCTTCGTGCTCGCCAGGCCGGTTACGAACCTGGTTGCCGGAGCGAGTCCGGAGGCAGCGCAGATCGCCGTTTTTGCCTTTCGGGCGCAGCTTGTAACACTGCCGCTGCTCGGCTGGATCATCCTGTGCAACATGATGCTCCAGAATATCGGGGCTACGGCGAAGGCGACGCTGCTCGCCCTGGCCAGACAGGGCCTGTCCTTTATCCCGATGATCCTGCTGCTGCCGAGCCTCATGCAGGGCCTTGGCCCGGGACCTCTGCTCGGGATCGAACTGGCGCAGCCTGCGGCGGACGTCATCAGCTTTGCGATCGCGATTCCGGTCGGCCTGAGCGAACTGAAAAAAATGAGGACAGAACTGCAGCAAAGCGGTCTGAAGAAACAGGAATCCGAACTATGAAGAAGAAGCCCGGCTGCCCGGTGAAGGCGGGAAGACAGTCCGGATAAAGCCATGGAATCACCATTACCACACAAAGAATATGACAGAGAGAGGAAAATAGAAACATGAAAAGCATTCTTGTGACCATCCCGGTAAACGAAAGCCATAAAGCAAGGCTCGAAGCTGTCGCAGGACCCAACCCGGTGATTTATGTCCCGGTGGGAGAAGTGACGGAAGAGCAGATCCGCTCGGCAAACGTCATCATCGGCAACGTCCCCGCAAAGCTGATCGGGGCATCCGAAAATCTGGAGCTGCTGCAGCTGGAATCGGCGGGCACGGACGCCTATATCGTGCCGGGCGTCCTGGCGAAGAAGACGGTCCTGTGCAACGCAACCGGGGCCTATAACCGCGCGGTCTCGGAGCATGCCATGGCGCTGACCATGATGCTGATCAAAAAGCTCTACCTGTACCGGGACTCTCAGAACGAAAGCGTCTGGAGCGATCACGGGACGGTGAGCTCTCCGGTGGGCGCGACCGTGCTGGTCGTCGGGCTTGGAGACATCGGCATGCGGTATGCGAAGATGATGAAGGCGATGGGGGCTTATGTCATCGGCGTCAAGCGCCGGGCTGGAGCCTGCCCGGAGGGCATCGACGAACTGGTTCAGACAGACGCCATCGACACGGTCCTCCCCCGGGCGGATATCGTCTTCTCCATCCTGCCGAATACGAAGGGTACCGTGCACTTCTATACGGAAGAGCGCTTCCGGCTGATGAAGGACAGCGCAGTCTTCATCAACTGCGGCCGCGGCAACGCTGTGGACGGAGAGGTCCTGCTCAGCGCGCTGCAGAGCGGCCAGATCGCCGCGGCGGCAGCCGACGTGACGGACCCGGAGCCGCTGCCGGCTGAGAGCCCCCTGTGGAGGCAGAAGAACATGGTCATCACACCGCACGTCGCCGGAGGCTTCCATCTGCCCCATACCTTCGAGTGCATCGTGGACATCGCCTGCGAGAACCTGGAGCACCACCTGAAGGGCGAGGATTACCGAAACGTGATTGACTTCGAGACCGGGTACAAGAAGTAAGCAATAAAGTAAGCGCTTTTGCGGTACGAAGCCGGCCGGCGGTGAGCCGGAGTATGCGATTTCGACGAAAGATAACGGAGTTGGGTTTCAAATCTTTATAGGATACCACGAAACCGGTGCGGGGATGCGGATTGTGCTTGCAATTTCCCTGCACCGGTTGTATAATTCCGCACGAAAAGAAGATTTTTAAGCGCGGTACAGAGATACCGGCAAGATCGTCAGAATACAGGTGCGCCAGGCGCATCTGCGTTGGGCTGTGTGATCCTGCCGGAGACGGCGGGATTTTTCGTTTTCAGCAGAGATCTGCAAAGGAGTGAGGAAGCATGCGGCAGAAGGCTCAGATCATGGACGGGAGCGCGATGAAGCGGGCACTGATGCGCATCTCTCATGAAATCGCGGAGAAGAACAAAGGCGTGGAAAACCTGGTCTTCATTGGGATCCGGCGCCGCGGCGAGCCGATCGCCGAGCGCGTACGGGACAATATCCTGGCCATTGAGGGTACCGAAGTGCCCAGCGGCAGCATTGATATCCGATTCTATCGGGACGACCTGAGCCACGTGGCGGACAGTCCCGAGGTCAGAAAGACCTCCCTCCCGTTTGATGTGAACGGCAGGGACGTTATTCTGTTTGACGACGTGCTGTATACGGGCCGGACAGCCAGGGCGGCCATCGAGGCGGTGTTCAGCTGCGGCCGGCCGAAGACCATCCAGCTTGCCATCCTGATCGACCGTGGCCACCGCGAGCTCCCCATCCGGGCGGACTACGTGGGAAAGAACCTGCCGACCTCGCGGACGGAGCTGGTCGAGGTGAGAGTTCCGGAATATGACGGTGAGACCGGAGTGTTCCTGATGGAACAGGAAGGATAGATCACGGCAGAGGCCGTTTTCTATAGAAGTATTTCAGGTATTCTTTGAAGAGAAGGAGAAAAATCATGAATCTTGTCTACGGGATCAAGGATAAGCCGAGGTTTGGGCAGGTTGTCCTGTTCGCCCTGCAGCAGCTCCTGGCCATCATGGCCGCGACCATTGCGGTACCCGCCGTCGTCAACAGTGTGACCGGCTCCGCGATGAGCGCCTCGGCAGCCATGTTCGGCGCCGGTGTCGGCTCCATCGTCTATCTTCTGTTCACCAAAAGCAGCAGCCCCGTGTTCCTCGGCTCGTCTTTTGCCTTCCTTGGACCGATGTTCACCGCCTTTGGCGGCGCGGCCTCCATGGCGGTCGGTTATGCCGGCCTGATTATCGGTGCTGTGATGGCGGGCCTTGTGTACGTGATCCTCGCCGTTGTCGTCAAGGTCTCCGGGGTCAAGTGGATCGACAAACTGATGCCGCCGGTCATCATCGGACCCACGGTTGCCATCATCGGCCTTTCGCTTGCGGCCAACGCCATCGGCGATCTGGGCACCTCCAGCTCTGAGGGCGGCTCGGTCTACGTCTGCCTGATCTGCGGCCTGGTCACCCTGTTTGTGACAGTGCTGGTTTCCACCTACGGCAAGCGCATGATGAAGCTGATTCCCTTCATCATCGGGATCCTGGCCGGTTACTTCTGCGCCTCCATGTTTGCCCTGATCGGCAACAACACGGGCAATGCCTCCCTCGTCGTCATAAACTACAAGGCACTGCACGAGGTCAGTACGATCTTCTCCCTGCCCGAGTTTACCTTCCTCAAGGGCGACTGGTCCGGCATCACGGCTGCGTACCTTCTGACTGTCTTTGTGGCCTATGTGCCCGTAGCCTTTGTGGTCTTTGCCGAGCATCTGGCCGACCACAAGAACCTCAGCTCCATCGTCGGCGTAAACCTGCTGGAGAATCCGGGCCTCGACCGTACGCTGCTCGGTGACGGGATCGGCTCGATGTTCGGCGCTTTCTTCGGCGGCTGCCCCAACACCACCTACGGCGAGTCCATCGCAACCGTCGCCATCACGCGCAACGCCTCCACGGTCTCCATCTGGGGTGCGGCTGTCGCCTGCATCCTCTTCTCGATGGTCACCCCGCTGGTCGCCTTCCTCGAGACCATCCCGAGCTGCGTCATGGGCGGCGTCTGCATCGCGCTCTACGGCTTCATCGCCGCCAGCGGCCTGAAGATGCTTCAGCCGGTGGACCTCAACAAGAACCGCAATCTCTTTGTTGCCTCGGTGATCTTCATCGTCGGTGTCGGCGGCATGACCGTCACCTTCGGCGCGGTCGAGATCCGTACCGTCGCCTGCGCGCTGATCCTCGGCATCCTGACCAACATCATGCTCTCCAAAGAGAAGGACGAGGAGTGAACCCGGCTGCGGTGTCACCGGAAAGATCATAACACATAACAGACAGACTACTGAACAACAGACATAACTTAAAGAGCGCTGCTCCGCCAAGCTCATCCGGCGGGGAAGCGCTCTTTCTGAAACTGCATGAGAGAACCGTTCTCGGTGACGGTCAGGATACCGTCTGCAAAAGAGAAGGCGGCGACCGTGTCGGAGGAGAAGAGAGACATCGCGGTCCCGTCCCAGACCAGGTCCTCGTTCAGGTCAAAGATCTGAAGCTTTGTCGTTCCGTCCGCAGAGAGGACCAGCGAAAGAGGGATCCCGAGCCTGTCGATCAGGGCCAGGTCTTCGTCGGAAATCTCAGCATCGGGGCTCTCGATGTGGATGAGCCGGTAGGTGCCGATAAAGTCCGGGACCGGCTCCTGTGCGGAGAAGAGGAGCAGGTCCATGTCGTTCGCCAGCCGCGGTGAGAAGGCGGGAGCCGGCCCGAAGAACAGGGCGAACAGAGCCAGCAGCACGGCCAGGAGCAGCATCAGATACAGAAACAATGTACGGCGGTTCATCTGTCACCCTCCGCCGGCGGTACGGGAGAGCTCTCGTTTCCGCCGGGACCGAAGTCCTCAATATAGATCAGATCGGACAGCAGCTCCGGTTTCACAGGCCAGCCGATCTCACGGTCCCGGAACCAGATATGTGTGGAGGTGCCGCCGTCGAGGTTGTAGGCCCTGATACAGCCGCGCTCCTGAAAGAAGCGCGAGAGCTCCTCCAGCGTCACACCGGGCATCCCGTCAAAATAGCCGGCTACGGTCAGAATACAGTAATGACCGGGAGCATAGTAGCCGATACAGGTACGGGCGTGCCTCTCATTGATAAACTCGGGTACAATGGCCGAGAAGTCCTCAATGGCGGTACCGTCGCTCCGGAGGAGGGCCGGCCCGAAGGACCAGACCTGCCAGGCATTCTCCAGCGCCCGCTCCAGCGCAGCATTGCTGCCGAGGCTGCTGTGAGGGAAGGTCTCCATGCTGCCGTCCTCATAGAGGACGCAGAGATCATAGCTGTTCACAAACTGGGCGATCCGTACGCCGTTGCGGACGACGGTTTTGCCGGAATACTCTCCGTAAAAATCTCCGTTCACGGCATAGGCGGCGCCGACATGCCGGCTCATGTCGGAGATCTCCGCAAGGCCGCCGAGACCGTCATCCGGGCTGTCCATGTAATAGGTCCTGAGCATATGGACGTCGGGCAGATAGATGTCCGCGAGAATATAGGCGCTGCCGAGCGCAGCGTCCGGCTGCCCGTGCCGTTCGAGGGTGACGACGGCGTTGGGCCCGACGTAGGCGGAATCGGTATAGACGGCCTCCGCGGCGGTAAGAGCGGCATACTGCGGGAACTGGGCCGGCCCGTAGTGGGCGCTGCCCTGGGCAAGTCCCCCAATCGCCGCCAGAAGCGCGAGGAGGCGGCGGAGGATATCGGTGACTTCTGTAATCATGCGGAATCTCCTGAGAAAGATATCTTATTATGCATCCGGGAGCCCGTTTTGTCAATTGACTGCAGACGCGAATCAAAGGGAGAGGTGCAGATGCGAATCAAAGGGAGAGGGAAGGGACCGGACGGAAAAAGGAAGGTACCGTTCAGCCCCGGCAGAAAGAGAATACGTGGCCAGATGACGGAAAACGGCAGGAGAAAAAGCCGGCGGTGTAGGAGAAAAAGCCGGCGGACTCTTGTAAAGAGAGCAAAAAACGTATATAATAAACCACTCATGTCCGACACAGCGGCACAGCGGCCGGGCATCAGAAGAACGACTACAGTCCATGCTACAGGAGGATCTGAGAATATGGCGGATACAAGAAACTTTATTGAGGATTTTGTCCGGGAGGATATCGGAGAGGGCGGCCGTTTTGAGGGCATGCAGGTGCATACGCGGTTTCCGCCCGAGCCGAACGGCTATCTGCACATCGGCCACTGCAAGGCGCTGACCATTGACTTCAGCACGGCGGAGCACTTCGGCGGGATCTGCAACCTGCGCATGGACGACACCAACCCCGCCAGAGAGGACACGGAATACGTCGAGGCCATCACGCAGGACATCCACTGGCTGGGCTTTGACTGGGGAGACCGGTTTTTCTACGGCTCGGATTACTTTGAGAAGACCTACGAATACGCCGTCGAGCTTATCAGAAAGGGCCTGGCCTACGTCTGCGAACTGACGCCGGAGCAATTCCGGGAGTACCGCGGTGATACGACAAAACCGGCGGTCAGCCCCTGGCGTGACCGGCCGGTCGAGGAGAACCTGGCTCTCTTCGAGCGGATGAAGAACGGCGAGTTTGAAGAAGGACAGTACACGCTGCGGGCAAAGATCGATCTTGCCAGCGGCAACTTCAACATGCGCGACCCGGTGCTCTACCGCATCCGCTATATCGAGCATCACCGCCAGGGGACAAAGTGGTGCATCTTCCCGATGTATGACTTCGCCCATCCGATCCAGGACGCCCTGGAGGGGATCACGCACTCGCTCTGCTCGCTGGAGTATGAGGCACACCGGCCGCTGTATGACTGGGTAGTATCCAATGTCAGCATTCCCTATCACAGGCCGCGCCAGATCGAGTTTGCCCGCCTGGGGATCAACTACACCGTCATGTCCAAGCGCAAGCTCCGCCGTCTGGTGGAGGAGGGACGCGTATCCGGCTGGGACGATCCCCGGATGCCGACGCTCTGCGGCCTCCGCCGGAGAGGCTATACCTCCCGCTCCATCAGGACCTTCTGCGAGAAGATCGGCGTCTCCAAGGTCGACTCAACCGTCGACTGGGCACTGCTGGAGAGCTGCCTGCGGGATGATCTGAACGCCCATGCCAGAAGAGTAATGGCGGTCCTGCACCCGCTGAAGCTGATCATCACGAATTATCCGGAGGGTCAGACGGAGCTGCTCCCGGTGGAGAACAATCCTCTCGACCCGGAGGCCGGGACGCGTGAGGTGAGCTTCTCCCGCGAGCTCTACATCGAGGCGGACGACTTTATGGAAGTGCCGGTGCCGAAGTACAAGCGCATGCACCCCGGCTTTGAGGTCCGCCTGAAGGGCGCGTACCTGGTGACCTGCACGGGCGTCGAGAAGGACGCGGACGGAAACGTCACCGCGGTTCTGGCCACCTACGACCCCGAGAGCCGCGGCGGAGATCCGGCCGACGGACGCAAGGTCAAGGGTGCCACGATCCACTGGGTCGACGCCGCGACCGCTGCGGACGCAGAGGTACGGGTGTACGACTATCTGTTTACCGATCCCGACCCGGACGGGCCGGATAAGGACTTCCTGGAATACCTGAACCCGGAGAGCCTCGTGACGCTGACCGGCTGCAAGGTGGAGGGCTGCCTGAAGGAGCTCCCCATGCCGGAGGCGGGCAAAGACGCCCAGAGCTTCCAGTTCCTCCGCCAGGGCTACTTCTGCCTGGATAACCGGGATGCACGCCCCGACCGTCTGGTCTTCAACCGTGCGGTTGCGCTGAAGGACAGCTTCAGGAAATAAGTGGACAGCTTCAGACTCCGCTCGGACTATCAGCCGACAGGCGACCAGCCGGAGGCGATCGACACGCTTGTCGCGGGGATCGAGAACGGCATTGACGAACAGGTGCTGCTGGGCGTGACCGGCTCGGGCAAGACCTTCACGATGGCCAATGTGATCGCGAGGCTCAACCGCCCGACGCTGGTCCTCGCCCACAACAAGACGCTGGCCGCCCAGCTCTGCACCGAGTTCCGGGAGTTCTTTCCAGAGAACGCGGTGGAATACTTCGTCTCCTACTACGATTACTATCAGCCGGAGGCCTATATCCCGCATACCGACACCTATATCGAAAAGGACGCCTCCATCAACGACGAGATCGAGCGTCTGCGCCACAGCGCGACCGCCTCTCTGTTTGAACGGCGGGACGTGATCGTGGTGGCGTCCGTCTCGTGCATCTACGGCCTCGGCGATCCGATCGACTACGCCAACATGGTGATCTCGCTCCGGCCGGGGCAGACCAGGGACTTCGACGAGCTGCTCAGGAAGCTCGTCGAGATTCGCTACGAGCGGAACGACCTCGCTTTCGAGCGCAACAAGTTCCGGGTACGGGGTGACAGCGTCGAGATCTTCCCGGTCTATTCCCGGGACAAGGCGATCCGGGTGGAGTTCTTCGGCGACGAGATCGACCGCATCAGCGAGATCAACACGGTCACAGGGAACGCCACACGGGTGCTGAACCATGTGGCGATCTACCCTGCGAGCCACTACGTCACCACGCAGGAGAAGATGGCGGCCGCCATCGAACGGATCCGTGAAGAGTGTGACGAGAGAGTCCGGTACTTCACCGACAACAACAAGCTGATCGAAGCCCAGCGCATCCGTCAGCGTACGGACTATGACATCGAGATGATGCAGGAGCTGGGCTACTGCAGCGGGATCGAGAACTACTCCAGGGTGATCTCCAACCGGGCGCCCGGCTCTCCGCCCATGACGCTGCTGGACTACTTCCCGAAGGATTTTCTGCTGTTTGTCGATGAGAGCCATGTGACGCTGCCGCAGGTGCGGGCCATGTACCGGGGGGACCGGGCCAGAAAGGACTCGCTGGTGGAGTTCGGCTTCCGCCTGCCCTCGGCTTACGACAACCGCCCGCTGAAGTTTGACGAGTTCACCGAGCGGATCCATCAGCGGGTGTACGTTTCCGCCACTCCCGGCCAGTATGAGCGGGAGCGCGCCGGACAGATCGCAGAGCAGATCATCCGCCCGACCGGGCTTCTGGATCCCGAGATCTTTGTGCGGCCCATAGAGGGGCAGATCGACGACCTGATCTCCGAGATCAATGCCAAGATCGACGCCGGACAGCGCAGCCTTGTGACCACCCTGACCAAGAAGATGGCCGAGGACCTGTCGGAATACCTCTCGGCAGCCGGAATCAGGACGCGGTACATGCACCATGACATCGGCACCATCGAGCGCATGGAGATCATCCGCGATCTGCGGGCGGGAGCCTTCGACGTCCTGGTCGGAATCAACCTGCTCAGGGAAGGCCTGGATATCCCGGAGGTCGGCCTGGTGGCGATCCTGGACGCGGACAAGGAGGGCTTCCTCCGCAGCGAGACCAGCCTGATCCAGACCGTCGGCCGGGCGGCGCGCAACGCGGAGAGCAAGGTGCTCATGTACGCGGATACCGTCACACCCTCAATGCAGGCCTGCATCGACGAGACCGAGCGGCGCCGGAAAAAGCAGCAGGCCTACAACACCGAACACGGCATCGTGCCAAAGACCATCGTCAAGGATATCCGGGACATCATCGAGATCTCGACGGCTGCCGACGCCGTGACAAAGAAGAACGGCGTAAAGATGACGGACTACGAGCGGAAGCAGCTGATCGGGCAGCTGGAGGCGAAGATGAAGAAGGCGGCGCAGATGCTGGAATACGAGATTGCCGCCCAGCTGCGTGACGAGATTATCCGACTGAGAGGGGAGAGCTGACAGCATGAAACTGATGGCCATTGACGGCAACAGCATCGTCAACCGGGCTTTTTACGGGATCCGTGAGCTGAACGCGCCGGACGGTACCCCGACCAATGCGGTCTACGGCTTTCTGGCCATTCTCCGCCGTCTCTGGGAGGAAGAGAAGCCAGACGGGCTCTGTGTCGCCTTTGACCGGCGGGAGCCGACCTTCCGGCACCGCAGCTATGATTTTTACAAAGCCCAGCGCAAGCCGATGCCGGAGGAGCTGGCGGTACAGATGCCGGTGCTGAAGGAGCTGCTGGACAGCATGCAGATCCGGCGCCTGGAGATGCCGGGCTATGAGGCGGACGATATCCTCGGCACCCTCAGCAGGATGGCGGAGGAGATGGGGGATGAGTGCGTTGTCGTCACCGGAGACCGGGACGCGCTTCAGCTCGTGAGCGACCGGACGAAAGTCTGCAACGTGAAGAGCCGCATGGGCAGAACCGAGACCATCCCCTACACGCCGGAGCGCTTCCGGGAGGAATACGGATTCGACCCCGGAAAGATCGTTGACCTGAAGGCGCTGATGGGGGACAGCTCGGACAACATTCCCGGAGTCCCGGGGATCGGTGAGAAGACCGCAATGGACCTCCTGCAGCGCTTCGGCAGCCTGGAGGAGATCTATCGGGACGTGGAAGGGCTGGACGTAAAACCGGGTGTGAAGAACAAACTGGCCTCCGGTGAGGAGAGCGCCAGAAGCTCGTACTGGCTCGCGACCATCTTCCGTGCGGTGCCGCTGGAGAACTTCTCGCTGCAGGACTGCAGATGGGAGCTGAAGCGCACGCCGGCGCTGCTTAAGATGATGAAGCGCCTCGGCTTCCGGAAGATGATCGAACAGTGGCGGCTCACGGAGCTCGAAACGGAAGCCGGAAGCGGAGCGCAGGCTGGGGCCGGCGCGGAAACGGAGCCCGCGGCCGACGCCTCCCAGCCGGCAGCCGGGACCGCCGAAAGGGCGGAGGAAAACGGCTTCGGCGCAACGACCGTGCGGGAGATCACGTCGCAGGAAGAGCTGGAAGCCCTGACGGAGAAGCTCAAAGCCGCTTCCTTCGCGGCAGTGGAGCTTCTGAAGGGGACGGAGGAGCTCTCGCTCTGTCTCGCGGAGACACCGGAGCAGGTGTGGGTCCTGAGGCATCTCGAGCTGGGAGAGGCCTGCGAGAGCTTCCTCAGGCTTCTGTTTTCAGCCTCGGTCCCGAAGGCCGGGCATCACATAAAGGACCTCATGAACGTCCTGAACGCGGAAGGCCTCACGAGGGACGGCTTTGTCTTTGATACCGCGCTGGCGGCATACCTGCTGCGCGCCACGGACTCGGACTACGATCTGCCCGGACTTGCCCTCCGCTATCTCGGCAGAGAGCTGGACGGAGCTGCGGCGGTCGCGAGGCTGGTGCCGGTCCTCCGGGACAGGCTGGCGGCCGAGAACATGACGAGGCTCTTTGAGGAAGTGGAGCTGCCGCTCTGTTCGGTCCTGTCCGAAATGGAAGAGACCGGCTTCCTCGTGGACCGCAGGGCTCTGGCGGAGTTCGGCGAGAGCCTGAACGCGGACATCGACCGTCTTCAGGAGGAGATCTACGCCCTCGCCGGGCATGAGTTCAACATCCTCTCGCCGAAGCAGCTCGGGACCGTGCTCTTCGAGGAGCTCGCGCTGCCCGCCGGGAAGAAGACGAAGACCGGCTGGAGCACCAACGTGGACGTGCTGGAGAAGCTGCAGGCCTATCATCCCATCGCGGGGAAGATCCTGGACTACCGCACGCTGAGCAAGCTCAAGAGCACCTATGCCGAGGGGCTGCTGAAGGTGATCGCGCCGGACGGCAGAATTCATACCAGCTTCCAGATGACGGTGACGGCGACCGGGCGGCTCTCCTCAACCGAGCCGAACCTCCAGAATATCCCCATCCGGAAAGAGGTGGGGGCCAGGATCCGCACGATGTTCGCCGCGCCCGCCGGCAAGATGCTGGTGGACGCCGACTACAGCCAGATCGAGCTTCGGCTCCTGGCCCATATCTCGGACGACAAGGCCATGCAGGAGGCCTTCCTCTCCGGCGAGGACTTCCACACGGTGACGGCCTCCAAGGTCTTCAACGTCCCGCTGGACGAGGTTTCGCACACGCTCCGCAGCCGGGCGAAGGCCGTGAACTTCGGCATCGTCTACGGCATCTCGGCCTTCTCGCTGGCGCAGGACATCGGGGTGCGGCAGGCCGAGGCGAAGGAATACATGGACGCCTACCTCCGGCGCTACAGCGGCGTGCGGGACTACATGCATGCCATCGTGGAGCAGGCGAAGCGGGACGGATACGTCACGACCCTCTGGGGCAGACGCCGGGAGCTTCCGGAGCTCAGGAGCCCGAACCGCAACATGAGGGCCTTCGGCGAGCGGGTCGCACTGAATATGCCGATCCAGGGGACTGCCGCGGATATCATCAAGCTGGCCATGGTGCACGTGAACCGCCGCCTGAAACAGGAGTGCCCCGAGGCAAAGCTGGTCCTGCAGGTGCACGACGAGCTGATCGTGGAGTGCCCGGAGGCGCTGACCGAACAGGTCAGCCGCATCCTGAAGGAGGAGATGGAGAACGTAACGGCGCTCTCCGTCCCGCTGACTGCGGAGGTGCAGGCGGCCCGTACCTGGGCGGAGGCGCATTGAATACGGCTTATGCTGTCGGGGACGGGATTACCGGGGAAGACCTGAAGCGGCTCTGCGAGATCGAACAGGCCTGCTTTGCGCACCCGCTGACCGAAGAACAGCTCCGCTCGCTGGCAGGGAACGGGACCGTGCTCCTTGTGACTGCCCGCGCGGACCGGCGGATCGCCGGCTACGTCTGGGCGCAGACGGTCCTGGACGAGGGGTACATCGGAAACGTCGCCGTGCTGCCCGCCTTCCGGCGGATGGGGATTGCGGACGGGCTGATGCAGGCGCTGGCCGGAGCTGCCCGGGAGAGAGGGCTGAGCTTCCTGACCCTGGAGGTGCGTGCCTCCAACCTCCCTGCAATTGCGCTATACGAAAAAAACGGCTACGTCCCCGCAGGCCGGAGACGGAACTACTATGCTGATCCGAAGGAGGACGCCATCCTGATGACGTTGAATTTTGCATGAAAATACTGGCTTTTGAGTCCACCTGTGACGAGACCGCGGTTGCGGTCGTCGAGGACGGACGGCACGTGCTGAGCGATCAGATCTTCTCGCAGGCGAAGCTTCATGCGGTCTATGGAGGCGTCGTGCCGGAGATCGCCTCCCGCTGCCATGTGGAATCCATCTCGCTTCTGACCGAGAGAGCGCTGGAGGAGGCCGGAATCCGGCGGGCCGATCTGGACGCGGTGGCGGTATCCTACGCGCCCGGCCTGATCGGCGCGGTGCTGGTCGGGGTCAACTTTGCCAAGGCGGTGGCGGCAACGCTGAAGCTCCCGCTGATCCCGGTACACCATATCCGCGGCCACATCGCGGCAAATTACCTCGCGTTTCCGGAGCTGGAGCCGCCCTTTGTCTGCCTCGCCATCTCGGGAGGAAACACGCTGATCGCAGACGTCCGGAGCTATACCGATATGCACATCATGGGGGCGACGCGGGATGACGCGGCGGGAGAATGCTTCGACAAGACCGCGAGGGTGCTGGGGCTGCCCTATCCGGGCGGAAAGCCGATCGACGAGCTCTCGAAGGGCGGCGACGACACAAAGTATCACTTCCCGGTGGCTGCCGTGGAGGGGAGACCCTATGACATGAGCTTTTCCGGGCTCAAGACCGCAGTGATCAATCTTGCGCATCACGCGGAACAGACCGGCGAAGAACTGGACCGGGCCTCTCTGGCGGCCTCCTTCACAAAAGCCGTGAGCGACAGCCTGGTCCCCCGCACGATGCAGGCGGTCCGGGCCTGCGGCTATACGAAGCTGGCCGTGGCCGGCGGCGTTGCTGCAAACTCGCGGATCCGGGAAGACTTCAGGCGGGCTGCGGAAGAGGCGGGACTGTCTCTGTATATCCCTCCGCTCCGGCTGTGCGGGGACAACGGCGCGATGATCGGCGCTCAGGCGTATTACGAATATCTGGCGGGCGTAAGGGCCGGAAGCGATCTCAACGCCTATGCCAGCATGGATCTCTCCGGAGGATACGGACGATGAGGAAGAAGAACGCAACCCCGGAGCGGGAAGCGGACGCAGATCAGAACAGCACTGCGGAAGAGCGGGGCAGACCGGAACAGTCCCGGGAGCCGGAGCAGAATGCAGGTGCGGAGTCCGGGCAGAACAGGAAGCCGGACCCGAAGGCAAAGATGCGCGGCCACCGCGAGCGGGTGCGAAGACGCTATCTCGACCGTGAAGTGGACGGATTTGAGGACTATGAGGTTCTGGAGCTGCTGCTGTTCTATGCGATCCCGTACAAGGACACAAAAGCCATGGCCAAGGATCTGCTGGCGCATTTCGGCAGCCTGCACGAGGTCTTCGATGCCTCCGTCGGAGAGCTCAGAGACGCCGGCGTGACCGAGAACACCGCGATTCTTCTGAACCTGATCCCGAAGCTGAACCAGCGCTATGAAAATTCGAAAATGAGGGAGCTGACCGTCATCCGCAGCACCGTGGACGCGGGCCGGGAGGCCTGCGGGTATTTCCGGAACAGGCAGGAGGAGAGCGTGCGGATGCTCTGCCTGAATGCCGCGGGAAAGGTCCTGAAACGGCTTGAGATCGCGAAGGGCGACGTCAACGCGGTGCATTTCCCGATCCGAAGGATCGTGGAGACGGCCATCAACAGCAAGGCGGTTTCGGTCCTGCTGGCGCACAACCACCCGGGCGGGACGCTGACCCCCTCTCAGGAGGACCTGGCCGCAACCGAGGCGGCATCGAAAGCGCTGGAGACGGTGGGGATCCGGCTGCTGGATCACCTGATCGTCAGCGGAGACAGGTACTGTTCCCTTCGGGAAGACGGCTATCTGTGACAATAACGCACGGAAAGCCGGGTTTGTCATAACTTTGCAATCATCTGAAACCAAAACAGCACAAACTTTCTGACAAAATGTGGCAATTATGCCGAATTTACTGGCCTTGGATGTCGATAAGTCTGTTCAAAATGTCAATAACTTTTTCTCATGGATCAGACAGAAGGGCAGAAATCGGGCGAAAACCGTGCAAAAACCGGGCAGGGACCGGGCACGGACCGGGACGGAGAGCGGAGACAGGCTCAGCCCGGAGATAACTGGAAACCGGTGCGGTGAAGGGAGGCGGAGATCCGGATGACGGAACTGAAGAAGAGAATCAGGCCATGGGTTCGAATCGGCGCGATCGTGCTCCTGGCGGGGCTGATGCTGTTTGCAGCCATCCGGCTCTATCGCTGGAACACGACGGGGAACTCGAAGCGGGCGCTGACCCTGGTCAATTCCTGGAATCCGATGTCCGAGACCGGCTATACGCCGAAGCTCACTGAGACCGAGAACGGCCTGCTGGTGGACAGAGCCTGCGCAAAGGCACTGAAAAAAATGCTCTCCGACTGCCGGGCGGCAGGTGTCCAGCCGGTGCTTGTCGATGCGTACCGGAGCGTGGACGAGCAGCTGGTCCGGTATGACGAAGAGGTGCAGCGTCTGCTGGAACGGGGCATGGAACTGGAGGAAGCGGAACGCGAGGTCGCGCTCCGGATTGCGCAGCCGGGGCGCAGCGAGCATGAGCTCGGCCTCTCGGTCGATCTGGTGGACGTCGCCTATCAGGAGATGGACGAGATCCAGAGCACAACCCAGACAGCCCAATGGATGGCTGAGAACGCATGGCGTTACGGATTTATCCTCCGCTATCCACAGGGAGCAGAGGAGCTGACAGGCTATGGCTGGCATCCTTGGCACTACCGCTACGTCGGCGAGGATGCGGCGGCGAATATCTGGGCCCTGGGGATCACCCTCGAGGAGTACCTGTCCATGTTTTACAGCGAGGAGGCCGCGGTCCAGGTTTCGGACGCATGAAAAAACAGGCAGACAGGAACAAATCATACAAAAAACAGCACAAAAGCAATAAAAAATAAATATGGGTATCGGCTTAACTCAGCAAGGGACAAGATATAGCAACAGCCCTTGAAAGCCGAGAGAAGAGCTGCGCTGGTTGGAAGCGTCGGTTATAGCGGAAGCAGAATTCATCCAGATAAGGCTGATAGTCGCCACAGC
>JAILFJ010000026.1 GCA_024697625.1 Oscillospiraceae bacterium
CATCTTGTTGTCATAGCGAACGTTCACGGTCATGGCCTCAGGCAGCTCATCCTTGTAGGACTCATACTCTTTATCGACGCAGTAGACACGGCCGGCATTGACAAATTCGCCAAGGAAGCCCATGCCCCAGGTGAAGAAGATGTCGGGCAGGCCTTCGCCGGAAGACATCGCGGCCTTGATCTTGGTCTTGTAGGCCTCGTTCTCGGTGGTGACATGCTCGATCTTGACGCCGGGGTGAGCGGCTTCAAAAGCGGCAATGCCGTCAACAAAAGCCTGGTGGCTGGAGTCGCTCTCGGTGGCGATGGACCACAGGGTCAGCGTGACGGGCTCTTCGGCACAGGCAGGGACAGCCAGGGCGAAGATCATGCAGAGCATGAGTGCAACGGACAGTAGCTTTTTCATGGTTTTCCTCCTCGTGATTGTTTAAATGTGATTTTATATTCAGCAGGGATCCTGCCAAACACCGGAATAAGGGATGAGAGATGCTGTCTGTTGTAATTATGGAATGAGAATACAGCATCGGTGCGAAAAAAACAAGCCTTGGAACGAACTTTTGTAAAGATAGACAATAAAAGCAAAGGGTTTTTGTGCGAATTCACGAAAAACAAAGCGAAAAACTCGGAGAAGAACCCGGGACTTTCTTAAAGAGGCTTTATATATCGTGGCAAAAAAGAACACTGACAAAAACATGGCCTGCGGCGGAGCAACGGCTGTTTCATCCCGGAGAATCCTGCGGGATCAGGAGACCGGCTCAGGGAAGGCGGCTCCGCCTGCCCGGTGTCCTGCTGTCAGCTCCGGTCGCTGATGACGAAGGAGAGGGCCTTCGTGCCTGTCAGTTCCTCCGTGCGGCGGTCCGGCGCGCCGAAACCTGCGTAGAGGGTCCAGCTTCCGCTGCCGGGGATCCGCCTGCCGGAATCGTCCACAACCGTAAATGCCCGGCTGTCGAGCGCAACCTCAAAAACCGCTTCCTCACCGGCAGTCAGCCGGATCCGGCGGAAACCGCAGAGGATCGGATTCGGCGGGGCGAAAGGAGAGGCGTTATCCTTCAGATACAGCTCGATGACATCGTCGGTATCACAGGCGCCGGCATTTCTGACGGTGACTGTCGCAGTACCGCGGTCGGCTGAGAGCGCGACGGCCGAGCAGGCCCCGTAGCTGAGCCCGTAGCCAAAGGGATACAGGGGAGTACCCTGATAGTAGCGATAGGTGCGGCCGCGCATCGAATAGTCCGTGAACGCGGGCATGCTGTCCAGCGCAGTGTTCCGGTAGAAGGTCACGGGGAGCTTGCCGGAGGGGGAGGCTTTCCCGAAGAGCAGTTCGGCCACGGCGCTGCCGCCGCGTGCGCCCGGATACCAGGTGAGCAGAACCGCGTCGGCCTGCTCCTGCGCAGCCGAAAGGTCGATGGCGCTGCCTGCCATCAGGATGACGACGACCGGCTTTCCGACAGCGAGGACGCGCTCCAGCAGGATGCGCTGGGACTCCGGCAGGAGAAGATCCTGCTTGTCGCCGGAGTAATAGCTGTTGCCGGTGTCGCCCTCCTCGCCCTCCAGGGTCTCGTCGAGGCCGAGGACCAGAATGACGGTGTCACTGTTCTTCGCCACCGCGACGGCTTCGGCGAGGCGGTCTCCGGCTTTGGCGAGGGGCTCCACCCGGTCGCGGTACAGATCGCAGCCCTGGGAGTACAGCACGCGGCAGCGGCCGGCGGTGAGGTCCTGGATGCCTTCCAGAACCGTAGTATAGCGGGAAGAGGTGCCGTGGTAATTCCCGATCAGCGAGACCCGGCTGTCGGCGTTGGGGCCGATGACGCCGAGGGTGCCGCAGGTTTCCGGGTCAAGAGGGAGGAGCCCGCTGTTCTTAAGGAGAACGCAGGATTCCAGCGCGGCCCGGTGGGCGAGAGACAGGTGCTCGTCGCATTCGATTACCGTATAGGGGACGGAGTCATACTCGCTGCCGGTCTCGCCGAGAGTCCCGAGGAGGTAACGCGTTGTAAAGAGACGGACGGCACAGGCGGTGATGTCCTCCTCCGTGATCATCCCTTTGGCGTAGGCGTCCATGATGTGCTGATAGGTGCATCCGCAGTTGAGATCGCAGCCGGCCTTCAGCGCCATGGTCACCGACTCGACCGGGACAGAGGTGACCTTGTGGTTCTCGTGGAAGTCACGGATTGCCCAGCAGTCCGAGACGAAGTGACCTTCAAAGCCCCAGTCTCCGCGCAGCTTCCGCATCAGCGCGGCGCTTGCGCAGCAGGGCTCGCCGTTTGTGCGGTTGTAGGCACCCATCACGGCCTCGACCTGTGCGTCCTGAACCAGGGCCCGAAAAGCGGGGAGGTAGGTCTCCTCCATATCCTTCCCGGTCGCGACGGCGTCAAAGCTGTGGCGCAGGGCCTCCGGTCCGCTGTGGACCGCAAAATGCTTGGCACAGGCGGCAGTCCTGAGCGTCTCTCCGTCTCCCTGCAGCCCGCGGACATAGGCGGTGCCGAGGCGGGAGGTGAGATAGGGGTCCTCGCCGTAGGTCTCATGTCCGCGGCCCCATCTGGGGTCACGGAAGATATTCACATTCGGGGACCAGACGGTCAGGCCGTGATAGATATCCCTGTCGCCCTCGGCGGAGTATGCGTTATACTTGGCGCGCGCCTCGACAGAGACCGCTTCGGCAATCTGCTTCAGCAGTTCGTCATCGAACATGGCCGCCATGCCGATCGCCTGGGGGAAGACGGTCGCGGTTCCGCCGCGTGCGAGGCCGTGGAGCGCTTCGTTCCACCAGTTGTATTCCGGGACATTCAGACGCTCGATCGCGGGAGCGTCAAAGCGGAGCTGGGAGGCCTTTTCCTCCACGGTCATCTGACCGACCAACTCCTCGGCCAGCTTCTTCGCCTGCTCACGCGTCATAACGGAATCCCCCTTGCAAAGGTTTACGAAATCGTTTTCGCTATTAAAATAAACTACTTTCTTTCAAATTGCAAGCGATTTTTTGAACTTCAGAGAACTTCGGAAAGATGCACAGTTTTTCTCATCGGTTTTCAGCAGTTTTCACAAAAACAACCGAATACGCCACAGCACAGAGGAGGCAGAGCGGCGTCTTAAGATTTATTCATTTGACGGTGTGCCGCTTCTGTGATATTTGTTATGATATGGTTGTTATGTAAACAGACAGACCTGCCTGAAAGGCGGGAGAAAGGAAGGTTATTGAATATGTGGACAATCTCTGAAATAAAAGAAGAGGGAAAGGCAGCGTTTAAGGCGAACTACTGGTGTTGTGTGCTGGCGGCCTTCCTGATCAGCCTCTTCGCGGGAGCCGGCGGTGCATCGACGGCTTCCAATAACCAGAATGGAAGTATGAGTTCGGCGGTCGAGGGCATGAGCTCGAGCGAAATGATGACGGTCGCTGTATTTGTGATCGGAGCGGTCGCGGTCGCGCTTCTCATCGGAGCGGTGATCAGGATCTTCCTGGGAAATCCCATCAACGTCGGCTGCCGTACGTTCTTCAAGGAGAATGTGTATGATGCCCCGGCACCGCTGAGTCTCATCAAGACCGGGTTCCAGAACTACGGACACACCTTTGTGACCCTGTTCCTGCGGGACCTCTATCTGGTCCTCTGGACCCTGCTGCTCATTATCCCGGGGATCATCAAGGCATATTCGTACCGTATGGTCCCGTACATCCTGGCAGAGCATCCGGAGATGCCCGCCAACGAGATCATCACGCGGTCGCGTGAGATGATGGACGGAAACAAGTGGCAGGCGTTTCTGCTGGATCTGTCCTTCATCGGCTGGATCCTGCTGGGCGTGGTGACGCTGGGCCTGGGACTCGTCTTCTGGACCAGCCCGTACATGGAGAGCACCAATGCGGCGCTCTATCTGAGGCTGAAGGAAGCGCAGGGAGCGTAAAAAACCGGAATACAGACACTGATACAGAGGCAGCCGACCCAATATGCCGGGGCGGCTGCCTCTGTCGATATGGTTGCTTCAGCTCTTGCGAAACCGCACAGAGCCGTGATAGAATAGAAAACAATCTGAACATAGGGAGTGGATCAAAATGAAGAAAATACGGGCCTGTTCACTGGTGCTGGCATCTCTGCTGACAGGGGCTGCGGCTGCATCGGCCGAAGAAGAGCCCGCGCCCAGACTGCTGTATCAGGGCCACGGAAGTCTGAGAATCGTTACGGCTGACGGGAAGGTGATCTATGTCGATCCGTATGCCGGTGAGGGCTATGATCTCCCGGCGGATCTGATCCTCGTATCCCATGATCATCAGGACCACTGTGCGGTCGATCTGATCAAAAACCGCAGCGAAGGCTGTCAGGTCATCTATCATACGGATGCCCTGAAGGATGGCAAATACAAAACGTATGACCTTGGATTTGCCGTCGTCGAGGCGGTTCAGGCAGGAAACAACCGCAACCACGATATCAGGAAATGCGTCGGATGGCTGATCACTCTGCCGGGCGGCATTTCGGTCTATGCCACCGGCGACACTTCGACAACGGAACAGATGGCGGAACTTGCGGAGCGGGACATCCATTATGCCTTCTTTGTCTGTGACGGACGTTTCAACATGGATATGGAGGAGGCAATCGCCTGTGCAAAGCTGGTTCAGGCCAGAAACAGCATTCCCTACCACATGGCCCCCGGTTCTCTGTTTGATCCGGAGCGCGCAGAGCTCTTTGATGTTCCGGGGCGGCTGATCCTCCCGGCCGGAGAGGAGATCGTGCTGGAGTGAGAAAGACCGGCCGGGATCAGCAGTGCGGTAGAGCATGTAAACGGAAAACCGGCTGAACATACCGAAAAACAGGAAAACCCCGGAACTGTAATGATCACAGTTCCGGGGTTTTGGTGCGAGAGATGAGACTTGAACTCACACGTCGGTTGACACACGCACCTCAAACGTGCCTGTCTACCTATTCCAGCACTCTCGCATCCGCCCTGAAGGCAAAAGCAATTATACACAGCAAGGGGGGGATTGTCAAGCACGAATTTTTATTTTTCAACTGATTGCAGGGAGCGCGGTGTTCTGATATAATCCACTTGTCTGAAACGGGGGATGCCGATTTGGAAAATCTGTTGCTGTCGGTCAATGCGGTTCTGCCCATGTTCCTGCAGCTTGCGGCGGGCTTTGTGTCGCAGAGGCTGGGAGTGCTGCGGCGGGAGGATGTTCCGCGTTTTAACAAGGTGGCTTTTCGGGTGTTCGTGCCCTGCCTGCTGTTTTATAATGTCTACGAATCGGATCTGAGCGCCGCGGTGGTTCCGAAGCTGATCCTGTTCGCTGTATGCGGCGTTCTGCTGGTCTGTGCCCTCTCCGTCTGGGGTGTGAAGCGCTTTGAACCGCGGCCGGAGCGGCGGGGTGTGATCTCGCAGGCGATCTTCCGCAGCAACTATGTGATCATGGGGCTGCCGATCGCGCAGGCGCTTGTGGGAAGCCACAACCTGGGCGCGGTGTCGGTTCTGATCGCGATTATCGTGCCGCTGTTCAACTTCCTGGCGGTGACGGTGCTGGAGGGGTTCCGCGGAGAAAAAGTCAGAGCGGGTACGATCCTTCTGGAGATCGCGAAAAACCCGCTCGTAGTCAGTTCGGTATTGGGGATTCTGTTCCAGCTCCTGCACATCCGGCTCCCAGGACCGGTGGAACAGAGCGTGGCGGCGCTGGGCGGAATCGGAACCTCGCTCCAGCTGTTTCTGCTGGGGGCCTTCTTCCGTTTTGAAGGACTGAAGCGGTATGTCAGGCCGCTTGGGACCGTGACGGCGATCAAGCTGGTGCTGATCCCGGCCGTGCTGCTGGGTACGGCTGCGGTGCTGGGATTCCGCGGTGTGGAGTTTGTGGCGCTGTTCGGGATTTTCGCCTCGCCGACTGCGGTGAATTCATTCACAATGGTGCAGCAGATGCACTGCGGCGACGAGGAGCTGGCGGGGGATCTTGTGGTAAGCACCTCAGCATTCTGCATGCTGAGCTTCTTCCTGTGGATCCTTGTGTTTAAGTCCCTGGGCCTCTTCTGAGTGCTTCTCAGCCGAAGCTCCGGACCTCGTCAGAGCCTTCGAAGAAGAGCGCGAGCGCACCGGGACCGACATGTGAGCCGGTGACGGGCTCGTACTCGACGGTGAGAATCTCACGGGGCGGTCTGTTCCGACGGAGCAGAGAGGCCAGGTACTCGGCGTCTTCGCGGCAGGCTGCCTGCGCGATGCCGACGGTCTGAGTCTCAGGAGCGACGACATAGCGGTCATAGCGATCCGCCAGAGCCTCTACGGAACGCTTTCTGCCGCGAACCTTGGCAAAGGCGACGATCTTGCCCTCCTCGTTACCCTTGAGCAGGGGCTTGATCTGCAGGACGGTACCCACCACCGCCGACAGATTGGATAGGCGGCCACCCCGCCGGAGATGCATCAGGTCATCCACCGTGAAGACCTGAAACATCCGCTTCGCATGGAGCCGGAGCTCCGCGGCCGCATCCGCGGTATCCCTGCCGAGACGGCGCAGCTGCGCGGCATGGAGCGCGATGATGCCCTCACCGAGTGAGGCGCCCAGGGTGTCGACCACCTCGATGCGCCTGCCGGGATAGGCCTCCGTCATCATCTGGGCGGCGATGCGCGCGGAGTTGCAGGATCCGCTGATGCCCGAGGACATACAGACAAAGATGATATCCTTTCCTTCACGGAGTACAGGTTCAAAGAAATCGGCATACTGCTGAGGCGGAATCTGAGAGGTGGCGACCTTCATGCCTCGGCGGATCCGGGCATAATAGTCCTCCGCGTTGAAGTTCCTGTCCTTCAGAATGTTGTATTCTTTCCCGTCTATGATATACGAAAACGGGATGACACGCAGGTCGTTATCCAGAATCTGCGTGGTTTCCAGATTGGCCGAGGTATCGGTCATGACGACAAATGACATGATGCCTTTTCCCTCCTTTGCCGGGTATGGCCGGTGTACTGAGACTGCCGTCAGACGCTGAATCTGACGGTTCTGCGTCGAAAAATGTGTCGATGGAAACAGGATAACCGAACGAAAGAAGAAAAGCAAGTTGTTTCTGAAAACGTTCAGTCTCTTCGGATTTTCAGACATTCTACAATTCGTAGAGCAGGGGAGTTTTCAGTCTACCGAAGATGGAAAAATCCCCGAAAAGGTATGAAAACTGCGCCGAATGGGCTCAAAATATTAGTAATATGAAAACGGTACGGATATGGTTCTGATGAGCGAAAAAATACGGAATACAGAGAATTTACGGAGAAGGCTGGGGGCGCTTCTGTTGTGTCTGGCCCTCCTGCTGTCGGCTGTGCCGGTGCTCTGCGCCCGGGCGGAGGAGAGCATGGCAGAGGGGTCGGGAGAGGCCGCGGCGGACGCGGCTGCAGACCTTACGGAGGCGGATGCCGGGCCGGCAGACCCTGCGGCGCAGGAGTCAGATCCGGTGCAGGCGGAGGACGGGGAAGATCCGGCGGAGGTCTGGGAACGCGCGCTTCTGGAGCTGTTGGAGAAGCATGGGGCGGACCCGGAGACGGTCACCGCGGGATACTGCAACCTCGTCACGGGAGAGGAATACTATTTTCACCCGGATGAGTACCGGGTGTCCGGAAGCATGTACAAGGTCCCCCTCAACATGCTGTTTCTGAACTGGGCGGCCCAGGGAGCCCTCGGCGCGGAGGAGACGGTCTACGGCTACAGCTACGACGAGCTTCTGCGGGGTACCATCGTGCACTCGGACAACAACATGGCGGAGACCATGTGGGACTATGCCGGGGCGCAGTTGAACACCGAGCCGGGGACCCTCTATCACCGATACAGGATGCTGATTGCGCCGATTATGGGTGAAGACCCCTACAACGTGGACGCAAAATTCTACGAGAACAATTTCTTTACGGCCAGACAGATGATCCACTGCCTGAAGGAGCTCTATGAGGGCGGGCTGAAGTACGACAGACTGATCTCGGCCATGCTGGACGCGGAACCCAACAAGTACTTCCGCCTCTACGAGAAGCGCTATGATATCGCGCACAAGTACGGATGGCTCGCGGAAGGGGATATCCTGTATCTGAACGATTGCGGGATCTGCTTCACTGAGGACCCGATTGCGATCGTGATGTTTACAACGGGAACCAACGAACCGTATAAGGTGCTCTCCGGATACTGCACGATGTGCTGCGACTTCGCGACGGAGCAGCACGAGGCGCGGCTGCTGCGGGAAGAGAAGGCGGCGGAGCAGGGCCAGGACGGAAGCCTCTCCGGCGGCACATCTGGAGAAGCCGCGGGCTCGGGGAGCGGCCCGGAGGGAGACTCCGGAAATGAGGCGGAAACCGGATCCGGCAGCGGTAACGGGGATGCCTCCGGCTCCGCGGACGGGCCCGGCGGAGAGGAGAAGCCTCAGGGGAACCCGGCGGGTGAAGACGGCAGCGGCCAGGAGCCGGACAGGAAGGGAAGCCTGCCCCTCGGGCGCATTGCCCTGGCGGTTCTGATCGTCGCGGCCGCAGCAGGAGCGATCGTCCTGCTGCTCCGGCAGCGGGATACCGGCATTGCCCCGGGCTATGCGATCATTGCCGTACTGCTGACAGCCGGAGCCGTGCTTCTCTGCTTCCCCGGGACGGACGGTGCGGGCTTCATCAGGCCGGGAGAACAGAAACCGCAGAACACGGCGGAGGCATTCTTTGCGGCGGTGAAGGCAGGAGATGCGGACGCTGTTAGAGCCCTGACCGCAGGCAAGACCGACCTCGGGCTGGGAAGCACAAACACCACCGCTGCGGGAGAGGCCGCGATGAAGGCGCTCAGGGAGAACTGGGAGTTCGGCCTGGAGGGCGACTGTGCGGTTGAGAAGACGACCGCGCGGCAGAGGGTCCTTCTGCGCACGCTGGATCTGAGGATGATGGAGCCGGATCTGAAGAAGGAGATCCGGACAGAGCTCATGAAGATGGCCCAGACAGCCGAGACGGACGAGCTGTACGACGAAAACGGCGATACCCGGCCCGAGGCTGCGGAGGAGGCCTACGACAGGGCGCTGCTGAGCCTGCTGGCCCAGCCGGAGGATTACCTGCTGACGCGCGAACTGACGCTGGTGCTGACGCTGACACGCGACGGGTGGAAGATCGTGCCGGACCGGGCGCTGATGACCGTCCTGAGCGGAAATCTGGGATGACGGGAGCACGGGGCAGGACAGAGATTCATCCCTGCACTGCTTTGCAATTCCGATGGGAACCCGTTATAATAGCAAACAATAAGATCTCGAAGAGATCCTGAATCACAGTGAATCAAGAACAGAGGAGGCCGGAAGATGGAAGGAGCGAAAACCGTGAAGGTCAGCGTGATCATGCCCGCATGGAACTCCGAGAAGTATATCGAGCGCTCCGTCAAGAGCGTGCTGAGCCAGACGCACCGGGAGCTGGAGCTCATCGTCGTGGACGACGGCTCGACAGACCGTACGGGGAACATCCTGAAGCGGCTCGCCTATGACGACAGCCGGCTGCGCTACGTCCGCACGGAGAACCGCGGCCCCGCCGAAGCGCGGAACACAGGGCTCTCACTCCTCAGCGAGGACAGCGGCTATGTCACCTTTATGGATGCCGACGATGAACTGCTGCCGGATGCGCTGGAATACGCGCTGGAGTCTGCGGACAGCGGGGCGGAGCTCATCCTGATGGGCTTCAGCATCGTGGAGGCGGACGGACGCGAGCGGGACTATAATGAGTTTGACTGCCTTGTGCGGCCGCAGGACATGAAGAGCGCTTTTTCGCAGCTCTATAAGGCCAACCTGCTGAACCAGGTCTGGGCAAAGCTCTACGCGGTCTCTCTCATCCGTGAGAACGGGATCCGCTTCCGGGACTATCTCTGGGGGGAGGACAGGCTCTTTGTCTTCGACTGTCTGGAGCACTGCCGGCTGATTGCCGTGCGCAGCGACTGCAAGTACCGCTATATCATGCACGCCGGCGAGAGCCTGATCTCCAAGTTCTATCCGAAGAAGTTCTCCGTCTGCCTGGAGGTGGACATCCGGGTACAGGAGCTCTGCGAGCGCTACGGGATCCCGGACGATGCGGATCTGCGGTATATGTTTGCCAAGTCCGTGTTTTCCTGCATCACGACGCTCTTTACCCCGTCCTGCACGCTGTCAGACGAGGGCCGTATGATCTATATCCGGGAGATTCAGTCCAACCCCCGGGTGCAGCAGCGCTGCCGGGACACCTCCGGCGGTACTGCGCCGAATGCGCTGTGCCGTATCCTGAGAAAACGCTCGCCGCGCACGGTCATGGCGGCCTTCCGGGCCGTTGCCGCGGTCGGAGACCGGGCCCCGGACCTCTTCATGAGGATCAAACACAGAAAGTGACTCGGGGAACAGACAGATCCCGCAAAAAAGAACCGAACCAACAGAATCGCCGGACCCGCCGGGTGATAAACCCGCAGGTCCGGCGATATGGTGCGCCCGGCGAGCGCACGTTCTAGAGGGTGAAAGTCCCGAGACCGCCCGGCAGCGGGAAGGTCATAGCCAAAGCCAAGGGTGTCCGTCGTGAGGCGGAATCTGAAGGAAGGCGGCGGCAAAACTCTGGCCCGAC
>JAILFJ010000028.1 GCA_024697625.1 Oscillospiraceae bacterium
GTCGGGCCAGAGTTTTGCCGCCGCCTTCCTTCAGATTCCGCCTCACGACGGACACCCTTGGCTTTGGCTATGACCTTCCCGCTGCCGGGCGGTCTCGGGACTTTCACCCTCTAGAACGTGCGCTCGCCGGGCGCACCACAAAGAAGAAACCCGCAGCACGAGGCTGCGGGCGATTTTTCATCGATCGACTTGAAAGGTGACGGTTATCGTTGAGCTGACGCTCAGTTTTGCTGCCTGAATCACGGTACCTGCGGCACTGTCCTCTGCAGCAGCTTTAAAGGTGTTCATGCTTCCCCGTTCGGAGCTGTAAGTTCCCTGCTCAGCGATTTCCTCAATTCCCCGAATCTGTAGTCCTGCGGCATCCGCGAGGATCTGCGCTTTCGCTTTTGCATCTTCAACGGCCGCTCTCATTGCTTCTTCCCTGGCTTCTTTGGTATCTGACGCGGAAAAGCTGATTCCGTTTAAAGTATTTGCACCTGCGCCAAATGCGGTGTCAATCACTTCTCCCACCTGATCGATATTGTCAACCCGAATCGCCAGGGTCGAATTGGCATTGTAAGAGGTCAGCTGCTCAACCCCGTCGGAATAGTCATACCTTGCATAGATGTTGATATAGTCTGTATTGATATCACCCTCACTGATTCCGCGTGAGATCAGAGCTTCACGGATTGCGGCAATTGTTTCGTTTGCCTTTGCCTGTGCATTCAGAACTTCACGATCCGTCGCGCTTACTCCCAGAGATACAACGGCCGTGTCTGCCGGCACCAGAACCTGCCCCGTTCCGCTGACTGTGATTTCCGAGTCTGCAGATGCAGTCGCTGTGCACGCTGTCAGCACAGAAAGCGCAAACAGGATTGCCAGGATCTTCCTCATGTGTTTTTCCTCCCATCTTCTTGTTTCATATGAACACATCAGCTTCCCGTTTTTCAGGCCTGGCCTGGTGTAATCCCGATTTCAGATTTCTTTGCCTTCGTTGCTCTGCAGGAGTACACGGAAGGTCTCTTTCAGCTGTTGATGTCGGATACCGGTTGCGTCGAAGTGAACCGTATGAAAAGCAAACTGCATAATCGGGCCGGTGCCGAAGGCACAGAGGATCGTTCCGATTCCGACAGGGCCTCCAAGCAGCCATCCGGTCAGTGTGGCAGTACTGAGGATCGCAATGCTGACCAGTCCAATGGGAATCCGCCGTACCCGCTTGGCCGTCCCGACCATCAGTGTGTCCCGAGGGCCGCAGCCCAGAGACGCCATCATATAGGTATACTGCGTATATGCCAGCACGAAGAGGCCGACAGTCATGACAGGGATCGCGGTGAGCAGCGAACTGCACGGCGGGACGAGATGCAGCCAGTTGAAGAAGTCCACCGCTTTCCCAACCACCAGGGCATCAATAAACATCGCAATGCCGATCGGTTCCTTCATTAGGATGTCTATCATCAGGATGGAGATCGATATTGCAATGGAGGCGTTCCCATACAGAATCCCGAGACTTTTTGATACCCCCAGATTCAGTACATCCCATGGCGCTGCACCGATGTTGGCCTGGATGGTCAGGTAGATTCCAAAGCCGTTTACAAACAGACTCAGCGTCGCGATCAGCATGTTCAGGAGAATCGCAGCGGGTGTACGGTTCTCACGCAGTCCCTCTCCCGGGATAATACGGCCGGCCTTTCCGGTTCTGAGGAGAGATCTTGCACTCTTGTCATACATGAATTCACACCTTCTGCCTGAAGACAGCCTGGAAACACCGCTTTCCGTTTTCTGGAGACGAAATGTAGCACAGAACAGATGATTTGTCAAACAGCTCAGTACACTTTGCGGCAGGCGGTGTCTGAGAAGGATCCCGTGCGTCTGATTATGTATTTCGTTTTCCTCTATTCACTTGCAGGCATCGACTTCTTTCGATCCGATGATCCAGTTGATCGGCTGCAGCCCTTTTTCCGCAAGAAACGCGTTGCAGGCCTTGAAGTGTCCGCATCCGCGGAATCCACGGTATACCGAAAGCGGGCTGGGATGGGATGTCTTCAGAATCAGATGACATGTCTGCTCGATCAGAGTCTCTTTTTTCTGGGCATGGCTCCCCCAGAGCATGAATACAATTGGGTGCTCCTGCCTTCCGAGTTCTAGGAGAACGGCATCGGTGAAGAGCTCCCAGCCATGTCCGGCATGAGAGTTTGCTTTATGCGCCCGCACGGTGAGGACCGTATTCAGCAGAAGTACTCCCTGTCTGGCCCACGGTTCCAGATTCCCGCTCTTCGGAATTCCGCAGCCGTACTCCGCGTTGATCTCCTCATAGATGTTTCGCAGTGACGGAGGGACCGCGGCGCCCTCCGGAACAGAGAACGCCAGCCCGTGTGCCTGGCCCGGTTCATGGTAGGGGTCCTGACCGAGTATAACCGCCTTCACAGTTTGAAGGGGTGTGAGCTCCAGTGCCCGAAAGATCTTCTCCCGCTCCGGATATACCGTGCCGGAAGCATATTCCTGTTCAATAAAAGGCTCCAGTTGATCCTTATAGTATGCCTTTTCTGATTCACGGTCCATCAGGTTTTTCCAGCCGCTCTTCTGATCTCCGACCGGCATTTCTATTCGTCCTCTCCTCTTCCATTTTCGAACAGGCGCTTTGCCTTCATCCTGTTATAGGCTCTCGGATTCGCCGGCATGCGGGTCACCGGGTTCAGGCCGTTCCATGTGCCGCGCTGAGCCGCATGATAGCTCCGTCTGTTCTTTTTGCTCTGCTTCTCTAAAGGGATCGTTTTTTTCACCTTCACCTGGCTCGTCCTCCTGTTTCCGCTCTCAGCATGGTATCCCGCCCGCCTGTATTCTGTCCATCCTGCGGATCAGACGGGAATATCGTCCTTTCGTATCTTTGTCCATGAAAAGTCCCGGATCAGTTCCCGCGCGGAGACAGGTTCCTGCCTGTCGATCAGACCGCTGAGAAATGCCAGCATTCCGACGAGCTCTTCCGGCTTCTTTTCTTTTCGCATCGCCTGCGTATTCAGGCTGCCGAGGCGTTTGGAGAGTTTCCCTTTGTCGCCGGTAAGCAGCGGGCAGTGACAGTAATTCGGCGCCGTTCCCCCCAGCGTCTCGATCAGCCACTTCTGCCGGGGCGAAGAAGCAAGCAGATCACGCCCCCGTACCACGCGGGTTATCCCCATCAGCATATCGTCGACGCTGACTGCGAGCTGATAGGCAAAAACTCCGTCCGAGCGGCGAACAATACAGTCGCCCACTTCACGGGCGGGATTCTGGACAAGTACACCGTAATGCCCGTCATCTACTGTGATGCAGCAGTCCGGGCTGCGGAGCTTCCATGCGGGATTTCGGCCTGAGCGGAACATCTCTTCTCTCTCAGCCATGCTCATGCGGGTGCAGCGGCAGCCCAGGTCTGATTCCTGCTCCCCGGGATGCGGAGCCGAGGCGGCCGCCAGTCTCTGGCTTCGGGAACACCAGCAGGGGTAGACCAGGTCAAGGGCATGGAGAGTCTGGAACGCCTCCTCATAGATTGCCGTTCGCTCAGACTGGGCATACGACGGGTCTTCCGGCCATCCCCGGTCCCAGTCGAGCCCAAGCCAGCGCAGGTCATCCACCATGGCAGCGGCGAAGTCCTTTCCGGAACGTGCCGGGTCCAGATCCTCCAGGCGGAAAACCATTTCACCGCCCAGACTTCGGCAGTCCAGCCAGGCCAGCAGCGACGCCAGCAGATTCCCCAGATGCAGAAAGCCGGAAGGGCTCGGGGCAAAACGGCCAACCGGCGCGGATAAAGTCATGTCCCGGCTGCGCTGTGCTGCAGCGCTCTCTTTCCGGGCGCAGCCACAGGTTTCTCCGGGTATTGCGGGATACTCTTTCGGCATAGGAATCTCCAGATCTTACAGATCGATTCGGTTTTTCGGTTTCTATGAATCATACTGTACCCGGCAGTGCAGCATTCATTCGTCTGCTGTCACTCCGAGAGGGGCAGAACGTCAGGCATCTCGAGGAAGATTTCCGTTGCAGACCGCCCGCTTTCGTGTTAAGATACCAGGACAGGCAGAGGCTTCCTGAGGATCCGTCCGCTGCTGAACGGGGATGGTGCTCTCAGTATCTGCAGAGAAGCCGCGATCAGTGAGGTGTTTCGATTGCTGGAACGAATCCGTCGTACATTCCGTCCGGAATCAGAATATAAGGCCTTCTTCCTCTCAATGATCACCTTTGCCCTGGCCTACGGCCTCTATAAGGGTGTCATTGACAACTATCTGGCCGAGATTGTCGGGATGACGGCCTTTGACAAGGGTGTCTCCGAGTTTTTCAGGGAACTGCCCGGACTGGCGCTTGTTTTCGTGCTCGCAGTTCTGTATACGGCTTCCGCGGAGAACATCTATAAGATCGGTGCCCTGATCATGTTGGTCGGTATGGCGATGCAGTCTGCCGTACCTGCGGAAAAGCTGTTTGTGATTCTGTCCATTTTCGTCTTCTCGCTGGGGGATCATATTCAGCTTGGCATGCGGAACACCTTGACGCTTGAATACGCACGTTCAGGTCACGGCGGCGAAGCGCTCGGCCTTCAGAATGCCCTGCATCAGGTCGGTATGCTTGCGGGATATCTCCTGGTCATTCTGGTTTTCGGGATATTTGAGAGCTCCTTCCGGCTGTTCCGTTCCGTATTTGGGATCAGCGCATGCATTATCGCTCTGGGGTTTCTGTCCTCTTTGAAGCTGTCCGGCAACAGCGAAACCGATGCGAACAAGAGGCGCTTCTATTTTCACCGCAAGTTCCACAAGTATTACATGCTGGAAGTATTCTACGGTGCCCGGAAGCAGATCTTCTTTACTTTCGGCCCCTATGTGCTCGTTCTGTTTTACGGTGCCGGTGCCATGGTCATCAGTATTCTTTTTGCGGTCTCATCTGTCTGCTCTTTTGTTCTCGCACCGCTTGTGGGGAAGATCATCGATCGGTACGGCTATAAGATTGTCATGATCACCGACACGCTGATTCTGGTGATTGTCTGCTTCTTCTACGGTTTTGCACACCATCTGTTTCCCATGAAGATCGCTTTTGTCGTCTGCTGCGTGAATTATATTCTGGATTCAATCATATCCCTGGCTTCCATGGCCTCGAACGTCTATGTGCAGGATCTGTCAGACAGTGAGGAGGAAATGAAAGCGACCATTTCGACCGGTGTGTCCGTAAACCACCTGATTACGATTCTCATCGCGCTGTTTGGCGGCTGGATCTGGAAAACGCTCGGCATTGAGACGCTTTTTGTTCTCTCAGCGATCCTCGGACTCTGCAACAGCGCATATGCCGCTACA
Source organism: Oscillospiraceae bacterium (assembly GCA_024697625.1). Lineage (GTDB taxonomy): Bacteria > Bacillota > Clostridia > Oscillospirales > Oscillospiraceae > Limivicinus. Next base: position 5,286 of record JAILFJ010000028.1, read on the forward strand.
ATCAAAACCGCAGAACCGATGAAGTGACAGCAGCATCTGAGCTGTTTCCTGTAATCTGTCATATTCCTGTATGCGCAGCACCATCCAAAACAAACCGAAGAAACGGAGGCGCAGAATGAGCCTGTTTCACCGAACAAAACCGTCATCCCGGACTGCCTCGGCCCAGTTCCCCTCAGATCGCTATGAGCCTGTCCTCCGCAGCTCCATCTGCACAGGAGAAGTGACCGCGTGCATGCGGGACCGCAGCAGCGGAAAGCTCACCGAGATCATGCTGATTCGAAATGCAGACGATCTTGAGCAGTTTGGAAAGCAGTACGGAGTGGACAGCGAGAATCTGAGAACAGTGTACTGATGGCCGCATGGATTGATGTCTCCGAAGTCATCGGAGGACTCCAGGCGGTACCGGTATTATAGTTGCTCGTTATTCCCCTGTCAAGCAATGGCAGCCCATGCCGTTGTCAGTTTCCCATCTCGAGATCACCCCACGGCTCTGAAGGGTTCCTGACCGCAAACCGGCCTGATCAGGACGAAAGAGGCTCCTGACATCAGGTCATGAGCCTCTTTCGTCTTGTATTCTGTTATCTTTTTTGTATGATTATCCGGGCGTATTGCTTGATATTCTGTTTGATCGGCCGGTCATTTCAGTTGTTTTCGTGGCTGTGCACCTGCCGCATGAGCTGCACCCGCTGCAGGCGCCGCAGCCTGCGCAGTTACCGCCGCATGCGCTCTTTCCGTTTTTCCTGTCGCGGATCAGGCTTCGTATCAGCAGGACAAGGATCAGCAGGATCAAGATAACAAGCAGTATGTTGATCCGGTTTGCGTAAAACCACATCAGCATTCCATCACTTCCTTTCCGGGGAGACGGCAGTGTCAGGAGAGAACGAGTGAATCTCCGAGACACTGCCGTTTGCTGAGATCAGGCAGCGGTGCAGACGCAACTGCCGCAAGCTCATTTTTATCGAACCGTCAGCTTCTGCGCCTCTTTGTAGGGCTTGAAGAGCTGCCAGCAGATCAGCGCCAGAAGCGCCAGTGCCAGGATCAGACCGATGACGTTCATACCGCCTGCGAACAGTCGGCCCACCTGCCATACGACAAAGGATGTGACCCAGGCAAAACCGCACTGATAGCCGATTGCAAACCAGGTCCATTTTCTGCTGTTCATCTCGCGCTTGATGGCACCGATGGCCGCAAAGCAGGGTGCGCACAGCAGGTTAAAGATCATGAAGGTGTAGGCCGCCAGCTTACCATGTCCGCCCGAGAAAGCATTGAAGTCTTCCGCTACGCGATCCCAGATCTGGTCGCCGTTCTCCTCCAGTTCTTCTTCGCCGTCCTGGTCATCATATGCGTACATGATACCGAAGTTGGCTACGACTTCTTCCTTTGCAACAAGTCCGGTTACCGTCGCAGCAGTGGGCTTCCAGTCGCCGAAGCCGAGCGGTCTGAAGACGACGGATACAGGCTGTGCCACACGGGCCAGGATCGAGTCATCCATGGGTTCGACTTCGTCCTCCGGGATGCCCATACGGTCGGCAACAACGGCGACATATTCCTCGGTGACCAGCTCTTCATCCTCATACAGATCGTCTACCATGCCGAATCTGCCGTTGACAGATCCGAAGCTGGTAAGGAACCAGATCACGATGGAGGAGATGACAATGACCGTGCCGGCGCGCTTGATAAAACTCCAGCCGCGCTCCCAGGTGCCGCGCAGCACGTTGCCCCAGGCCGGGACGTGGTATGCGGGCAGCTCCATAACGAAGGGGGCGGGGTCGCCGGCAAACATCTTCGTCTTCTTGAGCATGATACCGGAGATCACGATGGCCGCAATGCCGATGAAGTATGCAGAGGTAGCAACCCAGGTGCTGCCGCCGAAGAGTGCGCCGGCAATCAGGCCGATGATCGGCATTTTCGCCCCGCAGGGAATGAAGGTGGTGGTCATGACCGTCATGCGGCGGTCACGCTCATTTTCAATGGTGCGGGAGGCCATGACACCGGGAATGCCGCAGCCGGTACCGACGAGCATGGGGATAAAGCTTTTGCCGCTCAGGCCGAAGCGGCGGAAAATCCGGTCCATAATGAAGGCAATGCGTGCCATATAGCCGCAGTCCTCCAGAAGGCAGAGCATCAGAAACAGAACCAGCATCTGCGGCACAAAGCCCAGTACCGCGCCGACGCCGGCGAGAATACCGTCGGAGATCAGTCCCACCAGCCACGGAGCAACGTTCCAGCTCTCCAGGATGGCACGGGAGCCGTCTGTCAGCCAGGCGCCGCCGAGAACGTCATTGGCCCAGTCGGTCAGGAAAGTGCCGATGGCAATGCCTCCGTCCGCGATGGAACTGCCCATGGAGAGCGCATAAACCAGAAACATGACAACTGCAAAAATGGGGAGGGCCAGCCAGCGGTTGGTGACAATCTTATCGATTTTGTCGGACGTGCTCAGGCTCCCGGCTTTTTTCTTTTTATAGCAGGCTTTGATAACCTCTCCGATGTAAATATAGCGCTCGTTTGTGATGATGCTTTCGGCATCGTCATCCATCTCTTTTTCGGCCGCCTTGATGTCATTCTCTATATGGGCAAGGGTCTGGGCCGGGAGATTCAGCGCCTCCCTGACCTTCTCGTCCCGCTCAAACAGCTTGATGGCATACCAGCGCTGCCGCTCTTCGGGCAGATCATGGACCGTGACCTCCTCGATGTGGGCCAGAGCATGCTCCACAACCCCGCTGAACTTATGCTGCGGGATCGTCTTGCTTCCGCCCGCAGCCCTGATGGCTGCCTCCGCCGCATCCATGGTGCCGTCTCCCTTGAGAGCCGAAATCTCGACCACCTCACAGCCGAGCTGCCTGCCGAGCTCTCTGATATCGATCCTGTCGCCGTTTTTGCGTACAATGTCCATCATGTTGATGGCCACCACCACAGGAATGCCAAGCTCTGTAAGCTGCGTCGTAAGATAGAGGTTGCGTTCCAGGTTTGTCCCGTCCACGATGTTGAGAATCGCATCGGGACGTTCGTTGATCAGATAGTTTCTTGCGACGACTTCTTCCAGTGTATACGGAGAGAGGGAATAGATTCCGGGAAGGTCTGTGATAATCACGTCGTCATGTTTTTTCAGTTCGCCTTCCTTCTTCTCCACGGTAACCCCGGGCCAGTTTCCAACGAACTGTCTCGAGCCGGTCAGTGCATTGAACAGGGTGGTCTTCCCGCTGTTCGGGTTGCCCGCCAGGGCGATGCGAATCCGTTTGTCCATGTTCATACTCCTTCACTCTACCTCGATCATTTCCGCATCAGCCTTTCTCAGGCTGAGCTCATAATCGCGGACATTGACCTCGATGGGATCCCCCAGCGGGGCAAGCTTCCGGACATAGACTTCAACGCCCTTGGTAATGCCCATGTCCATAATCCGACGCTTGACAGCACCCTCGCCATGCAGCTTCACGACTCTGACGGTGTCGCCGACTTTAACATCTCTCAGTGTTTTCATTCTCTGCTCTCCTTCTGTTCAATATACTCATACCATGATTTTGGCTGCCATTTCTCTGCTGATAGCCACCCGGGATTCCTTCACCTTCACAATCAGGTTCCCGCCAATGGTATTCATCACCGTAACGCTGCCTCCCGCCACAAATCCCATATCCTCAAGGTGCTTTTTCATCTCCGGACTTCCACCTACTCGCAGGATCATGTTTTCCTGACCTGGATCTGCCAGTACCAGGGGCATCATTCTCTTCCCTCCCCTCTTCGTAAGCTAATTCTTTCTAATGTAATAGGTCTTTAACTCACGAAGTAAAAAATAGTTAACTTTCGTTAAGCGCCTTGTAGTTTATCATCTTTATTTTAAGTTGTCAACCTTTAACTTGCTCTCAGTCTATCTTTTCCTTGCTTTTTTTTTCCCCGGGTGCTATGATTACGATGGTGATGGATATGACAATATATGAATCTGCAGAAGATTATCTGGAAGCAATGCTCATGCTGAAGGAAGAACGCGGCTACATCCGTTCGGTTGACGTAGCCGAAAAGCTCGGTGTGACAAAGCCCAGTGTCAGTTACGCCACCAAGCGTCTGAGAGAGAATGGGTATATCACATTTGATCCGGCCGGGATGATTGTGCTGCTGGAACCCGGGCTGGAGATCGCCGAGCGCATGTACGAGCGGCACAAGCTTCTGACTGAGCTTCTGGTCAACCTGGGCGTCAGCCCGGAGACTGCCCGGAAAGATGCCTGCAAGATCGAGCACGATCTCAGTGTTGAGACCTTCGACGCCATACGCAGGCATGTTCGAGAGCATCATTGAGCCGAAGCATTCAGGCTCTCACCCCGTCAAAGTCCCGGACTTAGATTGGTGTTCATAAGACAGTTTTGAACAAAAACTGATTTTGGGCATCTGACTGACAGGGTTGGCAACAAAAAAAGGAAGATGATCTGCATTATCGTGTACAGGTCATCTTCCTTTTTACCTAATTATACAACAAAGAAAGCAGCGGTAGACATCCTCCCATGCGTCATTGGTCTCCAGCCCGATGCTGTCCGGTGTGATAGGACACCTCTTGCCCTTCAGGCAAAAGATTGTCTCCATATTTTTCCCATCCATGCACCTTTCCTGCTGAGGCATTCTTGCAACCGCTGTTTTGCCTTTTCCATCCACGCAGTGAGAAGCGCATCGACCGCAGCGGCGGCGTCATCGACATTGAAAGTGTGCTCCTGTTCTGGATCCCACAGAGCGTTAAGCTCCTGCTTATTACGTAACGGCAGTCTGCCGACCGATGCAGGAATAGCCGACGCCGATAGAATTGTCAGCAATCCGGGACTACATGGCAGCGACTTCGGAATGACGGAATCGGAAGCGATGCCGTGCCAGGAGTTTGTGATTGAGGTAATACATTTTTTGCCTCAATTGAGACCCTTTCTCTGCTTCTCCACGATCTTCACTTCCCGGATTACTTTCTTCCTTCTGACTGTTGCTATTACCACTATCCTGTATATCCACACCAGAGGAATGCACATTTTATATTTTGCCAAAGGATACCAGGGACGCAACAACTCCTGCGTGGGAAACAGCCTGCTGAGATAGTACTTGAACCTCATCCAGCCGGTCACTTTTTCCTGTTCTCCGATCACTTTTTTCATCCGGCTTCGGATATTGTTTTCCATCGAACCATAAGGTCCGCATTTCTGCACAAACGAAAGCATTTCTGCTTCCTTGTCCGGCAGATTATCCAATGCTTTATCATCCCCGAATAGATGAAAGGATAAAGACCGGTTGAGTTCTTCAAATTCCCGGATGCCCAGCTTTTCCGTTTCTGCAGCTACATAATCCATATCCAAGGTCACCTTCTTCAGATACACATAAGTATCCACAAGGGATCTCAGACCTGTGCCTCCGGCGGAATAGTGTTTATATTCATGCGCAACCATATAGATATAAAAATCTTCCGGAGAAAAATGATAGCCGTATCGGTTGTTTTCGTCCGGAAGAAGCCGTGTTTTTACATCCCTATAGTATTCCTGCAGTTTTGTTTCATGACATATGCCAAAGAGCGACCGGTGCAGCTCAAAATTACAAACCGGCTCCTTGTGATAGCAGTCATCATTTCCTGTGCCGAAATTCTCTGAAGAGAACCCCATATCCTCCATGATTGCTTTTACTTCATCCGCACAGGACTCGTCAAACAGAATATCATGATCCGCCATCTGCCGAAGCCCATATGCCGGATAATACGCTTTCAGCACCGCACCTTTCAGCGGGACATACCAGATCCCGGCCTGCTCAAGCTTTTCAAACAGTACCGCCATCTCCGCGTCCATCAGCCCCAGCTTGCGGATGGCCTTTGCCTTAGCCTGAATAAAGGAATGCTCATATATGCCCGCGCTTTCCAGCGCATGCCCCACAAGCGCCGTCAGCAGGTGCTGTTTTGCCGCCTTATAGAGCAGATCCGTATCCAGACCTTTCGCCCACTCCCGTTCCGGCGTCTCACCGTTTACGGCACACGCACCCAAGCGGATTACGGCATCCAGCGCTTTACGGTATTCATCATTTGTCATAGGCGTATCCACCAGCTTACCACCTCTGAACCGGTTCGCATATTCTTCTGAAGCAACAAAAGAAATACTACCCTTTCTATATTGCTTTTTTCTCAACAAGGCCGTCTTCCGAAAATTCCAGCACCTTATCGCAAATGGAAAGCACCGCAGGTCTGTGCGTCACAATGATCACCGTCTTGTCTGTCATCTCCCGCAGGTTTGCCAGAAGCCTCTTCTCCGTCTCTGTATCCAAGGCGCTTGTCGCCTCATCCAGAAGAAGCACCGGCGCATCTGAAAAAATCGCCCTCGCGATCGCCAACCTCTGCATCTGCCCCTCAGAGAGCCCTGTACCACGCTCTCCCAGGACCGTATTCAATCCAAGTTCCAATTCTAAGACGAAGCTTTCCGCGCACGCTAATTGAAGCGCATGCCACAGTCGATCGTCATTTCCGGCATTCTCCGGATGCGCAAAAGAAACCACTTCCCGGATACTGCCGTTCATCAGCGCGTTGCCCTGCGGAACATAAGCAAACATCCTTCTGTGTTTTGCAGTCAGCACACCTTCTCTGCCGCTTTCATCTCTATAAAAATACATCCGGCATCCGGCCTGAAGACACACATAAGAAGCTTCAGCGCGGTTGATTTTCCGCATCCGCTCTGTCCCGTAAAGGCCACGTATTCGCCTTTCTTCACGGAAAAGGAAAGCTCTTCAAGTATCGTCGGTGTCTTATCGTCACTGCCCGCATCAATCCTTTCAAACCCACTGTTTGCAATACCCGCAGCAGGCAGATAGGTAAAGGCCACGTCCCGGCATCCAAATTCCAGAAGCCCTGCATAGAACCGGTCAGTCTCCTGCTGCGAGAGACGATCCGACTGATCTTTTGAAAAGCGTTCTGCTTCCATCAGCCTTTCCGCCGATGCGATCGTGGCATAATACTTCGGAAGGTATCCGGTGATATTGGCAAACGGAGCCTGGATCTGTGTAATCAGCTGCGTGATTGCCGTGAGAGTACCGAAACTGATTGTTCCCATCAGTATCCCATAGCCGCACCAACCCACGCCAAGCAGAACCATCCCGTTCATGGCCGTGCCGAATCCGATATTGCAGAGATTGGAGAAGCGGTTCTTCTTCATTCTGGCCGCTTTGTGCTCCTCCGCTTTTTCGTGTGTGCCTGTACTGGTCTGATCTTCTGCCGCAAAAGAACGGATTATCAGCATGTTCCCGATTCTCTCCTGAAGGAAGATACGGAGCCTTCCGTCTGCCTCCTGTACCTTTTTGTGCATCCTTTTGAGCACCTTCCGGAACAGCAAGGTTAACAGCACCAGCACAACACCGCCCGGTATCAGGATAGCGGCAAATCCCAGCTCCAGTATGACGATCAGTACAAGTGCACTGATGAGCTTTACCACCATTTCCGCGAGTCCCGGAATAATGTCAACAGAATGATTTGCGACTACCACCGTATCATTTGTCAGTCGGTTCATCCATTCCCCGGAATGCACTGCACTGACACACAGATAATCCCTCGACAGCAGGGTATCCATAAGTCTTTCCTTGAAGAGATTCTCAAAAGTAGCCTTGGAAAGCTCCGTCAGCCATCGTATGATCGCACGAAGGCAGATCTGTCCGGCAACCAGAAGGATTATCAGGAGAAGTCCGCGAAAGAATTCCGTTCTGTTATGCACTACGGCAGCATCCACGATCCTTCGTAAAAGAAGCGCATAGAGTACTCCAGATGCGCCTTGAAGAGCCTGAATGATCGTCAGGAATACGATATAGATTTTACGGCCTCCCAGTATAGAAAAGAGCCATTTTTCTATAGGATTCTTCCTGTTCCTTATAGCAGTCTTTTGACCGTTACTCACCTTTCTCTTGTCCTTTACGGTTTCTTCCGATCTCTTTTCCATTTTTCCGTCGTACGAAGGCAGATCCTTTAAGAAGCAATGCCTTCAAAAAGAACAGCCGACACCACAAAAGAACATACAGACCATATCTCCATCCGGAAAGCGGCAGCTCTTTTCCATTTCTTACAACCGCTGTTAATCTGCCGGCTATATTCTGATCCGTGATACCATATTCCCGGTGCCAAGGCGCCTTCCTTACTCACCCAAGGCATCGATCTTACAAAGCGCGGATAATACCTTTTGCACATCCGCAGTGATCACTTCTTCCGGTGCGTCAAAGCGCTCTTTCATTGCCGCAATGATCTTTTCCTCTGTGGTATCTTCGGTCAAAAGCCCAAGGATGACCCCCAGTGTTTTGTTTCCCTTCACAAGACCGGAAAAGCCTGCCCCGCCTGTCGGTATCAGCAGTGATTCACTGCCGGTCTCATGCGGTATGAATTCTTTTTTCAGCTTCATCTCATTGGCCCCTCCTTTATTTGCTCGTTTTGAACAGAACCGATCTGATTTCGTTATATTCCAGACCCTTTTATAATGGAATCTCATGAGAACCTTTCATCTCGCAAAGGTCTTCATCACGCCATAAGCAGCGCAGAGCCTCTGTATGAGATGCGTTTTCCGCTGAAAACGCCGTGGGAACTGCGGCTTTCCTGATGAAAGGATTACATGGCTTATCATGCTTTCACCATATTATAAGAAAGCTCTGCCGCACAGATGTCCATGTTGCAGCGGAGCCTGTATAATTTCACATCCAACCGGTCCAGCAAAAAAAGGGTTCTCTTCATGGCATCCGGGTCTGTGGGGAGTTAGATCTGCTGCAAGAGCAACGGATATGCCTCGGCCTTTGTGGTTTCCCGAATCTTATTATCAGAAGCCCTCTCCAGCATACAGATCGCTCGTTCGTAAGTTCAATTTCGGCATCATCGGCAGACTTTTTACGTTCATAGTCAATATCTGCCTGCGTGACAGTCACAGGATAATCAGCAGACTCGTCCGTCAGATAGTCAGCGCAGTATTCGTGTACCGCAGCATAGATAGAATCGATTTCTGCGACCTTGTCAGCTGTTTTATATCTATTTACCATACTTGTTTAGCACCTTATCTTTAATCCTTTGCGGATAACTGCAGCGCATCACAAAAGTTTCATAGATATAATCTTCCCGATAGCAGGGAAAACGGCAGGGCTGCCGAAGTTGTCTGCCGTATCATTTGGACATATCCGGCCAGGAACGGCAATTATCAGTCATTGCCGCCGATTTCCGCACCAACGATAGTTGTGATGGCATCTTCTGCATAAAGAAATGATTGTATTCACCTCACGCAAGAATTTCGTATTGATCTTTTATTAGAACTGCTTCCTTTGGATGATACATTTCTGATGCAGAAGATGTCAGCTTTTCTCATCACTATTCAGCTTCATCTGTGGGGCTGGTTGTAATCACATCCTCCACATCAAATGTGATGATTTCCATTTCCAAGGCAGTATACTTTTCCATTGCAGGATCTCTCCTTTCCTTTGGTCTCATACCAAAAAGCCAATGGATGAAGGATTGCAGCACACCTTCATCTGACAGCTGTTCGGTATGGAAATCTTCAAACAGGGCGTAGTGATGTCCGGAATACATCCATATCCTGATCCGGCGGGTAAACCGCAGGATCTTTTACAAATACATTATAACAAAAACCTTGTTGAATCTCAACAAAAAGATTGCCGCCATTTTCTGTAAATCTACCAATAAAAACTTGAATTTCGGACATAAAAGTGGTTAAATCGGGGCGTGGAAAACGAATTGAAGGCATATGCCTAGCGCATGGGATCAAAAGGACAGCACAGGCTGCGCAAAACGATCATCATTCGTCCATGCACCACTTACCGGGTATGCAGTCTGAATTCAAGGATCGAGCGTGGCAGCAGCATCTTTTATGTACCGCTGAGCAGGAACTTTGCGCAGGAAGAAGGCGCGGAGGATCAAAATCCTTGTTGGAACATAGCAGCAACTGAAAAGCGTACGCCGAAGAGTGATGCTTCAACGTCGTGCAAGGTCGAAGAGGTTGAAAAGAATATGACATTTCGCTTTCAAAATTATTCCAGTTTTTGTCAAGAGAGTGCCCTTGACAGATTTGCTGCATCCATAACAACTATTGGAGGCGGCCATGTATAAACGGGATTATTCCGGTTGGCTGAAGCACTATGATTTTATCCTGATGGATATCATTTCTGTCTTTCTGGCCATGTTCTTCGCGCGCTGGATCTATCTGGGGAAGCCTGTTCATTCTTTGATGTATGCCAGCATAACCATTGTCCTTGTCTTGCTCGACGCGATGATCCTCGTGATGTTCAACAGCATGCACAATGTTATGCACCGAGGCTATGCCGTCGAGTTTGCGATGACCTTCCGGCATACGCTGATTCTGTACTCGATACTGGCACTCCTCCTCTTCGCGTCCAAGGCCTCGCAGTCCTATAGCCGCGTGACGATCTTCCTCTCCGCAATCCTGTACTTTCTGTTCTCCTACATCTCCCGGGTTGTGTGGAAGCGTTTCTTTATACAAAGCGGGCGAGCGAAGCCGAAGAAGAACATGATCCTCATCTGCTCGGAGAGCAACGTAGAGCGCGTCCTCAGCAAGAGTGAAGAGGGCTTGGCCAGGGCGAGGTTTGTCGGCGTTGTGCTGACGAACCGGAACGGCGAGGGAGAGCAGATTTGCGGTCTCCCGATTGTGGCAAACCTCAAAAATGCCGCCGACTACATATGTCGCGAATGGATCGACGAGGTTTTCTTTTATCAGGAAAAGCTGTCAGAACTGGATGCCGGGATAACGGACCCTCCGTTCGTCTCCGCTTCCGGGGAAGAACTGCCGGAGGAGAGAGCGGATAACCCGGGAGAGAACTTTGAGAACGGCACAGTTGCCACGCTGCTGGAACAGTGCCGTCTTATGGCTCTTCCGATCCATATCCGCGTACCCCTGGTCGGGCTGAGTGACAAGAGCTTTCTGGAAAAGGTGAACGGCTTCAACGTTGTCACCTTCACCGCAAACTATGCCTCACCCCTGCAGCTCTTCCTGAAGCGGCTGATGGACATCGCCGGAGGCCTGATCGGAAGCCTTGTCGCACTCCTTGTCGTCATTATTGTCGGACCGATTATTAAAAAACAGTCCCCCGGTCCAGTTATCTTCAAGCAGGAGCGTATCGGTCAAAACGGAAAGCACTTCAAAATTTATAAGATTCGCTCGATGTACATGGACGCCGACGAGCGAAAAAAAGAGTTCACGGAACAGAACCGAGTTTCGGACGGTATGATGTTTAAGCTTGAGTTTGATCCGCGAATCATCGGAAACAAGATTCTGCCGGACGGGACCCGGAAAACCGGTATCGGCGAATTCATCCGCTCATATTCTCTGGATGAATTGCCTCAATTCTGGAACGTGCTGAAGTCGGAGATGAGTATTGTGGGAACCCGCCCACCCACAGTCGATGAATGGGAGAAATACCAGTACCGCCACCGGGCCAGACTATCCTTCAAGCCCGGCATCACCGGCATGTGGCAGGTCAGTGGCAGGAGCAATATCACAGACTTTGAGGAGGTTGTACGCCTCGACACAGAATACATCGAGCGCTGGAGCCTCGGCCTCGACATCCGTCTGATCCTGAAGACAGTGAAAAGCATATTCACCAAGGACGGAGCGATGTAAAGAGAAGGCTGCTGCCGGCCGCGGAACTGCTGAGGATGCTTTGTCTGAGCCTTAGGATTGCTGTTGGTTTTTTCGATGAATCAACAGCTTTCTGTTTATGAAAAAGCAAAACACAGTACCGATCAACAGATTGATACAATTCAGTACAAAGCTTTTCTGCCAGCAGATCACGCACATAATCAACAGAATAGCCAGATAGGATATGATTTTCGGATAATCGATCTTCATATGATACTTCTTGTTTATATCAGCTGTTCTGAACGCGAAGAGGAACAGGTAACCTGCTACCGTAGAAATTGAGGCAGCATAAATCCCGATTCTTTTTATGAAAAGCAAATCAATTACAAGATTGACAACTGCGGCAGCAAAAGTGGTTAATCCGAAAGAAACCGTGTTTTTGTTCGCCACATAAACTCCTCCGTAGAAGGCAGAGAGAAGCGAAAAGAAGAAGCCTAGAAACAGAATCGGTATATGGGGATATGCGTCTGAATAATCGCCTTTAATAAACAGGGAGAACAGAATCGGCGTTCCTGCGATAAGCATGGCAGTCGCTCCGACTGTAATGCAAAATACAGTATTAAAAACACTTGCGTAATAGTCTTCTTTATCCGCATCCTCTGCGTATACAGATGCATTTTCATGCCAGGCATAGGTAAAAGTGGTCTTGATCAGATTCAGAAGCGACGGGATCTTATTGGCAACACCGTACACTGCCGTAGCTTCAAGACCGATAAAAGCCGTAATAACGGTTCTGTCGGAGATATTGAGAACCCAGTCAGACAGAACCGTAGGCACAAGCGGCCATGAGTATTGAAGCATCTGTACGATCAAATGCTTGTTGATCTGCCTGATTTTTACATAAGGAAATACTTTTCCGCATACGATCAGCACGGCGTTGCTCGCCAAAAATGCAATATTAAAAGACAGCAGCAAGCCGATCAAACCCATGTCCGCATACTTCACACAAACAACGACCAGCACCATCTCCGTGAATGCCTGTACTACCGCGCTGATCGAATATACCATATTCCCGTCCATTCCGCGCACGACCTGACGCATGGTGAGTACGAGGGTATCCAGGAAAAAATAGAGACAGATCATCAGTCTCAGCGATAATGGAAGCTTGAGCAGCAAGCAGTATACGATCACCAATGAAACAACTGAAATACTGATAATATAAAACAACAGGCTTGAAATGATCTTTTCTGTTTTCTGCCTGTTGTTTCTTGCCTCAACAAGAAACCGGAAAGCCGCGGTATGGATCTGTAATGTGATGAACGGAAGCATACAGGAAACCAATGTAATAATAAGGTCATATGTGCCATATTCCGTCTTGTTCAGCCCTGCCGTTACGATCGGCAGTGTGATCAGGCTGACCAGTTTGGGGAGGAAAGTCCCTATAGAAATAATAGCTGAGTTTTTAACAAGTGCTTTTTCTCTGCTCATGATTTTCTACACTCAATTATCAGGATTAGCGTTTTTGCATTCTTTATATTACAGGTCATATTCGAACGGAAAAGTACAGGATTTTTGCATCCGGTATCAGATTCTTTTAAGCTTGTAAACAAGTTTTGAAAGAGCTTTGTTTTTATAGGCCGCTTTTTTAAGCGCGTTTTTCGTGATTTCTTTCATGCCGGGATGACATATTTCGTCAAAATACTGATGAACGATATCAGAATCTTTTTCTTTGTCTGTAAACACTTCAAGAAATACAGGAGAGTCGGAATCCCCGGTGAAGAATTCAGCGCAGGCTTTCTCCAGCTGCTCCCTGTTTTCTGCGCAAAGATACTTGAACCCTCTTGACTCTACCCATTCTTTCGCCTGTGCGGTATGCTCTGCTGCAATAAACTCATTGATACGTTCGATTTTAGCACCGTGATCATAGTGGAACAGCTCCGCACCGGAATTGTTGTTCAGCATAATTCTGATATTCTTTCCGCAGTATCTGTTCCAGCAGGCATTCATATCATAGAAAAAGCTGAGATCTCCTATCAGAAGAAAAGCAAGCTCATCGGAAACAGCCGCATTACCCATAAATGCTGAGCAGGATCCGTCAATGCCGTTGGTTCCCCTGTTGCAGCAAACCCTTATATTTTCCTTGAGTGGAAACATATTTGCATACCTGACGGTACTGCTGTTTGCAAGGTGAACAATGCTGTTGGAAGGCACATTTTCCATAAACTTTTTAACTGCATAAAGACTTGAATACGCAGGATCCGGAGCCGCAATCGATTCAATATGATCCTTCCAAAGCCTATAATAGTTATTATTCTGCGCTTTTCTGTTTGGCGTTGACATCAATCTGAGAAAATCAATTGACGAGCCCTCAAAAATCTTTGTAAGCTTATGCAGATTGTCTCTTAGAATCCCGTCATCGCATACGTCCCACTGCTCACTTCCCAATGCTGTGAATTTTCTGAGCATCGACATAAAGGTGCAGTTGCCGTTCAGTGTTATGATAATATCAGGCTTAAGCTTTATTCTATCCGCCTCTGAGAGTGCTTTCAAAGCAGTGTAAGGCAGGATGGCCTTATCATATGACAGATTTGAGATATGATCTTTCAGCACTACACAGTTGAAGCAAGATACGAAATTTTCAAGCGCAGCTATTTCAGCGGGAGAAACAAGGCTGCTCTGCCCGTACACAAGCAGGATTTTTGAATTTTTCAGCACGTTGATGCACGCAGAAAGGTCTGTGCTTTTCTTTTCAAGTTCATACCTGCATGTTTTTTTGATGCTGTCAGGTTTTTCATATGAAAAATCGGCAGTATTTGCACTTTTATCCTCAACGATGAAATCAATATGAACAGGGCCTTTCCCGTGATGATCGAGTTCCAGGAGAGCCGCTTCAATCCGGTTTCTTGTATACCAGTAATCCTGAGAATCCTTTATTGTTGATATTTGTACTGAAGCTTTGGTTATGCTTTTCAGCAGATCGAGCTGAGGAACCATCTGGTCTTCGTTCTGATTCAGATAATAGTTCAGTCTGTCCGCCGTCAGGACAACAAGCGGGAGCCTTTGATAGAAAGCTTCTGCGACCGAGGAGACATAGTTGCAGATTGCTGTTCCCGATGTACAGCAGATCCCTACGGGCTCATTGATTCTCTCAATCAGTCCGATCGCGAAAAAACCGGCGCTTCTTTCATCCACTACAGAATAGCAGGTAAAGAAGCTGTCATTTTCGGCCATATGCACAAAAGGAATGTTTCTGCTCCCCGGAGATAATACCAGGTTTCTGATTCCGTATGCTTTAAGCACAGCAATCAACAGCTTTATATGTTCTTTCTCAGAATACGTCATGTTTCCCTCTCCTATCGTGTCAGCTTCAGTGTCTGACCCTGAAGCGCAAACGGCCAGCCGTTCCGCCGGCTGTGCGGATCATCTGCCTCTGTGCAGGTCTGCTATATTGAGAGCATCCAGAAGCTCGGATTTGAATCCCTTCTGGTATAGCAACTGAGAACTGAAAAACTGCAGTCGCGCATTCGCCTCCACAAGACACCATCCTTTCTCAGTGTATGCCAGATCCCAGCCCACACACCTTACGTCAGGAAGCTTTAAGGCAAGCGCTGCAGCGAAAGAACGCAGCCCAGCCCAATCAGGCATCTGAAAACCCTTAAAAACTGTGTGCGTGTCGGGATGTTCCCGAAATACCTCGCCAAATTCGGTGATCCCATCCGTAATGACGATGCCTGTTTCCAGATCAATACCTGCCGCGATCCCGCCGGCGGCCAGGTTATCGATAAACGAGCCGCTTCTTCCTATCCGTAACGTGCAAAACTTGATGATTGCTTCTCCGTTTTTGATGCATGTTCCGCATCTTACCGTGTTGACCGATGAGGCATTGAATACTGAAAGCACCGTCTGTTTGATAGGCTCTTCAAGAAGGATGTCATGATCTGTAATAAGCTTATGAAAATATGCTTCTTGTGAACAGCCGGTTTCCTTTATGTTGATAAGCATTACACCCTGACCGCAGTTCATTCTGGCGCTTTTCTGCACGAAAACAGGATGCTTGTCCACAAAAGCCAGAAAAGCATTCAGATCCTTCTCGGATTGTATCGCCAGCGCGTCCCGCTTGTAGAAGTCCTTGAAGAGGCTATATGTCAGCTGCTTGTTTCGTGCATACTGCATGTTTACGATATCATTCACTTTATAGAGAAGAAGGAGCCTCTCTCTATCTGAAAGAAAAGTTTTTCTATCTTCAAAGCACTTTTCTTTCAGATGAAAAGCGAAATATTCCTCCGGAGTAAGCCCATAGGCGAGTGCACTGAAAAAAACATCCTTTTCCGTCTCAGCGTCAATTCTTATGTTTGTTTTTTTGCTGTATGCAATCATTCGCTCTTTTACAGAAGCCAGATAGTCTTTTTCCGAAGTCAGGTATTTTTCAAGGATTCTGCCCATTTGAGCAGGATCCTCTTCAACAGCCTCCACATCCGCCTTCCTCATCCAGTGTCTGTTAAGCTGTGCTCGTTTTATGCTGAGGCCAATCTTTTTTATCAGCCTGCTTTTCCTGCCGTACCGAAAGGTAATCGCTTCAATATTATTCCATACAGTAAACAAGGTTTCTTCCTCCTGCTCTATTGCACATTTTCATGCAGAAAACCGATTGCCTTCTCCCGTTCTGCTTGAATTTGAAGATTGATCTGTGAATATCCGATACTTGTTGAATACTCTGAGCGCGTGATATTCTGCCGCTGCAAGCCGAAAAACTCGATAATATCCTGGATTCGGCTGTTTGTCTTATGCTCGTTGCCGAGATATTCGAAATAGAAGTCTTTGTTGAAAATGATAGAGAGGGATATTCCATGAAAAGAATTTGTGAAAACGGAATCTGCTTTGTCCAAATAGGATAAAAACTGTGAAGGGCTGCATTCTGTAATGTATTTTACGCCCTGGATCCTGTTCCTGGCCATATTGGTAATGACCAGCGGTATCAGGCCGCGCTCCTTTGCGTATTTTACTGCAGCTTCAAGCAGCTTTTGAGATTTCTGCAGAAGAAAGATTAAAACATAGCTGTTCTTCCGCAGATCTACAGGCGAGGAGATCTCGAGCCATTCCGTTCTGGACATAAGATAGACAGGATCAAGGATCTGTCTGCATCCGACACCGATCGCCTCAAGTTCGTTTTTCAAAGTCTTTTCCCTGACGCTGATTGCATCGAAATCAGCTAGCATATCTCTGAAAAAGGCGATCTCATTTATATCAATATTCTTTCCTGCGCTTGCTGCAAAAGATATTTTTTTGTTGTTCCCGGCAAAATCAAGAAAGTATGTCTTATCAAATCCCGTAAGCTCTGTATTCCATATCTGATCGCTTCCGCAGATGAAAACATCATCCGCATTCCATTTCTCTTTTTTCAGATCATCCGGATTCCGGTATATCTTAGAACGGCGGATATTTTTTTTCAGGTATTCATCAAACAGCGCTCTTTTTTTTCTGATCACAGGAGCCGCAAGCATGCCGTAGATATTCTTCCTTAACGGATACTTCACAGAAAAAAGCCTGTAGCTGTCCTCTATCTTCCCGCATCGGTAATCAAGCACAGAGCAATTTCCGATTTTTGAAACTGTTCTGTACAGAGCTGTACACTGAAATACCGCTCCGTAATTCAAAGCATTCTGAAAAGTCAGAATATAGATGTTACGCATCGTCGGTTCCCTCAACAATATAGACATTCTTTCCGGCAGTCATTCATCGGCCGGTTCGTTCCGTATAAGGAGTTCTTTTATATTAAGGCAGATAAAACAGAGTATAATAATGGATGGCTGCATGATATAAGCATCTGTTATCATTAGGATGCAAAAGGCTGTGAATCCGCAGCTTAACAGCCCTATTGCCTTAAATCTTCTGTATTCGTAAATCTTCCTGATCGCGTCCACAAACACATGCAGATATAAACATGTTCCAATCAACCCTGTAGACCAAAGAAGCTCAAGCGCATAATTGTGGGGATGTGTTGCCGCTTTGGCCCATATCGAAAGACCGACAATATTCTGAAAGGATCCGGGACAAGCCTGCCCGTATCCAACAATCGGATTTCTGAGAATCGATGCCAACGACAGCGCCCAAATCTTTGTCCTTCCGGACATCGTTACGTCCTTGCCTATGATAGCGAGGATGACCGAGAGTACCGGGGTTACATGAAGCAGCAGTACCGTCGCGGTAAACAGCACAAAGACGCCAAACATGACGATCGGATTGATGAAAAAACTGGAAACAGAATTCCTGATTTTACTCAGAACGACATAAAAAGCGATCATTAAAACCGTCATGGCAATACAGGCTGAAGCTGCCAGCGAATACAGCTTTCCGATATAGCAGAGAAGATATACCGCAACGGATGATTTGCTGATTCTTTCGTGTCTGCTGTAATCATTGAACACTATTATCGCAAGCGCGGGAATAATAAAGAAAATCGCAGTATTATCAAGCCCGAGCAGCGAGTATTCCAGTCTCCCGTCGTAGTCGATAAAGACGGAGGCTGAATCCAAAAGAAGCAACAGTTTAAAAAACAGAGAAAGACTGTTGATCAGAGATTTATAGTTTACATTCCTGAATGCAAGTAAATAAAACGGGAAAAGCAGCAGCCGTACTGACTGTGAAACGGAGCCAAGGAAGGCTGTGGGAGTATACACCTTTGTCATAATTGCATACATGGCACAGAAGCCCACCAGTGACATCGTGTATAGGAACGGTTTCAGTGGGATCCTTTGCATCAAGACAACTGAAACAAGGATGAACAGCGAACAGACCGCCCATAAGGTGTATGCTTTATCAAGCAGCGGAAATGACTCCAGTATCGACAGCTTAAAGGCAGGAAGAAGAAAGAACCACTGTTTGAAAGCCGTTCCAAGATGTAAATAGTATTTTGTCTTGTCATTTGCGATACGTGTCATAACATGCCGTTTCTGCTGTGATAAACCAAATTATTCGAAAAAACTGATTGAGAGCAGTAACAATATAACTTCCGCTACACCTGTTTCTTTTGAAGTTTCTTAAGCATAACTAAACCTTCATTGTAAACTAGTGCAATAAAGACCGCGCCTAAAACTGTAGCAGCTGCAGAGAAAAGATAATTGACTGTCTCGTTTCCGAATATGTGCAGCAAATGCATTTTTTCAAGTACACGAAACGCAACCATGTGACACAGATAAATCTCCATACTGATTTTGCTTAAATAGAGAATTACACAATTGCATAGAAGGCCCCGAGTAAGCCTCCCTCCGGATTTTTCGAGAGAAATCAGCAGAAAACAAAGCAAGGTAAAAACCGGGAGGGACAGCAGGGACCCTGGTTGCCTGAAATGATAGTAAACGACAACCGAACTGATGAAGCATAGTACGATCGTCACAGTCATCCATCTGCTCATATTTCGGAATTCGTCTCGATAGAGATAAATCAAGCCGCCTGCAAGGAAAAAGATCGAACTGAAAATAATATCCTTTCGACTTGTGTCTGTAAATCGCACAAGGCACAGCAGATGCAGCAACACTGCAACTCCAAATGAGAACCATGCCCTTCTTTTGTTCCCTATCAAGAATGTGAAGAATGGGAACAGCATATAAAACGAGAACACCGTTCCGAGAAACCAGCCAACCCCGATAACTTCAATGTTGTGGTTCGGAATCAGACCAAAGGCAAGCGTTAAGTCTGCCGCCCACTCAAAAACTGCATTCAGGCTGTGCTCCAGAATCAGATCGAATGTGCACATGAGGGCGAAAAAAGGCCAAATACGTTGATAACGTCTTTTGTAAAATGAATCAAGATGAATTGTGCCATCTCTGAACCGTTCATAGTAACCACAGGACATAGAGAAAGCAGACAGCAGCATAAAAAGATAAGTGAAATTCGTAAAACTATTAATAACAGAATCATATAGAACCCCGGATATTGCAAAATGCCCATTAACTCTTACGTGCATCAAGACGATCCCAATTATTGCATATGCACGCAGCCCGTCAAGCGTAACGTACCTTTCCGGAGCTTTTTCCGAGTCTTTATCCACAATCATTTATCCTCCTCAGAATTACCGATCAATCCAATCCATGGTCATTCCCATAGAAGGCTTCGCTTTTCTCCACGATCACATCTTCTATCTTCTGTCCGTCGGCCCTTATGATCCTGATGCCGATATCATGAAAAGCTGCATCATTATTAACTGAATGCCCCACAGCTTCCGGTTCTTTTCCCTTCAGGATTGTATAAGCCGCCGGGATCACTTTTGAAAAGGCTTGAATAATTCAGGATAGAATATCTCTGATCTGCGATACACAGTTTTCGATTGAGAATTGCCTGCTGCAGATTGAAGCGTATTCACTCATTTTACGGTATTCTTCATCGCTCATATCTGATATGATGTATTGAATTGCTTCAGAAGCCTTTGCCACCTCAGGTTTGATAAGAAATCCGTTTTTGCCGTTCTCTACAAGCTCACCCATAGCTCCCCTGTCAAAAACCACGCAAGGGAGCCCTGCCGCCATTGCTTCGATCAGATTAATTCCGAAGCCTTCTTCCCATTCAGGAAGATGAATAAAGAAATCCGCTTTTGCAAGTCTTTCGGGAATATCAGACTGTCTGCCGCAGAAAGCGATGCAGTCGCCAAGCTGAAGATTTCTGCATGTATCCTTTAACGCATCAGCATATGGCCCATCTCCGACAATGTCTATATGTATCCTGCTGCTTATGCTGTCCCTATCCAGCATCGAAACGGCCTCAAGAATATTCTGAACCCCTTTTTCCTTTATCAGTCTGCCGACAAATATAAACGAAGTCCTCTCACCGCGATCTTTTCTCTTTTGCGTACAGAACTTTTTTAGGTTTGTTCCGTTGTAGACCTTCCGTATATTTGATTCTCTGAACCCTGCTTCAACAAGGCTTTTCTTTACCATATCAGAAACTGCGATCACATAGTCGCATTTTTTTGCTGTGGATTTTAGAATAGCCGCTCTGATTGCATGGGTCTTCTTTTTTTCAGGTTTTAATATGTCATTCAGATGTGCATGGATATACACAACTGTCTTGATTTTTTTAAAGTGTCTGTGGAACATCTGGAGGTACAGCCACAGCACCGGAGCTTCATGATGCACAATGACGGCATCTATCTTATTCTTAACGATGTAATCCGAGATCGCCCTGTATGACTTGATCACAGCCCGCTTGCTGTGTCCGAGGACTATCGTATTTGTGCTGCTGTGCATCATTTCATCTGCCGTATCTCCTCCCTTCCAGACAAATATAAAATGATTTTCAACAATATCGGTTGCTGAAATATCTTTACACAGGGTTTCGATGCCCCCTACGCCGCCTGCGGCCAGTAAATGTAATATCTTCATATTGTCATCTTCCTTTGGAGTTTCAAAGCCTGCAGCAGGATGGAGGACACGCAGAATCAATACCGTCACGCCTGGGTTGACAAAATCCTTTTCAGGGTCCTTTTTACGGTTTTTGGCATATGGAATTCAAGAATGTATCTGTATTTTTTTATTTGAATCTCTTTGCTGTATATCTCGTCGACTGACTCATATCCATTGAGTATGTATGATTTCATTACATGCTCTCTGTCGGCAGGTTTTGAAGACGGAGTTGACAGCCGATCATTATGTGCGGCAACCTTTTCCAGTTTGGAATGAAAACAGAGGATGTCCTCGCTTACTCTTTGCCAGAGGTCGGCGCCTTTGCCGGTATTGATAAGAACGCATGATATTCCCTTTCTGTTGTCAAGTCCTGCTTTGGTTACTTCACCGGCATGTTCCTGATAGATTCCCCAGTAATCGCCCAGCGTTATATCGGCCCCCCTCTTCTCCGAGGCATACGGACAACTGTAACAGTTTTCCCTGTACACGGAGCCTTTCAGGAACATTCCGAAATAAGAGCTCAGTCTGCCGTCCATCACCTTA
This sequence comes from Oscillospiraceae bacterium, assembly GCA_024697625.1. GTDB lineage: Bacteria > Bacillota > Clostridia > Oscillospirales > Oscillospiraceae > Limivicinus. Next base: position 26,788 of record JAILFJ010000028.1, read on the forward strand.
ACACGTGTCTTTTCCCCACTTTTTTCCGTAATACGGCAATTCATTCCCTGCCCTCTGCTTTTATCTCTGAAGATGAGATCCATTACAGTACAGGAATGCTTCTTCTCATAAAAGAGGATATAATCATTAAACAGCTGTAATGAAGGAACTCCGTGGCAGATCAGGTCAACAGTAGTCAGATTGTCATAGTCTTTCCTCAGAAATGACTTTAACGCTGCAACCTGACAGGGTGTTCCTGAAAAAAGGAGGCTCTTTCCCGAACGCAGGATCTCTTCCGCTTCCCTGAAGACACCGTCTGTTGCGCTTTTAACATACTTTGAACCTGCAAGTTTCTTCAGCTCGTTTTCATTGTCAGCAAAAGAATGCCTTACAATAAAACCCGTTTCCGTCCTGAACATGGCAGAACCGCAGACAACGCCGCCGTTGTTTACAAATTCCCTTGCCATGACAGAAAAAATACCCCCCGAAGCAGCAGCCGAGAGAATCGCATTGCTTTTTGAGGCGGCAGCAAATACCTCCTCAGGTTTATTTCCGTCATTTCCTTTTTTATATCCGCATATCCTGATGCACAGTCCGCAGTTGACACATTTGGCGGTATCTATCTTCGGATACAAGAAGCCCGCTTCCGTCGCTCTTATCGTGATCGCATCTTTTGGGCAGGCATCTTTGCAGGCAAAACAGCCGCAGCATTTTGAACTATCCTCATAAAGACGATTCTTTTCCATCTGTTTCATCCCTGCCGATACTGTTTATAAGATAATCAAGACTGATTCTCTTTTTCTCATCGATGATCTTAAAAACGGCGTTATAATCAATGACTTTGCTCAAAACATCCATTTCAGAGGTCAGTGTTCTGTCTCCGATTGCCAGAAAATCAAGCAGATCATTTACCTTCCTGATTCTGCTCGGTTTTGTAAGATAACATCCGAATTGCTTTCTGTTAAGAACGGAGAATACAGCGCCGTGAAAAGTCCCCGTGAACACGTATTCGGCATGACGAAAGAACTCGACCCATTCAAAAGGGGAAAGGTTTACTGTAATGGCATCATATCGTTTATCGCACTCACCGGCACCGTAAATCCTGTAATTGTTCTGATTGGCATAATCTATTATTTTTCGAAATATTTCCTCCGGAAGTTTTTCGCAATAATAGAATAGAATATACTTTTCCTTAGGTTCAAAACTCTTCGTCGCCGGGAATTCTGCAAGAAACGTAGGATCAAGAACCATGGTACACTTTTTGTCGGTTATTGATTCAACCATTTTTTTCGTATTCCCATCTCTCGCGGAAAGGCTGTCAAAACTCTGGATCCCCTTTCTGACATAATCTGGGATCGGATCTTCCGGCGTTGTTTTTCCTAAACTCGGAGCATAGGATATCAGCTTTCCACATTTAAGACCGATTCCGAATTTTATCTTTGCATTGGCTTTTGAATCCGTATAGTTCCAAACTTCATCACTTCCGATAATGATGCAGTCAAAATGCTCCTCATTGATTTTTTTTGCGCTGAAACAAGGCGGAGTCATCTTCAGATACTTTTTTCTCGCCGCAGAGAATGCAAGCGGGAGCTTTATTTTTTCCCACCACATTTTAAGTGTCTCTCTGTTTCGGTAATACCTGAACCAGCCTGCAGTGTTTATGAGAAAATGCCTCATATTCACATAATTGATGATCCATACCTCATCATGGGGAAATAGCCTCTCTATAGCTTCAGCAAGCGCGTATGCCTGCAGAAAAGCTCCATAATTGCTGATATAATGATGTGTAAGGATGCCGATTTTTCTTACCATCTCATTCTCCGTACAGCTTCAGATAATGTTCCTGAAGTTTCATTGCCTCAGTCCTGACGTTATAGTGATTTCTCGTGATCATCTCGGTGTTGTCTCTGCGGGATGTGTGTTTCATAGCCTTTGAAATCGCGTCGATCCAGTCTTTCATACTGCTTGCGGTGCTTAGAAACAAATTGCTGTCAAGGAAGTCAATTTCTCTGGTTATGGTATCAGAAAAAATGCAGGGAAGATCCGCCGCCTGCGCTTCAACCCCCACGACCGGAAGCCCTTCCCAGACCGAAGGCAGTATAAAGCAGTCAAAAGCCTGATACCATTCATTTGCATTCTCAACATTACCGACAAAAAGAACCTTATCGGCAATATGAAGCCGCTCGGCCTTAGCCTTTATCCTGTCCAAAAGCTCTCCGTCCCCGAGAAGTACAAGAAAAGCAGTTTTATCCCTTCTGGAATAGGCTTCAAAGACATCAAGCAGAAACGTATGGTTTTTCTGCTTCATAAAACGACCTACATGACCCAAAACGTGCTTATCCTCAAGATGATATTCCCTTCGAATCCTGTTCCTTGTATCTTCGTTGAAAATGAATCTTTCAACTTCTATGGCATTCGGTATCAGAGTATAGTCGTTGCAAGCAACGACGTTCTTCCCAAAATAGCATTTTGCCGCCTCAATTCCGCACGTGAAATGTTCATTCATGCTGTACGGGAGCATCGCCAGGCAGAAGTATTTCAGCGGCAGCTTCCAATCCTTTGTTATGCCTGCACCATGTGCATGAAAGATTCTTACAGGGATACCGCTCTTCCTGGCTGCGTTCAGTGCATAGACCCCAAAAGCGCCGTTATGTGCCTCAATGATTTTGTAATCATTCATGGAGAATAGCTTCTTCATGAACTGGAGGTATTGTGGGTATTTAACGGGATTCAGACCGGGAGTTCGGTATATTTTTCCTCCCATCGACAGGATCTCCTCATCATAAGCACCCTTTTTTGCTTTGTTGCAAAGAAAATCAAACTGTATCTTGCTCCTGTCAATGTGCCTGTAATAGTTCATAAGCATGGTTTCAATACCGGCCCTGTCCATGTTGCTGACAGAGTGTAGTATCCGTATCATAAGCTCTCTCTTTCAGCTCTGATTCTCTCTGCAGACAGAGCTGTAGAGGGATAAAGTCCTGTCGGTAATATCATTCCAGTCATACTTGCTTATAATAAACGCAGCCACGTCTTTTCTGTACTTTTCAACTGTCTGCGGCTCATCACATAACAGCTGAAGTTTTTCCCTCAGATCAGAGATATCTGACTTTCTGAAAACAACTGCTTGATCCTCCACAACTTCCACGCACTCATCGATATCCGATGTGAGACAGCAGTTTCCATAGCTCATTCCTTCAAGAAGGCCCAGCGGCATTCCCTCCAGATCGGAAGGAAGCGTATAGACATAGGCATTGCTGTAAAGCTCGTCTTTGAGCTCGCCCTGTACAAAACCTGTAAAAATGATTCTCTTATCATCCTGCGCAAGTCTTTCTATGTCTGCCGCGAAGTTTTCCGTATCACTGGCACTGCCCGCAATGACGAGCTTCTTATCTGTTTTTACATTCTTGAACGCTTCGATGAGATAACGTATCCCTTTTTCGGGAACAATCCTTCCCAGAAAAAGAACATAATCATCTTTTCGTAGGCCCCATTGAACCGTGATCCGGTCGGCAGGGCGGAGAATCGGCTTCTCGACACCGTTAGGCAGGAAAACAGCATCGACATCGTACGTGTCTCGAAAATATCGCCTGGCGCTATTGCTTAAAACGATGATTCTATCCGCATATTTTGCAGACATTTTTTCACCGAAACGGATATACCTCGAAGCAAACCCGCCCCACTTTGCACGCTGCCAGTCGAGTCCGTGAATTGTTACAATTACCTTTTCTCCAAACAGCTTCAGCAGCCAGCACATGGCGGCAGGTCCTTCTGCATGAACATGAACAACATCATATCTGCCGAAAATGCATTTTAACGCCGCAAAAAAAGAAGAAGAAATTGCAGCAAAGCCAGCCTTGTCTATGGTTAAAACCTCTTTTAACACCACGCCTTTATACTCTGACAGCTTCTCTGAGCCATACTGTGCATCACAGACATGTCGGCTTTTCCTGTTATAAAGTACTACCTTATGTCCTGCTTCCGCCATTCTGCTTGACAGTTCCCCGACAACCACTTCAATTCCACCGTCACATGATGGGACCCTTTTGTGTCCAAACATTGCAATTACCAGTTTGCTGCTGTCTTTTTTTTCCCTTATTCCCACAGTTTTCCCCTTGCATAAGTGCTGACAATATTGTTCAGGAGGCTTCTATCGCCATGTGTTCTGCCCTTGTCTCAGGGCGTATATTAAGCAAATATAAGATGTGGAAAGATATATACAGAATGTTATTTTATCACAGATAAGAGTAGGAATGCAAGGGGGGGGAGGTGACGCTTTGGCAAACCTGCTTTACAATTGGGAGGGATCCGAATGGCAAACGAAAAGGAATTTGCTATATGCTATATGGAACCAATCAATCCTGTACAGCCAGTTGCCCCCGAAAAGGAGGAAACAGAATTGTTAAGGGCAGCTGATAAAATCACCGCACTCTGCTGCCGTCTTTCCCAGGAGGACTCCCTCGAAGGCAAGAGCAATTCCACCAGCAATCAAAAACGGATTCTCAGCGCATACGCAAAAGAGCATCATTATCTTAATCCGGTCTTCTTCGTTGATGACGGATACAGCGGAACGGATTTTGACCGTCCAGGCTTCCAGGAGGTGTTGGATGAAATCGAAGCGGATCTGCGTGGACAACGTAGCCGAAAGCTGAGCGATGAGCGCTTTTCTCTCATGAGCAGCAGCCCTTAAAATGGACGCTGAGACACTGCAGCAGGAGATCGAGGTACAGGAACAGCAGAATCAGAATTTGGAACGGTTTATCCAAAAGGTCCCGCAATACGCGGATCTGGACGAATTGACCGCATATGCCGCCCACAATCTGAACAAGGCAATTTCCATTGGTGCGCCGGACAAGAGCAGAGGCCAACGGCGCCAGAGCATCTGCATCTGCTGTGATTTCGTGGGTTTTATCCCTCTGGATGAAGTGATGAAACAGGAAACGGCATGACCCGCAAGTCATACCGACCCTACAAAACGCTATAAACTGTTTTACGACACCCGCCCATTCTCCGGGACTTTTTTCATAAGAGGGCTTGACAGCCGTAATTATATTTGATAAAATATATTCGTACCAAACAAACAAGAGGGATGCTATGGAATATGAGTATCGCGAGGCGATGAAGCTGGAGCATCAGCTGTGCTTCCCGCTTTATGCCGCCGCAAGAAATGTAACCTGTCTGTATACTCCCCTGCTGAAACCCTTGGGCCTGACCTATACACAGTATATCGTCTTTCTGGTTCTGTGGGAGAAGGACGGAATCTCTGTTACGGAGATCGGCGAAAAGCTGATGCTGGACAACGGGACTCTCTCCCCTCTCCTCAAGAAGATGGAGCAGGCCGGCTATCTGGTAAGACGCCGGAGCCGGGAAGACGAGCGTGTTGTTGTGGTTTCGCTTACGGAGTCCGGGAGAGCACTTCAGGAAAAACTCAGGGATGTCCCCGCCGGGGTTGCCGGCTGCATCGATCTGTCCCCTGAGAAAGCGAAGACCCTGTACACCTTGCTCTATGAGCTGTTGGAAAACCAGAAAGCACTTAACAGGAACGAAAAAGGAGAATGAAAATGAAAACAGTATATGACTTCACAGTAAAAGACCGGCAGGGAAACGACGTCAGCCTGTCAGAGTATCAGGGCAAAGTCCTGCTGATCGTCAATACAGCAACCGGCTGCGGCTTTACTCCGCATTATGAGCCTCTTGAGAGCATGTACCGGGATCTGCGCGATCAGGGATTCGAGATTCTGGATTTCCCCTGCAATCAGTTTGCGAACCAGGCCCCCGGCAGTGATGACGAGATTCACGAGTTCTGCACCCTGAAGTTCGGGACGGAGTTTCCCCAGTTTATGAAGATCGACGTGAACGGGGAAACCGCAGATCCTCTGTACGCTTTTCTTGCAGCTGAGAAGCCTTTTCAGGGTTTCGGAAAGGGCCTGAAAAACGCCGCGCTGAACAAATTTGCGGACATGAACAACAAAAAATTCGGCGAGAAGGCCTATATCAAATGGAACTTCACCAAGTTCCTGATCGACCGTGAGGGCAGGGTCATCGCACGCTTTGAGCCGACCGCAGATATGGAGGACGTCAGGGCGGCGGTCGTAGCGGCTCTGTAAGAACGATCTGATTTTCTCGGAATGAGGCGCAGATCCATCTGAACAATTATGGAGGGAATATAAATGGAATTCAAAGACGTTATCAAAAACCGTTATTCATGCAAGAAGTATTCTGATCGCCAGGTTGAAGCGGAAAAGCTCGCCGCTGTTCTGAATGCCGGGCGCATGGCTCCGACTGCCAAGAACCTGCAGGAACAGCACATCTATGTGATTCAGTCTCCGGAAGTGCTGGCCAGGCTTGATTCTGTCACCCCCTGTCGCTACGGGGCCCCGACCGTCCTTGTCGTAGCCTTCGACAGCAGTAATGTCTTCACCTATCCCGGCGGCAAACGGGATTCCGGTGTGGAGGATGCCACCATTGTCGCCACCCATATGATTCTGGCTGCCGCGGACGAAGGCGTGGACAGCTGCTGGGTCAATTACCTGGATCCGGAAAAGCTGGCTGAGGTTCTGGGCCTGCCCGAGAACGAGGAAGTGCTGATGGTCATGGATCTGGGCTATGCCGCCGAAGGTACCGGTCCGCTTCCCAATCACAGCAGCCGGAAAGCACTGGAACAGACGGTTACGTATCTGTGATGAACCGGATTCAGGAAGCAGAGGTCACGGAAGGTGTAAACAGCTCCCGCGAAAAAATCATCGTAAGAACCAGCATCATAGGGATCATTGCCAACGTTTTTCTGGCCGGATTCAAGGCGGTTATCGGTCTGATGACCAACTCGCTGGCCATTGTGCTCGACGCTGTCAACAACATCTCCGACGCCGGCAGTTCCCTGATCACCATCATCGGTACCAAGCTGGCCGGCAAGGAGCCGGACAAAAAGCATCCCTTCGGATACGGCCGCATCGAGTATCTGAGTGCGATGATCATCTCCGTGATCGTTCTCTATGCCGGTTTCAGTTCTTTCATTGAATCCGTCAGACAGATCATTCATCCGGAGACCCCGGATTACAGCACGGTGTCTCTGATCATCATCGCTGTTGCCGTGGTGGTGAAGATCCTTCTGGGACGCTATGTCAAGGGTGTCGGCGTGCAGGTCGGCTCGGACAGTCTGATCAATTCCGGTACAGATGCGACGCTGGATTCCATTATCTCGGCCTCCACACTTGTCGCTGCCGGGATTTTCCTGATCTTCCATCTTTCTCTGGAGGCCTGGCTCAGTGCTTTGATCTCTGTTGTCATCATCCGTTCCGGCATCGAGATGCTTCGGGATACGATCTCGCAGATTCTGGGCGAGAAGAATGATCCTGAGCTTGCCAGAAGCATCAGGCAGACCGTCACCGGTTTCCGGGAAGTGCAGGGAGCTTACGATCTGGTGCTGAACAACTACGGCCCGGATGCCTGGAACGGTTCCATTCACATCGAGGTACCGGACACCTGTACGGCCGATCAGCTGGATCAACTGATCCGGAGCATCCAGACGGCCGTATACAGGCAGCACCAGGTCATTCTGACGGCAATCGGCGTATACTCGGTGAATACGAAGGATCCGGAAGTGATCGAGACCCTTCAGAAGCTGCGGCAGATTGTTTTTTCTCATGAGCACGTAAAGCAGCTGCATGGCTTCTATCTGGTGAAGGAACAGAACGCAATGCGTTTCGATATCGTGGTCAGCTTCGACGCAAAGGATCGCAGAGAAGTATATCGCGATGTGGTTTCCGATGTGCAGAAGGCTTTTCCGAACTACACGCTGCAGGTTGCTATGGATACGGATTTTGCCGAAGAATAGACTTTGACCCGTCCGCTGCCGGTGGCACTTTTGAAGAGCAGGAACTGTTTTATTCGCTGAACCAGTCATAAAGGAGATTCACTATGTATACGATCAACGTAAACGGCAAGGACTACTGCTCGGAACAGGACAAGAAGCTGCTTCGCTTTCTGCGCGACGATCTTCATCTGACTGCGGCGAAGGACGGGTGCAGCGAGGGTATATGCGGGACCTGTACCGTGCTGATCGACGGGAAAAAAATCAAGGCCTGCACCATGCCGATCAGCAGACTGGCAGGAAAAAAAGTCGTAACCGTGGAGGGGATCCCTGCGGAAGAGATGCGAGTCTATGAGCACTGCTTTGCTGAGGCAGGTGCTGTTCAGTGCGGCTTCTGTATCCCTGGGATGATCATTTCCGCAAAAAGCCTTCTGGACCGCAATTTAAATCCAACGGCCGAGGATGTCAGAAAAGCGATCCGCGGGAATCTCTGCCGCTGCACAGGCTACAAGAAGATTGAAGAGGCCATTCTGATGGCCGCAGAATTTTTCCGGGAAAAACGGGATATCCCTGAGGATCCCCACCACCTGAAGGTCGATCAGCGCTTCAGGCGCATCGATGCGAAAGAAAAGATCAACGGCACCGGGATCTATGCGGACGACCTGTATTTTGACGGGATGCTCTATGCCAGATGCGTCTATTCAAAGTATCCCCGTGCAAGGATTGACCGGATTGACGTAAGCAAGGCAGAAGCCCATCCCGCCTGTTTCCGGGTCCTGACCAGAAAGGACGTCCCCTGCAACATCATCGGGCATCTGAAACAGGACTGGGATGTGATGCTGGGTGAGGGAGAGATCACCAAATATGTCGGGAACGTTCTCTCCGTCGTCGCCAGCGAGGATTCTGAAGCGCTGCAGGAAATCGCATCTCTGGTGGAGGTGGATTATACCCCTCTCACACCGGTCACCACACCGGAGGATGCCCTGAAGTTTGACGCGCCTCTGATTCATCCGGACGGCAACGTGATGAGCCGCTCCTCTCTGCAGCGCGGGGATGCTGACGCTGCCATCCGTGCCTCCAGATACGTAGTTACAAGAAAATACAGAACTACCTGGCAGGAGCACGGCTTCATGGAACCCGAATGCGCGGTAGCACTGCCTGAGGGCGAGGACGGAATCCTGGTCTACACCACCAGTCAGTCGGTCTATGACGTACAGCGCGAATGCTCCAAAATGCTCAATGTGCCGCCTGAGAAGGTACATGCGAGGGCAGCACTGGTAGGCGGCGGCTTTGGCGGAAAAGAGGACATGACGGTACAGCCTTACGCGGTTCTGATGGCTTATATGACCAGGCGCCCCGTCAAGCTGAAGTACTCGCGTCAGGAGTCTCTGGACTACCATGTCAAGCGGCATCCCATGACCATGGAATTCACCACGGCCTGTGATGAAAACGGAAAGCTCACAGCGATGAAGGGCGTTATCATCGCCGACACCGGCGCCTATGCTTCTCTGGGCGGTCCGGTTCTGGCCAGAGCCTGCACGCACGCAGCCGGCCCTTATAATTACCAGAATCTGGATATCTTCGGGATGAGCGTCTATACCAACAATGTGGTCTCCGGCGCCTTCCGCGGCTTCGGAGTGACTCAGAGCTGTTTTGCCACCGAGCAGAATATCAACCTCCTGGCAGAGATGGTCGGGCTGGATCCCTGGGAGTTCCGGCGCCGCAACTGCATCCGCCCGGGCGATCGTCTGCCGAACGGTCAGATTGCCGATCCCAACTGCAAGATGGCCGAATGCCTCGATGCGGTGAAGGATGCATACTACAGCAGCAGATATGCCGGTCTCGCCGTCGGCTTCAAGAACGCAGGCACAGGGATGGGCATGCCGGACACAGGGCGATGCCTTCTGAGTGTGGAGGGCGGAAAGATCCACATCCGCACATCTGCTTCCTGCATGGGTCAGGGTATCGGTCAGATGTGTCTGACTCAGATCTGCGATGTGACCGATCTGGATCCTGCGCTCTTCGTCCACGAGCCTGCCGACACCGTCAGGACCCCCGATGCCGGGACCTCTACCGCTTCGAGACAGACCGCCGTCACCGGCGAGGCCTCCCGCCGCGCCGCACAGCTGCTGAAGGCAGAACTGGAGGACGGCAAGACTCTTTCAGATCTGGAAGGCCGGCAGTTTCTCGGCGAGTTCTCGCCTAAAACAGACAGGCTCGGCACGGTCAGCGACAATCCGATCAGCCACGTGGCCTATTCTTATGCTGCGCAGGTGATCGTTCTGGATGATAACGGCAGGATCGCAAAAGCGGTCTCAGCCTTTGATATCGGCACACCGGTGAACATTCAGGCTGCAGAAGGCCAGATCGAAGGCGGGCTTGTCATGGGCATAGGTTACGGCGTCACCGAGAAGTATGAGTGTGTGGACGGTTTCCCGAAGAGCAGGTTCGGTACGGTCGGCTTTATGCGCGCCGACGAGGTGCCGGAGATGGAGACCATCCTGATCCGTCCCTCGGACGGGGAGAAGTCCCCCTATTCCAACGGCGCCAAAGGCTGCGGAGAGCTCTGTATGATCCCTGTCGCGCCCGCCTGTGCCTCCGCCTACTACCGTTATGACGGCAGGTTCCGGCAGAGCCTTCCCCTCTCAAACACGCCGTATCGCAAGGATTAAACCGAACGGATGTTCCTCCGTTTCCATACAGAGACAGAGCCGGGCAGCGTCGCCCGGCTCTGTCTCTGTTCTTTATTCACCGATTTATCAAAGCCTGCCGCGGCTCCTCCGGAAGGCCGGCGAGGGCGCTGCATATGTGTTCCCGCTGCGCCTCCGTCCGGGTTCTTCACTTCAGGAGAAACCGGGCTGCGCCGCGCTCCTCCAGTGTTTTCAAGGCCGTCTGCGGATCCCTGACCCGGGCCAGGAAGATCATGGCAGCAATGATATACGGCTTGAAGCTGGCCTCTTTATAGAGCGGGGTTCGATAGCGGTCGAACACGGAGGCTTCGACTTCTCCGTCTGCGCAGCTGACACCGCTGATGTCGGCGGGCAGGCAGTGCAGATACAGGGCGCTGCCCGCTCTGGTCGTCTTCATCAGTTCCTCTGTGCAGCACCAGTCCTTATGCTCGGCATTCTGGGCCAGCAGTTCCTTCTCCAGCGCCCTGATGCCGTCGGTATCGCCTTCGGAGTACAGCCTGCTGCGCTTTTCCATTGCAGCGAATGGCGCCCAGCTCTTGGGATACACCACATCGGCATTGCGGAAGGCGTCGGCCATGGAATTGGTCCTGCGGAAGCTGCCGCCGCTTTTTTCGGCATTGGCTCTGGCTACCGCTTCTGTTTCAGGCATCACCTCATATCCCTCCGGATGGGCAAGGACCACTTCCATGCCGAAACGGGTCATCAGCCCGATGACACCCTGCGGAACGGATAAGGGCTTGCCGTAGCTGGGTGAATAGGCCCAGGTCATGGCCACCTTCTTGCCTTTGAGCTTTTCAGCCCCGCCGAAGCTGTGAATGATGTGCAGCATATCCGCCATACATTGGGTGGGATGATCGATATCGCACTGCAGGTTGACAAGCGTGGGTCTCTGTTCAAGGACGCCCTGTCGGTGCCCCTCGGCCACGGCATCTGCCACGTCATGCATATACTTGTTGCCCTTGCCGATATACATGTCGTCACGGATGCCGATCACGTCGGCCATGAAGGAGATCATGTTGGCCGTCTCGCGCACGGTCTCACCGTGTGCGATCTGACTTTTGCCCTCGTCCAGGTCCTGAACCTCCAGTCCCAGAAGGTTGCAGGCCGAAGCGAAGGAGAAACGGGTGCGGGTGGAGTTGTCGCGGAAAATCGAGATGCCGAGACCGGAATCGAATATTCTGGCGGAGATATTGTTCTCGCGCAGGCAGCGCAGGGCATCCGCCACCGTAAAAACGGCCTCCAGTTCGTCATCGCTCTTCTCCCAGGTCAGGAAGAAATCGCTCTCGTACATTCCCCCGAAGTCCAGGCGATTGAGTCTGTCGATATAAGCCTGCATCTTTCGCTCCATGTTCTGATCCTCCTTGTGATTACTGGATGTTGTTGTCCGTCTTGCCGGCCCGGAACTGCGTCACGTCGCCGGTCTGTTCTTCTTCCGGATACAGATGGACGGCAAGTGCATAGAGCGCCGCACAGGTCACCAGATCCTGCTTCCAGGTGATTTCGTTGGGAGCATGGGCCTGGCTCTCAGCGCCGGGGCCGAAGCCGACGCAGGGAATGCCGTAGCGCCCCTGGATGGCCACGCCGTTGGTGGAGAAGGTCCACTTGTCGGTCAGAGGGCGGCCCTTGCGGGTGCTCATGGAGCTGGGCGCACCGATACGCTCCTCACCGAAGAGCGCCTTATGGGCATCCACCAGCGCTTTGACGTGCGCGGCGCTCTCTCGGTTGATCCAGGTTGGAAAATATGCCTCGGTCTCATAGACTTCGCCGGTCCAGGAAGGCCTGTCGTACATATACATGGACACCCGGACATCTTCGCCGTATTTCTTTACAGAGGGGAGATCACGGATCTCCTGCAGGCAGCTTTCCCAGGTTTCGCCGGCAGTCATACGGCGGTCGACGGAGATGGAGCACGAATCCGCAACCGCGCAGCGGCTCGGTGAGCTGAAGTAAATCTGAGAGACGGTACAGGTACCGCGCCCCAGAAACCGGGCATCCTCATAGTGTTCCGGATTGTATCTGGGGTCGAGCATCCTGACCAGCCCTTTGACAGCAGTGCTCTCATCACAGCCATTGTTATTCAGGGCGCGAATATCCTGCAGAATATCTGCCATTTTATAGATCGCGTTGTCGCCGCGCTCCGGTGCGCTGCCGTGGCACGAGATGCCCTTCACATCCACACGGATCTCCATGCGGCCGCGTTGTCCGCGGTATATGCCTCCGTCCGTGGGTTCGGTCGAGATCACAAACTCCGGGCGGATCCCGTCCCGGTTTACGATATACTGCCAGCACATGCCGTCGCAGTCTTCTTCCTGCACAGAGCCCACAACCATGATCCTGCAGCCGTCCGGAATGAGGTTCAGATCCTTCATGATTCTGGCTCCGTAAACCGCGCTGGCCATTCCGCCTTCCTGGTCCGAAGCGCCGCGGCCGTAGATGATCTCTTCCGTTTCATAGCCCTCGAAGGGATCCGCCGTCCAGTTCTCCCGATTTCCGACACCTACCGTGTCGATGTGCGAGTCGATCGCGATGATTCGGTCGCCCTCTCCCATCCAGCCGATCACGTTGCCCAGGCCATCCACTTCCACCCGGTCGAAGCCCAGTTTCTCCATTTCCGCCCGGATGCAGGCTGCGACTTCCTTCTCTTCGCAGCTCTCGCTGGGATGAGAAATCATCGCCCGGAGGAAACGGCACATGTCCGCCTGATAGCCCTCCGCAGCTTTCTTGATTGCTTCGCAATTCAGTGCCATGTCCATTCTCCTTGTGTTTCAGTATTCAGCCGTCGGATACTCCCCGCCCCAGACGATCTTTCTGTACTGTTCGGGATCGGTATCTCCCTCTGTGGAGAACAGCAGCACGCTGCTGCTCTCATTCAGCTCCAGTGCCTCTTTCAGTGCGGCATAGAACGGGTCTCTCATCAGAGCATCAACAACTCCCATGCCTACAGCGCCGGATTCGCCGCTCGTTACGGTCGGGTCGCCTCTGAGCGGAGCGGCGAGCATCCGCATTCCCCTGGCGCTTACCCAGTCCGGGCAGGCCAGAAAAGCGTCCGCATGGTTGCGCAGAATATCCCAGCCGATGGTGTTCGGTTCGCCGCAGGCAAGTCCGGCCATAATCGTACGCAGGTCGCCGCCTACGGTTGCAGGAATTCCGTCCTTCCTGCATGCGCCTTTGTAGAGACAGGCCGCAGATTCCGCTTCCATGATAATGAACTTTGGCGGCTTCTCAGGAAAGATGTTTGCATAGTAACCGACGACCGCAGCAGCAAGACTTCCGACACCGGCCTGAACAAACACATGGGTCGGACATTCTGTCCCCGTCTCCCGGAGCTGTTCGGCAGCCTCCTGGGCCATGCTGCCGTACCCCTGCATAATCCAGGCGGGGATGGTCTCATAACCGTCCCAAGCTGTATCCTGGATGATGACGCCGTGTTCGGTCTCTTCCGCTTCCCTCGCCGCGAGACGGACGCAGTCATCATAATTCAGCTCTTCGATGCTGACCTTTGCCCCTTCTCTGGCGATGTTGTCAAAACGCATCCTTGCGCTGCCTTTCGGCATATGAACCACCGCTTTCTGTCCCAGGCGATTTGCAGCCCAGGCCACGCCGCGTCCGTGGTTTCCGTCCGTGGCGGTAAAAAAGGTCGCCTGCCCGAAATCCTTTCGAAACTGCTCTCCCGTCAGATAGGCATAGTCCACATCTTTCAGTTCCTTTCCCATCTCCCGGGCAATGTAGCGGGCCATTGCAAAGGAACCGCCCAGTACCTTGAACGCATTCAGTCCGAAGCGGTAGCTCTCATCCTTGACAAAAAGCCGGTGCAGACCCAGATGTCCTGCCAGTGCATCCAGACTGGCCAGCGGTGTTACCGAGTACTGTGGAAAACTTCTGTGAAATGCTCTGGCCTCTGTGACGTTCTCCCGGGACATGATCGGCAGGTTTCTGTCCTCACTCTTCGGCATCTCGTTCAGAGTCCATTTGATACGCGCCATGGCAGTCTCCTTTCTTAATGATTCAGCGATACAGCAGCCAGGGATACCGCTCTCTTACCGCAGTCATGACACCGGCGATCTCTTCCGTGAAATCACCATTCTCCACCTTTCCTTCCCTGCACGCTCCTTCCCATCGGAGCAGGAAGCGTCCGCTGTCCCACAGATAGCAGAAACCGGCGTTTTTGCTGTTTCTCAGTTCCTCCGCGCTGCTGAAAACGGTAAGTTTCTCGAGATACGGTGCGGTTTTTTCTGCGCAGAAGCTGGCGCAGTTTCCGCATTCGTTGCACATTCCGTCAATGTGCAGCAGCTGTTTCCCTCGCTCTGTCCGTATCACAGTGTTTGCCCGGTTCGGGCAGACCGAGGCACAGTTTCCGCAGACCGTACGGCAGTTCAGATGCCCGTACGGGTTCTCCGGTCTTGCAGGTCTGCGTACGGCAGAACTGCTTCTGGCTCTGCTGGAGAGGCTTTCCGAAAGTCCGTCCGGCTTCAGCGGACCGCTGTTTTCTGTACCTTCGAGCGCTTCCGCCATGGCTTTCAGCTTTCCGTATCCGCCCGGTTTCAGCAGCTCGGTGCAGACGGTGATCGGGAAGAACCCCGCCCGGCGCAGCACTGCAATGTTTTTTGCGTTTGCGCCGCCGCAGTACGAAATGGGCAGATCCCCGTTGAATTCGCGGCTGATGCGCTCGGCCACCTCAAGACTCAGCGGGAGCAGCGCCCGGCCGCTCATATACATATTCTCATCCGGCAGTTCCCCCTCGGCCGCCTTTACGGCAAAGGTGTTGGTCAGTTTCAGTCCGAAGTACAGTCCCAGCTCTCCGGCTTTATCCTGAATCCTGCGGAGCATCGGGATTGCATCGGCATACTGAAGGTCGTGGTCAAAGGATTCTCTCTCGAACCGGATATAGGAAAACCCCAGGTCATTAAGGACCCGTCTGGCATAGTCATAACCGGCCAGCGTCGGGTTGCATTTCAGAAGCAGGTTCAGCTTCTTGTTTTCCAGAAGGTAAAGGGCAATTCTCTCGATCTCCGAAGGCGGACATCCGTGCATGGTCGAGACAGTCACGCTGCTGCAGATTGCCGGGGAGATTGCTTCCAGATCTTCCGCCGTGAAGTGACGGAACCCGTCGAGGCGTTGCGCCAGAACCTGCTTGCAGTGGCAGAATTCTTCCGTATGCGTGGCGTCCATCATATGATTCAGATAGTCGTCGATCTTCCTGCTTTGGATTCCTTCCAGATCATAGCCTACGCTCATATTGAAGACAAATCCGTCCGCCCGGCCAAGTTCAAGTTCCTTTGCCAGCACATGCAGCATAAACCAGGCTTTGATATACTCTTCCTGCGCCTGCCGGACCGTCAGCTCCGTGGACCACTCGCAGTTATACCCCTCGTCCTCTGCCAGGATGCACGGCTTGGATACGGGAAGGTCCTCTCCGTCGATAACCTGGACCGTCTTCAGTTCAAACATCCTCGCTCCGCATAGATAGGCGGAGATCATGTTCTGTGCAAGCTGGGTATGCGGCCCCGCCGCCGGCCCGACTGCCGTCTCCAGCGTTCTCCCCATGTAGGGCTGCCCTGCGTCTTTCGGCGCCCGGTAAAAGTCTCTGCAGCCGAAAATGCTGTTTTCGGTCTTCAGTTCTCCAAAAACCCAGTCGAGAAGTGTCTCAAACGGGATGGGATGCATTCTGTCGCTCATGGCTGTTCCTTTCCGCCCCGGCATCGAAGCTTTTTTCAGGTTTCTTTTTATCTCTCAGTAATCCCGATGATTCAGCACTCCCCAGAGTTTTCTGCTCTGTTCCAGCGTCCAGGCGTTGAGTCTCTCCTCATCGATGTCTGCGAAAACCCTGTCTTTGTACAGAACTCTCCCGTTGATGATGGTGGTCCGGCAGTTCTTTCCCATCATTCCGAACAGAATATGTCCGTCTGCATTCTCTTCCGAGAAGGGGGTAAAGACCGGATAGTCCATCACAATCACGTCGGCGGCGGCTCCCGGTCTGAGTACGCCGAGCGGCTTCCTGAAATACCTTGCAGCAATCCGGGCGTTATTTTCAAACAGCATGGTCATCGCCTCGGCCCACCCGACGTTGGGCATGGCTGCGTTGTGTCGCTGGATGAGCAGAAACACCTTCAGGCTCTCCAGCATATCGTGGGTGTAGGCATCGGTACCGAGGCCTACCGTAATTCCTTTTTTCATCATCTGCAGGACCGGCGCACAGCCGACTGCATTACCCATGTTGGATTCCGGGTTGTTGACCGTCATGGTACCCGTTTCGCGGATGATCTCCATCTCCGCCGGGCTGATGTGTATGCAGTGGCCCAGGAGGGTTTTTTCACCCAGAATTCCGTTGTAGAGAAGCCGGTTCAGAGGGCGGCAGCCATACTGATGCAGGCTGTCATAGACGTCGTTCATGCCCTCTGCGACATGAATGTGAAAGCCGGTCATGCCGTCGTTGGCCGCGACCATTTTTTCAAAGGTCCGGTCCGAGATCGTAAAAAGCGCATGCCCTCCGAACATGGCCCTGACCATGTCGTCGTCTTCCTCTTTGCACCAGCGGGCAAATTCGGCATTCTCCCGGATGCTCTCATCACATTTCTGCTCTCCGTCCCGCTCCGAAACCTCATAGCACAGGCAGACCCGCATCCCCAGCTCCCTCGCGGCGTCACGGATGACAAACAGTGAGCCCGGGATCTGGCAGAAGGAAGCATGGTGGTCAAAGATCGTGGTGACGCCGTTGCGAATACAGTCCAGGAGGGTGGCATAGGCACTGGCTTTCGTCCCGTCCAGCGTCAGGTGTCGGTCAATATTCCACCAGGTTCCTTCCAGAATCTCCAGAAAGTTTTTCGGATTGTTTCCCTCGATCGCCAGCCCTCGGGCCAGTCCCGAATAGATATGGGTATGGGCATTGATGAGCCCCGGCATGATGACACCGCCCTGTGCGTCGATCCACTCAGCCTCCGTATACCGGCTGCGGAGTTCCCGGCAGTCTCCCACAGCAAGGATCTCTTCCCCGTCGATAACAACCGCGCCGTCCGCATAGTAGGGATGCTCTCTGTCCCTGGTCAGGACTCTTCCGTTTCCGATCAGCAGCATGCAATCACCTCTCAAACATGGGTTCTGAATACGGAATGCTCTCGCTTCACGCTGGTTGAGAGCTTAATCAAGGATACCGTGATGTTAATATTATACTATTCTTCTGTTCTTCTGCCAAGGTTTCCGTAATGTTTTTTCTCAGCTCTGAAATCTTTTTCTGTTCGCCCGCCCACAGGTTTTCCGTCCTTTGGTTTTCACCCGTCGTCCTGTATCGCACAGACTGCTGCCCGGGCTTGACTTTGACCGTTTTCGGTACTATTATTCTGGCACAGGGAGCATGGCCGGATGTTTTCACATGGCATTCCCGCTCCGTTCGCAGTATTCTTTCAGGAGGCAGAACCATGCACAGATTTGCGGTTTTCAGCGGTTTTCTCGGATCTGGAAAGACAACCGCAATGATCGCTCTGACGCAGTATTATACCCGGCATTTTGCGAAAGCTGCCATGATCTCCAACGATCTCGGCACGGGAGTGATGCTGGCAGATTACAAATACGCCTGTCTGAGCGGATGCAATGCCCGGCAGATCACCGATGAGTGCATCTGCTTCTGTCATGATGTGCTGACGGAGCGCCTTGACAGCCTCTATGCCGACGGATGCGAGCTTGTCATCTCCGACATTCCCGCCTTCGGCGTGGGGGCGCTGGAGCATGTCTATCACGGTCTGACGGAGAATCATCCCGGACGGTATGATCTTGCCCCGTTTACGGTTCTGATCGAGCCGGAGAACCTCAGCCGCCTCCGGAGCGGCCAGGCCGGAGATATGGGGTATATTCTGGACGCTCAGCTCAGGGAAGCCGATCTGATTGTACTGAGCAAGTGTGACCTGATGGACCGCCTTGAGCGCGAAGCCGCCCTGGTCTGGCTTCGGCAGCGCTATCCCTGGACCCGGCAGCTCGCTGTCAGCGCCGAAACCGGTGAAGGGATGCATGCGCTTTCGCTCGCCCTGCGGGAAAAGCCGGCCTCTCTCCGCCACCCTGACATCGATTATGACGGGGACGGTCTTCAGCATGCCATGGCCAGCCTCTGTGAGTATTATCTCCAGTACCGCGCTGTAGTCTGCTGCAACCGTTTTGACGGGAACGGATACCTGTCCGATCTTGCGGAAGGCATCCGGAATTCCGTTCTGGCCGCTGGAGGAGAGCTTCCGCATCTCAAGCTTCTGGCCTGGTCCGCGGATGGCGACTACGGCAAGGTGGATATTCTGGGCACGCAGCGTCCTCTTGAGCAGCCGCGGCTCTTCACCCGTCCCTGCGAGGATCTCGCGGTGATCCTCAACAGCAGCGCCGTCTGTCCGGATCGCCGGTTCGACCGTCTCATCAGTGAGTCCATAGAAAAGATATCCGACCGCTGGCAGCTGGAGCTGACCTGTTTCAGGAAAGACCACTTCGGTCTGGGAGGGCCTGATGGAGACAGTGATTAGGCATACGCGCTCGGTTTGTCCTGTCTGCCTTCGGAATCTCCCCGCCTGCCTGACGAAAAGCGATGACGGGCAGGTTCTGCTGAATAAAACCTGTCCTGAGCACGGTTCCTTCCGTGTGCCGGTATGGCAGGGCATGGTGGACTGGGATCAATGGCTGCTGGAAACACCGCCGCTCTCCGCCGCCAAGGGGCTCTGCTGCCCCGAGAGCTGCGGGCTCTGTTCCGAACACGAGAGCGGAAGCTGCTGTGTTCTTCTGGAAGTCACCGCTCGCTGTAATCTGCGATGCCGCTTCTGCTTTGCCCGCGGAGGAGAGCGTACCGATATTCCCGACCCGGATCTCGGCGAGCTGAAGCGTTCCATCCGGGACATCGTGCAGCAATGCGGTCAGCCGCTGCTGCAGCTCTCCGGGGGAGAGCCCACACTGCGGGACGATCTCGATGAGCTTGTACGCTTCGCCCGGGAAGCGGGCTGCAGCTACGTCCAGCTCAACACCAACGGAATCCGTCTCGCGCAGGAGCCGAAGTATGCCGAAAGACTCGCAGAGGCAGGGCTGGATATCGTATTTCTGCAGTTTGACGGTACCCGTGACGAGGTCTATGAGACGCTGCGCGGAGCGGCGCTGCTGGAGACAAAAACAGAAGCGATTCGCATCTGCGGTGCGCTTGGAATCGGCGTCACCCTGGTCCCTACCGTTGTCCCGGGAGTCAATGACAGCGATCTTGGTGACCTGGTCGCCCTGGCCTGCAGGATGGCTCCTGCTGTCCGCGGGATTCACTTTCAGCCCGTTTCATACTTTGGCCGCTACCCGTCGAAGCCTGAGGACACTGCACGCTATACCCTTGACCGGCTGATGGCGGATCTCAGCGCGCAGGCCGGGATTCCCCTCTCCAGCTTTATGCCCTCCCGCTGCGACCATCCCCTCTGCGGATTTCACTCGGTCTTCCTCCCTGAGCCCTCAGGCCGTCTCCGTCCTCTGAGCTCCATCAGCCACTCTTCCCACAGCCGCGGCAGTGCCCGGGATAACCGGGAATATGTTGCAAGACACTGGCGCCGCGCCCCGGCGGAGTCAGCGCCTGTAAGCAATGCCTCTGCCGGTCTCTCCTCCGAAGTGCTCTCTGACGAGATGGACTTCGACACCTTTCTTTACCGGCTGCGGCACGAAAGTCTGACACTTTCCGCCATGGCATTTCAGGATGCCATGAATCTTAACATAGAGCGTCTCCATCGCTGCAGCCTTCATGTGTACGATCACGGAAAGGTCAGGCCTTTCTGTGCAAAATATCTCAGCCCGTTCGAATAGCTTCGTATCGAACGGGCTTTGCTGTTTATTCTTTATTCAGGAAGTTTCCCGCAGTCCTCACTGACCGGCTCACAGGCGTCCTCCACCAGCACTCTCATCGTACCGCCGCATACCATTCCGTCCGATTCGGCCACTTCACCGGTGAGATCGATATCCATGATCTTATAGCTCCCCGTGCCGATGATGCGTACGGCATCCCGGATCACTGCTGCCTCGCTGCAGCCGCCGCCGATGCTTCCGGTCACCTTGCCCAGCGGACTCACAGCCATCTTTGCCCCTGCTCCTCGCGGAGTAGAGCCTTTGGTTTCAATCACTGTGACGATCGCCTTCGGCTCGCGGTTCTCCGCAAGATAGTGCAGCGTGGAGAGTTCCGCATCCGAGTCGTTGCAATAGCGGTTCGGGTCTCCGTGTTCAGGAAGACGCCTGTAGGCAATGACCTCGGACAGAATCGAAATCGCAATCTCTCCCGGTGTCACGGCTCCGATGTTCAGCCCGATCGGCGTGCAGATCCGCTTCAGTCGCTCTCCGTCAAAACCTTCCTCTTTCAGCATTTCGAGCAGTCCGACGGTGCGGCGTCTGGAGCCGATCATGCCGAGATAGGCCGGCATGGTCCCGGGCAGCAGCGCGCGCAGGCAGTCCGCATCATGGCGATGACCGCGCGTGATCACGACTACATAGTCGAAAGCCGTAACTGCCAGTTTCCGGATGGCGTTCTCGAAACTGTCACAGAGGATCTCCGCCGCCTCCGGGAACCGGGCACGGTTGGCAAAGTCCGGCCGGTCGTCTGCAACGCAGACCGCAAATCCGCACTTTGCGCCAAATTCACAGACCGGAAGCGCAATATGCCCTGCGCCGAGTACAATCAGCCGCTCCTGCGGAAGCACGGGTTCCTTTACGCAGAGTCCGTCCTCTGTGGGCTCTGCCGTCACGCGGGCAAAGCTCCGGCCTTTGGCATCGGTCACCGGCACAACCCGGGTCAGCCTGCGCCTTATGCCGTCACGGATCTGGCCGCTTTCCCCCCGGATTACGGTCTCCAGCGCTACGGCCTGGCTGTCGGCCAGGCGTTCCAGAATCTTCTGATATATGTTTTCCATCCCTGTACTCCTTTCAGTTGGGATTCACTCCTGTACTGAACTTATCAGGCCCAGAACGGTTTGTGCTGAAAAGCTTTCTGCAGCATCGTTTCAGAACAGATCGCCGAAAAACTCCTCAAACCGCTTCTTGGCCTCTTCCCTGAGGGCCGCCGAATAGGCGTCGTACCGGCTGAGAAGGCGCTGCCCATCCTCGGTCAGACTGCTCTTTCCGCCGCCTGCTCCGCCCTGGCTGCGTCTCACAAGCGTCCGGCTCATCTGTCCTTCCAGCGTACGGATCGTGTTCCAGCCGCTGGAATAGGACATCTGCATGCGCTGGCAGGCCGTTCGGACCGACTGCGTCTCGTTGATCAGTCGGAACAGCATCGCCGCCCGGCTGTCAAAAAAGACCTTCTCCCTTGCGAGCGATACCTGGATCATCGGTCTCACGAGCTGTTCATTGTGATACTTCAGCAGCGCCCGGTAGTCCTCCGGCGTGTCTGCGTCATGCAGGATTCCCCTGTCGCTGACCGGGACAAGAAAGATCTCGGTGCCGCAGCGCTCCAGGGCACCGCGCAGCCCCTGATCCCCCGGATCCTTCAGGATACGGTCAAACAGCGCTGAGGCGATCAGCGTCGGATGGCCGGGCTCTCCTCCCACGGCCGGACAGGCGAGTTCCGCATCCGTCTTCATCAGCGTGTGCACCGTGGAGGCGGTAAACAGAGGAATATCCACCGGGGTGAACAGCACTCTGTCGCACTTGTCCTTCAGATAACGCAGTCCGATACATACGGAATCAAACATCTGCGTCGTCTCATAGTGCTCGTTGCGCAGGAAAACAATCCCGTTGTCGCTGAGGTGTCTCTCAAGCATCGTGGCGTGGAATCCCGTGATCATCACGATCTTTTCCACACCTGCCTGCCGGAAGGTGGCCACAACCCGCTGGGCAATCGAAATGGAGCCGATATTCAGCATTGGCTTGAAGTCTCCCATCCGTGAAGACATCCCGGCGGCAACAATCAGGGCAGCAGTTGTCATATCGTATTCCTCGCGTTCCTGGCTTTTTTCAGGAACTTTCCTGTTTGGTACTCTTTTCAGTCAGTATAGCCGATTGCGGATGATTTGTAAATCACGAAGCGGCAGTTTTTTTGAAAGGCAGGCATTCAGCATGAACATCTATGTCTACGGTACCGGCTGCGTTGCGGGTGATCTGGCGGATACCGCACTCCCGCCCGAAAGAATCACAGCCTTTGTCGACCGCAGCGACGGAGGGAGCTTTCTCGGTCGCCCGGTGATCCGGCCGGAAGCGCTCTCAGGACAGCGCGTGGATCTGCTGATCGTATCGAGCCGCGCTTCGTATGAAACAGAGCGTGAGCTTCTCGGGCTCGGCATCGATCCGGACAGAATTCTGTATCTGAAAAACCACTGTTCCATCACGGACCGGAACCGTAATTATGAGGCCGCGCGCTCTGTTCTGGGTGAGCGTTTTGTGGACAGACTGCTCGGCTCCGAACGGCTTATCCGTGTCCCTCTCTGGACAGAGACCGAGGCCGTTTCCGGCCCCGGGGCAGACAGTGACTATGTCCGGCTGAAGACGCTGGAGGCTCTGTGTCTCAGGCTGCAGGGCATCCCCGGTGCCGTTGCGGAGCTGGGAGTCTACCGCGGCGCTTTCGCCAGATGGCTGAACAGCTTTCTGCCGGAGCGCAGGCTCTATCTGTTTGACACCTTTTCCGGCTTCGATGAGACGGAAGCCAAAGGATACGGCGAGGGTTTTCTCAGCGCACACCGCCGCACCGCCATCCGGCAGGTTCTGGGTCTTCTCCCCCATCCGGAGCTCGCGGTCATCCGTGAAGGCCTGTTCCCGGAGAGCGCGGCAGGCATGGAAGACGAACGCTTCGCCCTGGTGTCGCTGGATGTCGACCTTGAAGAGAGCAGCTATGCCGGGCTCTGCTGGTTTCTGCCTCGTATCGTCGCCGGCGGATTTCTCCTTCTGCATGACTGGAACAATCCCAAACTGCCGGGGGTGAAAAGAGCGCTGGACCGCTACGAAAGGGAGTCCGGTCGTCTTCCTTCTGTCCCCCTCTGTGATGTGAACGGGACACTTGTGATCTGTAAAACCGAGGTCTGAACGGCGGATCATGGGCCCGACCCCCCCGGAGAACTATGCAATCTGCACAAATTCAGTTCTGATTATTCTGCGAATTGTTTTTCAAAACAACTTGTACCTTCAAGCTTTTTAAGCGTATGATAACAGTGTATGGAAAGGTGGTATGCCTGATGGAAGAAGAACTGTTTGAGATCACTGCCAGCGCGGTTACGGTGGAGGTTAAGGACGCCTATACCGGAAAAGTCTACCGGCGTGAACTTCCGATCGACTATTATGAAAATGCCAATTTTCTGAAGCTGAGCGGAGAGAACATGGACGGAAGTGTATCTCAGCTTGTCTTCTATACCCCCCGCGGGGTGCAGCGGGTAAAGGATCTGACCGGAAAGGGTTTCGATCAGGATCCCTGCGGCGGGCACAGCCATCAGCAGGAATAACAGCAGGGCGTATCCCTGTATATCCCCACCTTGGAGAACACCCAACTCATATGCCTTAAGGAGGAAAAGAAATGATCAGAAAAACGCTTGTCATCAATGGCGTTACACGCCAGCTCGTTCTGGACAAAGACGAGACTCTGGCGAAGGTACTGCGTGAACATCTGCTGCTGACCGGCTGCAAGATCGGCTGCGGCGAAGGACACTGCGGTGCGTGTAACGTCATCATGAACGGCAAAGTCACCAAGAGCTGCATTGTCAAGATGAGCAAGGTCCCCGACAATGCCGAGATCACCACCATCGAGGGTGTCGGCACGCTCAGCGACATGCATCCGCTGCAGGTCGCATGGATGGCTCACGGCTGCGCCCAGTGCGGCTTCTGCACGCCGGGCTTCATCATCAGCGCAAAAGTCCTGCTGGAGCAGAATCCCAACCCCACCAGAGAAGAAGTCCGCGACTGGTTCAACAAGACCCGCAACCTCTGCCGCTGCACAGGTTACAAGCCACTGGTTGACGCTGTCATGGACGCCGCAGCAGTACTGCGCGGCGAGAAGACCAAGGAAGACCTGGTCTTCCAGCCCACCGGCGACAGCATCAAGGGCACGAAGTACATCCGCCCCTCTGCCGCTCAGAAGGTCACCGGTAACTGGGACTTCGGCGCAGACGATGCCCTGAAGATGCCCGGCTGCCTGCGTCTTGCCCTCACCCAGGCCAAGGTTTCCCATGCCAACATCAAGAGCATCGACATCTCCGAAGCCGAGAAGATGCCCGGCGTCGTCAAGGTCATCACCTACAAGGACATCCTCGCTGCCGGCGGCACCAACCAGATCAACGGTCTCGTCATGCTCCCGAAGCACAACAAGACCGATGGCTTCGAGCGTCCTGTTCTCTGCTCCGACAAGATCTTCCAGTTCGGTGACGCCATCGCCATCGTGGCCGCGGACACTGAGGAGCATGCCCGTGCCGCTGCCGAGGCCGTCAAGGTCGACATTGAAGAGCTGCCCGCCTACATGAGCGCTCTCGACGCCATGGCCCCCGACGCCATCGAGATTCACCCGGGCACTCCGAACGTCTTCTATGAGACCAACTGCATCAAGGGACCCGACTTCGACTGGGACAGCATCCCCGATGCACAGCAGGTTGAGATCGAGAGCTACTGCTCCCGTCAGCCGCATCTGCACCTCGAGCCGGACAACGGCTACGGCTACATTGACGAGGACGGCATGGTCACCGTGCACTCCAAGTCCATCGGCATTCACCTGCACATGCCCATGATCGCTGCCGGCATCGGCGTTCCCATGGAGAATCTGCGCATCGTCCAGAACCATGCGGGCGGTACCTTCGGCTACAAGTTCTCCCCCACCAACGAGGCTCTGATCGGTGCCGCGGCCAAGATTCTGCAGCGTCCGGTCTCTCTGAACTTCAACCAGTTCCAGAACATCACCTATACCGGCAAGCGTTCCCCGGCCTTCATGCACATCAAGCTGGCCGCCGATGAGAAGGGCAAGCTGCTGGCACTCTGGGGCGACAACTATGTCGACCACGGCCCGTATTCCGAGTTCGGCGATCTGCTGACCATGCGCCTGAGCCAGTTCACCGGTGCCGGCTACGGCATCAACTCCATCCGCAACAAGAGCCAGACCGTCTTCACCAACCATGCCTGGGGCTCCGCCTTCCGCGCCTACGGTTCTCCGCAGTCCTTCATGGGCTCCGAGATCGCCATCGACTGCCTCGCCGCCAAGATGGGCATCGACCCGTTCGAGATGCGCGCCATGAACTGCTACAAGGCTTCCGAAGGCACCACCATCCCGACCGGCTATGCGCCTGATGTGTACTGTGAGGAGGATCTGTTCAACAAGGCCCGTCCGCTGTATGAGGCCGGCAAGAAGAGAGTCGCCGAGAAGAACGCCGCCTCCGACGGACGCTATAAGTACGGCATCGGTGTCTCCCTCGGTGTCTATGGCTGCGGCCTTGACGGTGTGGACTCCTCCTCTGCCTTTGCCGAGCTGAATCCGGACGGAACCGTCACCATGTATGTGTCCTGGGAGGATCACGGTCAAGGCGCCGATATGGGCGCTCTCGTCTCCGCCCATGAGACGCTGCGTCAGGCCGGCATCAAACCGGAGCAGATCCGTCTCGTCATGAACGACACCAAGATCACCCCGAACTCCGGACCTGCCGGCGGTTCCCGTTCCCAGGTCATGTCCGGTAACGCCTGCCGTCTTGCTGCCGAAGCTCTGATCGCAGAGATGAAGAAGGAAGACGGAAGCTTCCGTACTTACGAAGAGATGGTCGCCGACGGCAAGAAGCTGAAGGTCGAGGGCAACTGGGACACTACCTACTGCGCCGATCACCCGGTGGATCAGGATACCGCTCAGGGCGAGCCCTTTGCCACCTACATGTACACCATCTTTCTGCCCGAAGTCTGCGTCGACACCGAGACCGGCAAGGTCAAGGTCGAGAAGTTCACCTGCGTGGCGGACGTCGGTACTATCATGAACAAGCTGCTGGTCGACGGCAACTTCTACGGCGGCCTGGCCCAGGGTATCGGCCTTGCGCTGACCGAGGACTTCGAGGACCTGTCCAAGCATACCAGCCTGCTCAAGTGCGGCATCCCGTACATCAAGGACATCCCGGATGACATCGAGCTGCACTTCAACGAGACCTACCGTCCGAACGGCCCCTACGGTGCCGCCGGCTGCGGCGAGGCTCCGCTGGATGCTCCGCACCCGGCCGTCCTGAACGCCATCTTCAACGCCACCGGCGCACGCGTCACCCGGATTCCGGCAACCCCGGACAAGGTTCTCGCCGCGCTTAAGGCAATGGAAGAATAATCTTTTCAAAGCCTGTGCCCAATGCTATAATGGGGATGTGGATCTCGAGTCCACATCCCCATGTTTTCCGACTGGAGGGAATCGCTGTATGAGTCAGATTCAGGAACGCGGTTCGACACATGTATATATCGTCAACAAGATCTCCAAGGAAGAGATTGAGAGCATGGTGGAGCGCTGCGTCTACGAGCAGCCTCCCTTCTGCAATGCTGCCTGTCCTCTGAAGCTTGACACGCGGTCTCTGCTGAAAGCCGTTGCCGACGGAGATTTCAAAAAGGCGCTGCAGCTTTATGAGAAAATCGCTCCCTTCCCGCTGATTCTGTCACAGGGCTGCGAGGCACCCTGTGAGGCAAAATGCCGTCTCTGTGAGCGCGGTGACGGCATAGCAATCCGGGAAATTGAGTCTGCCGTTGCCCGCCTTGGGGAGCAGTCCAGGCTGGGAAGTGTTTTCCGCACTGGCAAGAAGCAGAAGGTCGCCATCTTCGGCTCCGGGCTTTTCGCGCTCTTTCTCGCCGGGGAGCTGGAGAAGAAAGCCTATCCTCTCACCGTCTTCTGCGAGGAGCCGGATCTTGAGAGTTTTCTCCACTGCGAGACGGAGTTTCTGGATCCGGAGGCCTTTTCGCAGGAGCTGAAGCGGCTGAAGCGGAAGGACATCCGCTTTGAATTCGGATGCGAACTGACTCCCGACTTTTTCACGGATAAACGCCGGGACTATCAGGTTGTCTGCGCATCGGAAAAGGCCGCCAGAGTCTTCTTTACCGATGCGGTCTGTATTCCGGAGCTCATGTACTTTGAAGAGCAGAACCTGGTCATGGGACTCGGCAAAGGGGTGATGCCCGCTGCCTTCGGAGCAAAAAAAGCGGCGCTGACCGTAGACCGTCTGGCCCAGAAGCTGGATCCGCGCAACACCCGCGGACAGGAAGGCTCTGTAGAGAGCAGGCTCTATACCGATCTCTCTGAGGCATCACAGCTCTGCCGTGTTGTCTGTCCCGAAGACGGATATACGAAAAACCAGGCAATGGAGGAGGCCGGGCGCTGCATCCAGTGCCACTGTGAAGAGTGTCTCCGGAGCTGCGCCTATCTGAAGCATTACAGAAAGCATCCCGGGCTTCTCGCCAAAGAGATCTACAACAACACACAGATCATCATGGGCGACCACCAGCTTAACAAACCCATGAATTCCTGTTCCCTGTGCGGCCAGTGTACGGTCGTGTGTCCGAACGGCTTCGACATGGCTCACGTCTGCCACCTGGCACGGCAGAACATGGTTTCTACGGACAAGATGCCATTGGCTCCTCATGAATTTGCGCTTCTGGACATGCTGTTTTCCAACGGCGACGCCTTTCTGGCCCGCCCGCAGCCGGGCTTTGAGGCCTGCCGGTATGTTTTCTTTCCCGGCTGTCAGGCCTCGGCCATCGCCCCGGCTACCGTGCGGGCAGCCTATGAGGACCTCTGTTCCCGCCTGGACGGCGGCGTAGCCCTGATGCTGGGCTGCTGCGGCGCAATCTGCGACTGGGCAGGGCGTTATGAGATGCAAGATCAGACTGTGGAGTTTCTCAATCGGGAGCTTAATAAACTGGGCAATCCCATCATCATTGCAGGCTGTCCCAGCTGCAGGAAAGAGCTCTGCGGTCACACATCGCTCTCCGTCTGCGGAATCTGGGATATTCTGAACGAGATCGGTCTTCCGAAGGGGACAGAGAAGCTCAACCGGCCGATGGCCCTGCACGATTCCTGCGGGGCTCGCGGAGATGCCCGCACCCAGGAGAGCATCCGGCGTCTGGCTCAGGGGCTCGGCGTGGAGCTCATAGAGACCCCCTACAGCGGTGACCGTTCCCCCTGCTGTGGTTACGGCGGTCTGACCGCCTATGCCAATCCTGAGGTTGCCGGAGAGATGACCGACAGCTGTCTTGAGCGCTCGGACGCAGCATATCTCTCCTACTGTATGGCCTGCCGCGACCGCTTCGCGAGACAGGGGCGCGAGTCCCGACATCTGCTCGAGCTTGTTTACGGTACCGATGCCGGAGCGCCGCCGGATATCAGTGAGAAGCGCTGGAACCGTCTCACACTGAAGAAGGAATTGCTTCAGGAACTCTGGGGAGAAGACTGCATGGAAGATAAACTGGATTTTGAACTGAACTATACGCAGGACGCACGCCGTATGATGGATGAGCGCATGATCCTCACGGACGACGTCATCGCCGTGCTCAGCGACTACCGTGTTAGCGGTGAGGCTGTGCTGGACGAGGAGAGCGGTCTGCTCGTCGCCCGCAGGCGCGTGGGTAACGCCACTTTCTGGGTTGGCTTCACGCAGGAGGGCGAGAATGCCTACCTCGTGCACCGCGCTTACAGCCACCGGATGCAGGTTGTCAGACGGGAGGGATGATTCATGGCTGCGGAAAAGAATTATTACACGATCGACCCCGAAGGCAGGCTGCACTGCATGAAATGCCATGTTCCGCTGATTAAGGGCAAGGCCAAGTTCATGTATCTCGACAACGGTTTTCCCGTGGAGCTTCCCGTCTGCCCGGTCTGCGGTTTTGTCTATGTGCCGGAGGAGCTGGCTCTCGGGAAAGTCGCCTCGGTGGAACGGGCCCTCGAGGACAAATGAACGCGCACCCCGGAGGCGAGGCGCATACCCGTCACATGCTGGAGCTCGCCGCGCTCCCTGCCGGGGCACGCATACTGGATCTCGGAGCAGGCGCGGGAGAGGCGGTCCGGCTGATGCAGGAACTCGGCTATGAAGCGCAGGGCCTTGATCTGCACCCCCGCTCTCCTTTCGTTCAGGAAGGGGACCTGCTGAACACGGTCTTTCCCGATCAGAGCTTTGACGCGCTGCTCAGTCAGTGCAGCTTTTTCGTGTCGGGCGATACTCCCGGTGCGTTGCGGGAAAGCCGGCGTCTTCTCAAGCCGGGCGGTCTGCTGCTGCTCTCCGATGTCGAGTTTGAACCGTGGGATTCGCTTCTGGAGGCTGCCGGCTTCTCGGTGCTCCTCTCGGAGGATCTCACGGAGTGCTGGAAAGAATACTATATTGAGGCAATCTGGCGTGGGGATCCCCTCTGCTGTGAATGGCCGAGGCGCAGATGCCGATACCGATTGCTGATCTGCAGAAAGGAAGAATGAGATGGATCTGTTTGACAGAATCATGGAACTCAGCCGTTACGGTTATTTCTGCGGCCAGATTCTTGCGATACTGACGCTGGAAACCCTCGGTGAAGAGAACCCCGGTCTGGTGAAGGCCATGGGCGGGCTCAACGGCGGAGTCGGTTTCTCGCAGGGCTGCTGCGGCTGCATGACGGGCGGAGCCTGTGTCATCTCCTACTTCACCGGTAAGGGAGAAGACCTCGGCACGGACTCGCCGGAGCACAAACCGGCGCTCGGTGAATTTACCCGGTGGTTTGAGGACGAGATCACCGCTGACTACGGCGGTATTGAGTGCAGAGACATCACCAGGGGCAATCCCGCAAAGCGGGTGGAGTACTGTCCCCAGATCATCGCATCCACCTTTGAAAAGTGCATGGAGATCCTGCAGGAACGGGGTCTGCTGTGAAGCTGCGCCGTTCCAGACTGGACGCACTGATTGCGGATCAGGAGCATCTCAGCGCTGTCACACGGGAAAACATCGAGGCGATCCAGTTAGAAAAGCTGAATCGCCTCCTGTCACGTGAGGCCGATCGTGGAGGCTTTTACCGCGGGCTTCCGGAGCGTATCGGGTCGCTGGCGGAGCTCTCCTCTCTTCCCTTCACCACCGAAGAGGATCTGGCCCGGCACCCCGGCGGGCTGCTGCTCTGCTCGCAGGCTGAAGTCCAGC
This sequence comes from Oscillospiraceae bacterium, assembly GCA_024697625.1. GTDB lineage: Bacteria > Bacillota > Clostridia > Oscillospirales > Oscillospiraceae > Limivicinus. Next base: position 57,306 of record JAILFJ010000028.1, read on the forward strand.
GGGTGCTGTCCGACGCAACCTCCGGCACGACCGGTGCTGCCAAGCGGGTTTTCTATACCGAGGGGGACCTGGAGAACACCGTGCAGCTCTACATGGCAGGGCTTGGTGAGCTGATCTTTCCCGGCAGCGTCACGATGATCTGTTTCTCTTTCTCTGGTCCGTTCGGGCTCGGTGAACTGATTTCAGAAGCCATCACCCGACTCGGTGCCACACCTCTGAAGCTGGGCTGCGCGCTGAGCTACGGCGAGTATGCCGCAGTCATGGAGAAGGAAAAGCCCGACACCTTTGTCGGGATGCCGGTTCAGCTCCTCTCGATTCTGCGGGCCTGCGGCCGTCACAGCGTGCAGCGTGCGCTTGTAAGCGGGGATGCGTGTCCGAAAAGCATCATGCGGGGCTGTGAAAGCCTTCTCAGCTCCCGGCTGTTCCCGCACTACGGCTCCCGCGAGATGGGCATGGCCGGGGCAATCTGCTGCTCTGCCCACGAAGGCATGCACCTGCGGGAGAACCACATCATCGCTGAGATTGTAGACGAAGACGGGAGGGGTCTCCCGTGGGGTGAATGGGGCGAGCTGGTCATCACGACAATCGGGATGGAGGCGATGCCGCTCATTCGCTATCGCACCGGCGACATCACGCGGTTTTTTTCCGATCCCTGCCCCTGCGGCAGCGAAACCTTGCGTTTAGACACGGTAAAGCGCAAAAAAAGCGGGACGCCAATGCCTGCAGCCTCTTTCTCCTCTTCTCTTCTCTCCGCATCTGACCTGGACGAGATTCTCTTCGCCGACGAATGCATCGTCGACTGCCGCTATGATCTGCTGTGTAACGAACTGTCAGTCCAGGCGCTCACAGTCGGAGCTGTTGACAAGGATGCAGTTCTCTCGCGCATCCAAGATGTGGCACCATCGCTCTCTGTCACGCTGTCCTGCCGATCGCTATGTCCGGATGACCAAATTCTGTACTTTGGAAAACGCAGCCTGTGATAACACAGGCTGCGCCTGGGCAGCTTCATACTGTCACATTTCAATGGTGAATCATTTCTTCCTGCAGGATCGAAGCAGGTCGAGACAAAGCAACATTCCCAGCTCATACTCTTTGACCATATCATAAGAAAAATACCAAAATTCATTGCCCCGCCGGTGCGTACACCGGCGGGGCAATGATAATAGACTGCATTATTCCAGGCCGTAGGGCCAGCCGACCAGGCCTCCCATGTCCCAGATCTTCTCATATCCAAGCTCCGACAGGAGCATCGCCGCCCGGGCACTTCTCCGGCCGGTCCGGCAATAGACCAGCACCGGCGTTGTCAGCGACGGAATCAGCTCCGCCGCTGTCTCTTCGGTGATCTCATCCACAGGAAGAAGCAGCGCATCGGCAGCATGGCCTGTCAGATACTCCGGTTCCTCTCTGACATCAATCAGGACCGACTCAGGGTGCTGAAGCAGCATCTCATGGGCTTCTTCAAAATTCAGCTTCTGTATCATTCCCTCACCTCTGTCTTCTCACCGGTTCAGGAGCTGCCTGCGGCGTGCAAGCAGATACCGGAACCAGGCCAGATACTCTGCCCCCAACCTTGTCACCAGAGCCTCTGCCTCTTCCGGCATCGCCGCCGCGAGGTTCAGACATTGCTGGGCAAGCTGGTAACGCCGGGCAATGCTCAGCTTTTTCAGCTCCTCATCCGTATATCGGCCGAGGGGCGCCAGATTTCGCTGGGCGCGGAAGAATTTGATGAACGCATCCGCCGTATCCTGCCCCACAATCGGCACGAGCAGTGAGAAATCATTTCCGGAAGCATCCAACGCCTTCGAAACCATCTCCCAGCGGCGTGGGTCCGCATATCCTTCCGTCCCACTGTACGGAGTGCGGAGATACAGATCGTTGTTCGCCAGAAACTCCATCACAAAAGGATTGATCTCACGGCGGACTGCCCACGGCATCCAGTTTTCCACTGTTGTTCTGATCCAGAGGTGGGCAAACCGTCCGAAGAGAGGCTCTGCCAGATCATGCGCGGCGCTGGACTCCGTCCGGTCGTTTCCTGCTGCGACAATCCGTGCGTTTGGCGGCAGCGGCCAGCGGTTGTTCACATACCGTTCCAGAACGATCTTGAAGATGACGGACTGTGTCTGCTTCGTAGCATTGGTGAGTTCGTCAAAGAACAGAATATGCGGGCGGCCGTCCCGGCAGATGCGCTCCAGCTTTACAAGCCAGACCGGCTTCACATCAACGATCTCGTCCTTTGTCTCGTTATATACTGCACGGCCGTTGATGGTCTCCGGGGTTTCGTTCACAAGCTCGATATCCAGGACGTCCGGATCGACCTGCCTTACACGGTCGCTCTTTCCGTCGCCTGAGAGCCCGTGAATAAAGAGGGGGATATCCGCGTCTACATAGGCTCTGATCAGGCTCAGCTCGTCATGCTGCAGGACCCGAAACCCTTCGTCCGTTTCATACTCCCCTTCTCCGTCGGCTTCATCGGCAAGCTCCCGAAGGAACTCTCCCTGGAGATATTCCGAGGCTTCGTCTCTCCTGAGGCCGGAGAAAAGGATCGCTGCGCTGATCAGGAGCCGGTCGTCCACGATCCAGCGTACAGGGCGCAGCTCAAGGAAAACCAGTTCTCCCTCTGTCACAACAGTCCCGTCCGACAGCGTCAGGTAGCCGTTCGCTCCGCCGTGGTCGAGAGTCAGTGCAATGATCTGTTTCGCACCGAGGCTCCAGACAGGAATCTGTTCTCCACGAACGCGGATCCGTCGTCCGGTAGCCCGGAGGCTGCCCTCCTGATATGCTTTCTCCGCCAGCTCACGCAGACTTCGGTCCAGAATCGTCGTCGGCCAGGTGCCGTACTCTGCGAGGGTGACGCCTCCCTCTGTTCTCTTTTTTCGGAGGAGCGCCTCCTCTCCCGGCTCCAGAAGAATTGCCGGCCGCATCCCGCAGACTGAGCAGGGATTTGACCGGCCGAAGCGGTCCACGCTGGCCGCACCTGCAAGATAGTAATTCATCCCGCCTCCCGCTTCCGTTACAAAGCCGTCATCCGGCGCTGTCAGCAGCGCAAGGTCGCAGGCCGGAGCAATCGCCCCGATCTTCTCGAAAGCCCGCAGTGGGTGTTCAAAGACCTGTTCATGTGATAAGAAAACTGATTTCATGCTTCTCCCTCTCTTCGGGAACTTTTGCGTAGATCACCCGCCCGCCGGGCGGCTGGATGCGGGAATTGCCGTAGACAACCCAGAGCGCATCGCATCGCTGCTGCGGCATCTCGGCATATCCATCGGTAAAGATGATCCTGTTCTCGGCATCTCCGGTGAAGGCATTCGCCGCCACCTCGAAGTTGGTACCGCCTGCCCCCTGCAGCTGCAGCGCATCAATGTCCGCATCGGAACGGATCTCACAGAAGCCGTAGAATGCGGTATCAAAACACCCGACCCGAATCACTGCATCCTCTCTCAGCAGTGCCTTCACTCCGCGGACAAATGCACGGAGCAGATCTGCATCCACAGAAGCACTTGTATCCAGAAGGATCTCCGCATGGGCTACAGGATACGCCCGAAACCGGTACGGCAGCATACCGTCCCGGATTTTATCTCCCGGGAACCAGTCAAAATCGAGCTGGAGGCTCGGCTCGAGGAGTTCCGACAGTCCGGACACAGCCGCGGCAATGCCAGGATCCTCGATCTCACGCCGGGCTCCGCTGCTGCTGTTCCCCGCCTGAGGATGCGGGGGATGTTCCGGTCTGGTCCGGGGATCGTCCGGGTTTTCGTCTTCCTGCTCACTGGGAGACGGAGTCTCCTTCAGCCACTTCTCATACAGAGCGTCGGCGGAGTATTCTCCGTCTGCCGGCGGCAGACGGGCGTCATCCGGCAGACGGAAGCCTTCCTCACGTAGCATCCCGTTCACCACCGCATCACAGGCGCGGCGCCACACGCTTCGGTCTTTTCCCTGTCCGCGTGAATCGTGGTGTAGCCGGAGATGCACAAGCTCTCTCGCCAGACAGAATCTCTGATTCTCCGGTGTAAGATAGGAGAGCAGCCTGCTGTTTACCAGCAGACACTGTCCGTTGTTGTCTGAGGGGCGCGGTATTGCGGCTTCCGTGATCTCCAGACGCTCGATCCAGGCAGTCCAGGGTGGGAATCTGTCACAGAGCTCGCCGCGGAGCGTATCGAAATCAATTCCCGGCATGGAACCGTTCCATCCAGATCATCAGCACCGCGATATCCGCCGGAGAAACTCCGGATATGCGGCTGGCACGGCCGAAATTCTCGGGCCGGATGCGGTTCAGCTTTTCTCTGGCTTCCAGACGCAGCCCTTGGATTGTGTTGTAATCCAGATCCGCCGGCAGAGGCTTTCCCTCCAGGCGCCGCACTTCCTCTACCTGCCGGAGCTGTCTTCGGATATACCCGTCGTACTTCAGGCGGAGAGCCACCTGCTCACGGACTGCTTTCGGCAGCTCGGGCCGCCCCGGATCCAGGGCTGCCAGATCGTCACAGCCAAGTTCCGGTCTGCGCAGGAGATCCGCGAGAGAACACCCGTTTTTTACCTCTGCCGTCCCCTTTGTCCGGAGCAGCTCATCCAGAGCGTCGGAAGGTCCCAGAGAGGTATGCTCCAGCCGCGACAGTTCCTGCGCCACGGTCTGATACTTCTCCTCCACCTGTCTCAGCCGCTCCTCCGTAACAAGACCGATGCTTCTTCCGATCGCACAGAGGCGCTCATCGGCGTTGTCCTGTCGGTGCAGTAGGCGATACTCACTGCGTGAGGTCATCATGCGGTAGGGCTCTTCGGTCCCTTTCGTCACAAGGTCATCGATCAGCGTCCCGATATATCCATCCGTACGGCGCAGCACAAAGGGCGGCTCTCCCAGGACACTTCGTGCGGCATTGACGCCGGCAACAAATCCCTGGACAGCCGCTTCCTCGTAGCCGGACGAGCCGTTGAACTGTCCGGCGCCGTAGAGGCCGGCAATCTGCTTCGTCTCAAGGCTCGGATACAGGGCTGTGGGGTCGATGCAGTCATACTCAATGGCATAGGCAGGACGCGTCATCTCGGCATGCTCCAGTCCGCTTATCGTATGCAGCATCTCGATCTGAACCTCCTCCGGCATCGAAGAGGAGAACCCCTGAAGGTAGAGCTCATCTGTGTTCAGGCCCATTGGCTCCAGAAAGAGCTGATGCCGGCGTTTATCCGGAAAGGTCATCACCTTGGTTTCGATGCTCGGGCAATAACGCGGTCCAACCCCTTCGATCACGCCGGAATAGATCGGGCTGCGGTCCAGGTTCCTCCGGATCACTTCATGGGTATCTTCGTTGGTATAGGTCAGCCAGCAGATTGCCCGGTTCTCGGGGACCGTCTCTGTCGTGAACGAGAACGGCTCTGGCTCCGTGTCTCCGTACTGGGGCTCCATGGCACTGAAATCCACCGTCCTTGCCAGAATGCGGGGCGGAGTCCCGGTCTTGAATCGGCGAAGCGGAAGCCCCAGCTCCCGCAGCCTCTCCGCCAGCGGCACTGCTGCCGCAAGGCCGTCCGGTCCGGAAGAACGGATGCACTCTCCGATCACAGTTCTCCCGTCCAGATAGGTTCCCGTAGCCACCACGAGCGCGGAGCATGACCATTGTGCCCCTGTTGCTGTCGTGCAGGACACTACCCTTCCGTCCTCCACGCCGATGTCTGTGATCTCTGCCTGCTTGACGCGCAGATGCTCCTGGCGCTCCAGGGTTTGCTTCATGATCTCCTGGTAGCGGCGCCTGTCTGCCTGGGCGCGCAGCGAATGCACTGCCGGCCCCTTTCCCAGGTTCAGCATCCGATATTGGATGCAGGCCCGGTCCGCCGCTTTTGCCATCTCGCCTCCAAGTGCGTCAAGTTCTCTTACCAGATGGCCTTTTCCTGTTCCGCCGATGGCCGGGTTGCATGGCATGTTGCCCACGCTGTCAAGATTCACCGTAAAGCATACGGTATCCAGACCAAGCCGGGCGGATGCCAGAGCGGCTTCAATGCCGGCATGTCCAGCGCCGATCACTGCAACGTCGCAGTGACCGGCGCGGTAGATTGGAGGGGTTATGGTCAACGCTGACTCCTTTCGGGAAATCGCTTTCCCTGTAAAATGCCTGTTTATGAGAGCTGCGGGTGCATCCGCTCCCGTTGCCGGAATGCTCTATGGGTTCCGGATGTAGACGTCACAGCTCCCGCCGGGCACCGGGTTGTTCCACGGATCCTGCAGTTCTACGCTTCCGTTCGGATAGACTGTCAGGTGCAGATATGTCCCGGGCATCCGTCTCCAGCCGCTGCCCTGCCTGATATAGATGCTGCCTGAGCGCCTGCCTACCGTCCACCGCCTTGAAAGCACGGAACTGCTGCTCCCGTCCGCTTTCTCCGGGTCTGAATCTTTCTCTTTCGCGGATGCGCTTTCAGACGTCTCGGTTACTCTCCGGTCGGCACCTGCTGTAACCGCTTTTCCCTGTGTTCCGGTCGAGCCGGACGGGTCCGGTGAAGCACCGACGCCGGTTCTCCCTGTCGGCCCCGCTCCCGGAGTATAGACAGGTGACTGGTCCTTCGCCGCGGGATCCTCTTCATTCTCCGGCTGGTAATTCTCATCCGGGTCCGATCCGCTCTCTGTATCTGTTCCCTCCGGGTCGGTATGGGTGGGGTCTCCAGAAGTCGACTCATCCGGCGGAATCAGGACGCCGTCTGAGCCGTATCGGCGAAGCTCACCGTTTACGGTGACCTCACCTGTTGCCATAAGACCGTTCTCATCAAAGTAGTAGCTCTTGTTTTCGATGCTCGCCTCCGAAGCCCGGAGAATCCGATGCGTCTCGGGATCGACATAGTACCTGCCTTCCGGCCTCTCCGCCCATCCCTCCTGGACAATATGACCGTCGCTGTCGAGCAGCTCATCTCCATGAACGCAGTCATGCAGCAGCATGCCGTTCTCATTGAAGTAGCAGTATTGCCAGTCTATTGTGTGGCGTCCTTCGGTCATCATCTGCCCGTTGAACAGGTAATAGCGCTCTCCGTCAATGACGTTCCAGCCTTCGCGCTGAATCACACCGATATACGATCCGTCAGAGGTACAGAGGTGCAGGGCATTGTAAATGAACTGAAGCCCTCTGAGTTTTTTCCCGGTCTGATCAAAGAGGCAGCGGGTCCCGTTCGGAAGGGTACAGACTCCGGTAGCTGCAAAGCAGTCGGCTCCGTAATAATACTCTTCCTGTGTTCCCGGGTCAAGATAGAATTCATTCCGATACAGGCTCCCATCCGCTCTCGCTCTGACGCTTCTGTACCCGCTCCCATCCGGAAGCGGGAAAAGAATGCTCTCGCCGCAGAGGGGCCTGCCGCTCTCCAGGAGACAGTATGTTTTTCCCTCAACCTCGATCAGTGTCGAACGGAGTATCACACCGTCGACGCAGTAGACAAACGTCCCGTCTTCCAGCTGTGTCCAGCCGCTTTTGGGCTGCGGTTTCTGTTCCGGTCCCGGATTCTGCCCCCCGCCGCTCTCTTCTTCCTTCTGCTGCCCTTGTCCGCCGGAAGGGGTCTGATTCTCCCCGTCCTTATTCTGTGTTTTATCCTGTTCCGGATTCTGATTCTGCGGTGGCTGCTCCTTCTCCTTTTCCGGATTCGGATCCTGCAGGCCCGGTGTCTGTTCTTTTCCCTCACCGGTCTCTTTCCCTTCCGGCTGCTGGCCGCCCGTCAGCTCGGTCCCGTCCCCTTCTTCGTCCTCTGTATCTTTCTCTTCTTCTGTTTCGTCTCCTGTACCGGCTGCCGGTACCGTGGATTTTTTCAGGAAACCGTATTCATCACTGATCCAGCGCTCTCCGTTGATCAGGATTTCCGCATTACAGAGAAGATTACCCCGCTCGCCGAACAGATACAGCTCCTGTCCGATCGGAACTGCCCCATTCGCAGCTCTTCCGTCTTCTCCGTAATAATAACGCTGCTTCAGACCGTTTGCCTGAAAAATGGTTACCCATTCCCCTCTGTACAGCTCTCCTCCCTCCATTGCACGGTACCATCCGGTACTTCCACCCGGTCCCATGAGAAATGCGTCCTGATCATGATCAAGCAGCTCTCCATTTTCCTGAAAGCCATACCAGATTCCATCAATTGCCTTTACCTGAGATCTGACCAGATCTCCGTCCACAAAATAAACCCATTTTCCGTCTGCTTCATACCAACCGTTGCGTGGAAGAACATCTGTGTAGCCTGTTTTCAGCATCAGAATCGCCATGAGGACAAGCAGTCCATAAACCGTGAGACAAAGTTCGCCATACTTTGATCTGAACATTTTATGTTACTCCTTTATAATCCTATCCGTCGGCCTTCTTCCTTAATACCATTTTTTAATTTCTTGTTACTACATTTTAACCAATTTTTATCTTGTTGTCAATTCTTTTTTCGTATATTTTGAAGACTTCACGTGCTCCGGTACAAAAAACTTGAGAAACGAACTTGACAAACCCATTCTTCCATGTTATTATAACCAAGCTTTCCAGAGATGCGCGAGTGGTGGAATTGGCAGACTCGCTAGATTCAGGTTCTAGTGCTCACTCCGGGCGTGCGGGTTCAAGTCCCGCCTCGCGCACCATAAATTGACCTCAAATCGAAAGGTTTGAGGTCTTTTTTTATTAATTTGCGCACTTTTCAGGCTCAATATTTTCAAATTGGGTAACATTCTCCGCCTTTTCAGAACAAGATTCAGAACAGCCTCGGAGAAAATCCGCCATGACGCCCGCCGGCTCACGCTTGTCTTCATCCATAACACGGACATAGTACTTGAGCGTAGTGTGAACATCGTTATGCCCCCGCGAACGTTTGTACGTGCTTTATCGGCAGTTTCCTAGTACTTTGTAACAGCTAAATCTTTATAGTCGGATACAGGTGTTTGAGCTTAACCCTTGCATTTTCTGCAGTGAACTGCCAGTCAACACCTTTCTGAGCAGAATTACGCACTGCTGACCAAGGTCTAAGCAAAGCACTC
>JAILFJ010000070.1 GCA_024697625.1 Oscillospiraceae bacterium
TAAACTGGAAGCAGGACCTGCAAAGCAAGCCATCGGTAAGTAAAACGCACTAATATAAGGCGTGTTTGGCCCTTTTCATCCGGCCAGAATTGGCCCTTTCTCTCCGGCTCTGAGTGGCCCTTTCCGCCCGGCGCTAACAACGTGAATTCTACCGCTTTTTTCGTGTGTTTGGCCATAGATGAGGAGCTGTGCAAAATTTGCATTTTGCTACAGCTCCTATTTCTAATTTATGTAATGCTTCAAAACGAAGAGAGGAGAAAGAACATGCCCAAAGAACAATTTCTCAGGGCATGAAGCATCTCACCAAACTATCACCTTACGTAGCCGCTTGTTCAGCATGTCTATCTGTTTGCAAATATCTTTCAAGCCTGCCTGCAACATTCTGCTGGAGATTCCGGAAGAAAAACTGATAGCTGTAGATGTGGTAAGCACCTTGGGGCAGTCCTGGTACAACAGCAGGATGAAGTCGTCGCAGATGCCGTGCATCCTGGCATACTTCCGAATCTCCTGAAGCTGGTCACTGCGGAAGGCCCATTGATAATTGCCCTCGTCGTCAGACAGCTCGTAACATCCGGCTTCGTTGATCCGGACAAATCCTCCGGCCAGTCCGGCAAGCTCATCATCCGTCAGTGCTCCGTGCCAAAGCTCTGTCAAACGGACAGGGAGGCTTCTCTTTTCAGCTTCCCGGTGGTGGTTTTCGGCAGAGGAATCGGAGAAAGTTCTATGGAGCGGAGCCTTCGGTAAGACGGACCAAAGCGAAACAGCGCTTCGATTTCGCTTTTGAGTCGGGCTTCCGTTTCGGAGTCCATCTCGCCGGCATACACTTTGGCGGCGAGACAGCCGTCCTTCTCGTACACGAGACATTCCTTTATTTCCGGAATCCCGGAGATCTCACGTTCCAGCTCCTCGGGAATGATATTCTCCCCACTGGGGAGAACGATGACATTTTTCTTCCGGCCTACGATGAACAAATAATGGTCCTCGTCGATATACCCGACGTCTCCGGTATGCAGCCAACCATCCTTCAGGATCTTCTCCGTCTCCTCAGGATCCTCAAAATACCCGTTGAAGACGCTTCGCCCAGAAATGATGATTTCCCCATGTCCATTGGCGTCCGGAGCGTCAATCCGGACATCCAGACAGTCCAGAATCCTGCCAACGGAACCCGGCTTTGAATAAAGCCTCCCGTTCTTCATGACGGAGACCGATACGGGGCCGCAAGTTTCCGTCATACCGTAATCCGAGGTGATGTCGATGTCCCAGGACGCAAACAGAGACCTCATGTTCTCCGGCATAGGGGCCCCGCTGGTCCGGAGCGCGACGAGTTGACCGCCCAGCATCTGTTTTCCCTCCTCAGGAGAGCGGCCTCTCAGCAGATTGCAGATCAGCTCCGCCTGGGCAGGGACCATGAAGGTGGTAACCGGCCGGACATAGGCGTATTCCCGCAGCAGATATTTCAGACCACCGCTGAGATAGGCTGTGGTCCCCACGAGCAATGTCCCCCGCAGGTCTCCGATCCCCGCAATATGGAACAAAGGCAGTGTGAGCAGACACTTGCTCCTGTCTGCTTCCAGACCTTTCCAGACAAGACGCTCGGCGGTCAGATTCTCCTGGCGGATCACGGCCGCCTTCATTTTCCCACCGGTCCCGGAGGTGAAGATCATCAGAGCAGGCTGCTTGTCCAGAACGAAGTCGTCTGTCCATGGGCAGACTCCGGACTCCAGCAGGGACCGGCCTTCTTTCAGCAGAGGCTCCACCGAGGACAGACTGCAGAGTTCAAGCCCATCATGATCGGGCAAAGCCTCCAGAACACAGCGGATTCCATCGTCCACCATTGCCAGCTCTGTCCGGCAGTGCCGCAGACGCCGGATCAGCTCCGGCGTATCCAAACCGGGATCCAGAGGCAGCACAACTATGTCGCTGCAGATGCAGGTCAGAAAAACAAGAACCCAACGATAACCGGTCCGGCCGATCAGGCCCAGCGTCTGTTCCTTCCAGCCCCGCCTGTAAAAGACCGTGCCAAGCGCCATGATGTCCGAGATCAGCTCCCGGTAAGTGACGTGTGTCACCTGGCCCTGTTCCTCGTCAAACCATTCATAAGCCGGTTTCTCCGGGTGTTGGAGACCGTTGAGAAACAGATAATGCTTCAGAGTCTCTTCAGAGCAGTTTGCGCCTGCCCGTTCGATCAGTGCCGTTAATGTGCTGTTTTCCATCTGGCTTCCTCCATGTGATCCGATCAGGCCTGCTGCTTCCGTCTGTTGCCCGTTTTCATCAGAGGGATGTATTTTTGAATCTCCGCCATCAGAATCCGTTTCTTTTCCGGAGACATGCTGCTCTTCTGATAAATCATCGTGAACATGCCCATCATCATCCACAGGTAGCCGCTGGGCGAGATACGGCTTTCCAAAGCCAGATTGACGATGATCCGGACCGGCTCGGTATAAACCTCTACAGGGAAGGAGTCTTCCTTCAGCATGCGCTGCAGAAGCGAGCCTTTGTTCTGAACATAGGTATAGGCTACAAGCCGAGGCATCACACAGATTTTGCGGGCTTTGGCGTAGCAGCGCAGCGCAAACAGCACATCCTCCGTCAGCAGAATATCGGGATCGAAGGTAATGCCGTTTTCGACAATCAGATCCCGCCGGATTACCTTGCAGGAGAGCATGATGGCTGCACCGTAAAGCAGCCGACCTCTGACATCCGGATCATCCGGAACGATGATTCCCTCCGCACTGTCGGGAAAATCCAGTTGGGTCGGCACTTCAAACAGATCCGGATCGGCAAGCTCCTTATCGGCGCTGCCGATCAGAATGTCGCAGTTTTCCCGCTCCATTTTTTCGAGCGCCGGAAGAAGGAATTCCCTTTTCAGTTCATCGTCATGGTCGACAAAATAGACATACTTTCCACGGGCTTTTGTCAAAGCGCTATTTCGCGGGGACCATGGTGCGTGCACATTGTCGCGTTTCGAAAAAACGCGCACCGATTCGTTCCCGCCGGCAAGGGTGAGAACGTCGTCCGCTGTCAGGCTGTCGGTATTATGAAGAATGATGACCCATTCCCAGTTATCCTGCATCACGTCTATCACGGACCGGACTGTACGCTGAAAGGCCTCGGGATCCGGCTCATGCACCGGGGTAATGATGGACAACAGTATCTGCTCGTTCATTTCAAATCGCCTGCCTTTCAGGAGAGTGTCTGCAAGGCCTGCCGGATCATCTCCTCATTGGGAGTGATGGCCTCCCGCAGCATTTTCTTGACGATCTCTGTCGGGACGAAATGGCCGGGGTCGGTAGGATCACCGGACGTCAGCACCGAGTTCAGCGCAAAGAGCGGCATAAGCATTCTGAAATAAGGCTGCAGCGACTCTTCATCACTCACCCCAAAATATTTCATGAAGAAGGAACGGCCGATGCTGCGGACTCTGTCGACGGGAATGCCGGTGCTCTGCTCAATGACTTTCGGAATATTGCGTGGCCCGATGATCAGGTCCCGGAACAGGGCGATCAGATCCCAGACTTTCGAGCCGACCGTCACGTCGGGCAGATCGATCAGCAGAAACTCGTCTCCCTGCAGCATGATATTACCGGGATGCAGATCGCCGTGTACCAGTGTATTCCGATCCGGTATGCTGTCGATCAGGCTGTGGAGAAGGGCAAGCTCTTCGTCGGAGCAACACGAAGAGAGGGCTGGCACTTTTCCGTTGAGAACCGTCTTCAGGTTCGGAAATACACCGGATCTGAGGGGGATTTTGTGCAACTGCCGGACAAAGTCCACATATCTGTCGACAAATTCCTCCGTCCGCTCCGGCGCACGCGTGAAAGCGTTACCCAGCGTGTCGGAGTGCAGCATCTCAAAGACGATCCCATAGCTGTCGCCGCAGTGAACCATGTCATAGGTGATGACGGAGGGAATCCCGCTGATGACGGCTTCCCGGGCGAGGAGACGCTCCTGCTCGATCTCCTCCTGCGTCCGGAAGGGTTGGTAGAGCTTCAGAATTTTATCCTCTTCCAGGCGGTAAACGGTCCCGCTGGCACCGTGGCCGATCACTTTGCACCCGTCCACGGAGACCTCGCGGAGTTTTTTTCTGACCTCGAAGAGCTCAATAAACCCGGTCACTTCAAAGATATCATAGACCTCTGGCCGCACATTCAGAATTCGGATCTTCTCCTGCGTTTTGTGCTGCAGACGGAGCAGAACACGCAGACCTGCACTGGAGATATAGGTCAGAGCAGTCGCATCGAGCACAAGTGCCGCAGCCGACGCGGTGCGCAGGGCATCATTCAGTTGTGCTTCGATCTGCTGGTCGTTGACGGAGTCGATCCTTTCGTCCAAAACGATGGTGAGGATGTTGTTCTCAAGCTCTGTATTCATGAAATCTACCTCTCTAGCAAGTTTCAGCAATCAGCATTGTCTCTGTAAGCACGGTGCCGATGGCGGGGTGCCGGATGCGGAAGCGGTAGCCCAGGTCCAACTCTTCCAAAATGGGCTTGATGCGGAAAAAGTCGTCGGCGTTGTGATAGATGCTGAAGAGCAGGGCGGGCTTCATACGCCGGATGGTCTCCAGTGCGCCGCAGAGCAGAAGCTGCTCTGCACCTTCGACATCCACTTTGATCAGACCTACGTTCAGACCGTTCTCGGCCACAAAGGAATCCAGCGTGGTTACCTCGACCGTCTCTGACCCGGTATAGGGTACTGCGCTGTTCGGAACCTGCGTATTGACGGAAGCAATCATCGATTTGGCCATCTCAGCGCAGCCCTTTTCTTTCCCCAGGGCCATCCTGCAGGGAACCACATTTGTAAGGCCGTTCAGCTCAATGGTCTTCAGAAGCTTGGCATAGTTTTCGGCGGTTGGTTCAAAAGCCCAGACGCGTGCCTCGGTAAGAGGGGAGAATACCAGGGCGGAATCGCCGATATAGGCGCCGGCGTCGATGATGTCCCGGTCGGCAAAGCGCTCCGGATGCTCCAAATGTCTGAGTCCGCAGCCTTCCGAAAACACGCTGGCTTCAAAATCCCCTTCCGGGAGCATCCAGCCGTGATAGTACCAGCAGTCTTCCGAGAGACGGATGAGCTCCTGTGACAGTCGCTCAAGGTTCTCCCGGTATTCTTTCAGCTCCGGATCGGAATAAAGCGGGAGATAGCGCTCTTCGGTGCTGCGGATTTTTCTGAGCCGGTTCAGTGCCAGAACGACTGTCTGTACGCTGGTTTCATCCAGCCCGTCCACCAGTCTGAGAAAACGCTCTTTAAATTCAGGCATCTGTGTTTCGTCAAGGGGAAAGTCACGATAATAGAGCCGTTCCCGGAAGGTATCGATCCGGTTAGCTTCGAGCTCGGAGGGCCTGGCGGGTGTGCTGAAGGTGTTCAGTCTGGCCAGAATCTGATTCTGTTTTACCAGAAGCGCTTCGGCGGTCTGGAGCAGCTTTGCCGCAGATTCATGATCGGGCATTGGATGGAAACCTCTTTTCTGTGTATGAATTGATCTCTGTATGAGCCTCTGCGGGAGCATATCCCTAATTCGCTGGAACAGCCGGCATGACAACCATCAGAGGCAGGCAGCAGCTGCAGAAGATTCAGATTATCTTCCATGTGCTAAGTGTTATCCGGCTTCTGCAGTTCGGAACGAAACAGTTCCTGATAGAAAGAGATCACCTCATCGTTGAGAAGATACAGATCGTTGTGAAAAAGTTTCGGGAAGGAACGGAGACGCAGCTGCGGATACAGGCTGCGCACGACGGCGAGCTTTACCTGCTCGGTCTCGTCGTCATAATCCATCCCGGCGTCGAGATACAGGACCGGACCTTCGTATTTCAGATTCGTATGCACGGTATTCAGCAGGTCGATCACGGCGTTCTGCTTTTTCAGCGTGATCTCCAGGGGTTCGTTCACAGCGGAATCTCCGTACTTTTTACTCCGCTCGGTTACCATGCGGATGTAGGGGTCGTCCCCCGTCAGGCGGTGGAAGGTTTTCCCTGGATAGACCAGATGCATCAGGGTATCGCCCATGATCACAGGCTTCCTCTCTCCAGTGCGCTTCTGCCAGGCATCCGCCACGGAGACAGCCAGCTGCCCGCCGAAGGAGAAGCCCGCAAATCCCCAGAGGGCAGCATCTTCGGGGAGCTCTTTCTCCAGAAGCGCCGTATAGCAAGCGATCAGCCCATCATAGTCATAGCGGCCGACCTCCCGCATGATGTGGTCCGGAAACGGCTCAATTACGAAGAGGTTGAAGTATGCCCCCCACAGGGCGCAAAGCCGGGAGAAGCCGCTGACAGGCACGATGCCATGGAGCAGGACCAGAACAGGCTTTGTGGAGTCATAGCCCCTGTAGAACCAGCCGATCATCTTCGGCGCGGAGAGAATATCCCGGACATTCTTCAGGCGCAGGACATCCGAGACCGTCACACGTGGATCAAACTTCTCGACTTCACTGACAAACTGCACTGCAAGGATGGAGTCCATCCCCAAGCGGAGCAGGTCGTCCGTCACACCGAAGCGGATATCTGGCATCATGTGCCGCGCCGCTTCCAGAAGCTTGCTCTCCAGATAGTCCCGGGGAGGCTCGTTTTGTGACAGACGGTCGAAATCCGGATTCGGCAACGCCTTCCGGTCGACCTTGCCGTTGATGTTTTTCGGGAAGGAATCCAGACGCTCCCAGCAGACAGGAACCATATACCGGGGGAGCAGACCTGAGGTAAAGCCCTCCAGATCTTTGGGCCCCGGGTCTGTTTCACCGTTCTTCAGCACGTACCAGCAGACAGGGATGGAAGCCCGGTTTCGCGTGACAACGCCGCAGATGGCGTCTTCAATGGCGGGATGTCGGACGACGGCTGCTTCGATTTCACCCATTTCGACCCGCTGACCGTTGATCTTAGTCATGTTGTCGCGACGTCCGCAGGTATAGAAGTTCCCGTCAGCGTCAAAGCGCATCATGTCACCGGAGACGTACATCCGCGCACCCTCTCGGAAGGGACAAGGGCGAAAGCGGCTTTCTGTCTCCTCCGGGCGATTCAGATAGCCGAGGGAAAGCGCGTCGTTGATGATACAGAGGTCACCCACCTCGCCGGGGGTTGTGATGAGGTTTCCACTCTCGTCCAGAAGAAAGAGCTCCGTTCCAGGGATGGGCTTCCCGAGCAGATCCCAGGGGTCGTCAGGTGTCAGCACTCGCCCGGTTACCGCGGCAGCCTCGGAAGAACCGTAGATTTCGGCGACCACGGCGCTGATGTCCGGGAGCTTTCGAGCCTTTTCTCCTGCGGTAAGAACGAAGCGGATGGGCAGCTTCGCTCCCTGGGCAAAGACTACAGGGATCATGCTGGGGATCATGAACATGGTCGTGATGTTGTGATCGATCACCTGGCTGACCAGTACGGACTGATCCAGCAGTTCTCCATCACTGAAGATATACAGACTGCAGCCAACCAGCAGACCGGAAAACAGATCGTAGGTGGACGCGGCATAGCTGAAGCTCACGATGTTGCCGATGCACTCGCCCGGTTCCGGGGTATAGAAGGTATGGCGGGCCCGGTTGTGGTTGTCGATATAGGCGTATGTATCTATGACGCCCTTGGGAGTCCCGGTGGAGCCGGAGGTGTACGTGATAAAAGCAGGATCCCGGGAAGTGCGCCGAATGTGGATGCTCTCCTGTGGCACTGCTCCGGCATGGAAGCGGGCGAGAATGTCCTCTATATACAGGACTGAGCAGCCTGTGAAGCTGCCGGTCATGCTCTTTTCCGCGATGACGCAGCGGATGCCGGCATCCCTCAGAATATAGTCGAGCCGCTCCGACGGAGCATCCGGCGCAGAGAAGACATAGCAGTTCCCACTGCGAAGGACGCCGAGAAATGCTGGCAGAGCCTCCTTCCTGCGGGAGAGCACGACAGCAACACAGCAGCAGTCGACCGACGGGAGAGGAAGCGCGGGCCCTGGATCAAGGGAAAGGGAGCGCAGGACTTCCTCTGCGACCAGATTGGAAAGCAGATCCAACTGCGCGTAGGTATATGTTCCCTCCTGGTCCGCTACGGCCGGGCAATCCGGAACCCGCGCCGCAGTCTCCAGAAATGAATCTATAATTGTGGACATCTCAGTTTCTCCTTCCACACTTTACTCTGCGAAGTCCATCAGAAGCTTCTCCGTCTCCGCCGTGACACGACGGAAAAATGTTTCCGGTACTCTTGCCGCATCGAAGTGAAAATACACGGTCAGACTGTCTGCGTCCTTCACGACAAAATTGCTGACCATCATGTGCTCATAGTCCCGTACCGAACGCTCCTCATAATATGACGGTGCCTGAACCGGCGGGAAAACCTCCGAGATCAAAAACGGAGCAAGCTTCGGGCGATGCTCCAGACCGC
>JAILFJ010000102.1 GCA_024697625.1 Oscillospiraceae bacterium
TCTGCTTTTGCCATCTTGAAGCACCTCATTCCCTTGAGTTGCTTCTATTCTACACCTCGACCTGTCCAAAAAATTTCCCTTGGTCCTGCCTTTTGGGCATATCTTGTAGTCGGCTGATTAAAGCCGATACCCATAAAAATCAATATCACAGTCAACCTTGTTCTATGGGCAATCTACGATATTCTGGTGTCAGATTACGTTTCCTTCGCTGTAGATACCGGTTCTGCCGTCGTGGCCGTTATTTCCGTCTTTCGGTTAAAGACAGCTCAGATTACCGAAAAGGCGGATCATCGATCGCAGAGCGGATGTTAGAAGGAACTACAAAAACGGATTCCTCTCATACAGACAGGGTTCAACGCCAGATTCTTTGCCTTTACAACGAACTTCGGTTGTGATACGATGCGTCTGTAACGCAGGCTGAGGAATAGAAGGAGGAAAAAAATGATTATCAATATTCTGAAGATGCTCGCTATCGCACTTGCAGGTGTTCTGCTGCTGTTTTTCCCCGTTGCGTCGCTCTATACCGTGATTATCGACATCGGCATCGCACTGCTCGTTTACGGCGTGTTTTCCGTTGTGGCTTTCCTGATCAGCCGGAACCGGAAGAAGGAAGGCAAAGAGCGCAGTGAAAAGAGCATAGAACGGGGCAAGCTCGTTTCCATCGTCATCGGCGTTGTTGCGCTGGTCTGCGGAATCGTTGTCCTCGTCAGGCCCGCGCTGATCGCCGAATTCTTCCCGACCCTGGTTGCGCTGTTTGTGATCGTGGCCGGAGTCCTCATGGTGATCAAGGCAATCGGCCGGAAAAAGGAGAGCGAGGGATGGAAGTCGATGCTGGCCATTGCCCTTGCAACCGTCATCCTGGGTGTCATTCTGCTGATCAAACCTTTCGACGAAGGGACGACAGTCAGAATTCTCGGGACGGTTATGCTGTATCTCGGTGCGGCCGGTACCGTCGGCGAAGAATAAAACAGGCCTCCGGTTGAAGCAGACCGGAGCGTCCTTATATCGGTACAGGAATCCGAGACGACCCTTCTGGGTTGTCTCGGATTCCTGTTGCTCCTGTTTTCAGGCTGTTCTGCCTGATGCGGAGTTCCTGAAAAATGTCACTTTTTCGAATCCCATCGGTACTGCGGCGCAATATACAGGGCAACCTCGGCGGCCTGCCGCGCCCTGTCGCACAGGGAGAAGGTCCCCTTGCAGCGGCACCAGTCATAGGTGACCTGCAGCATGAGATCCGCTGCGAGCGGCGCGAGGATCTCCGGAGCCTCCGGATTCAGAATGATCCCCGCCTTCTGCGCATTGTGCGTAAGCTTAATGAGCCACGGGTCCATCTCATGTATGACGTCCACGATGCCCACGTTCTCACCCAGCTCCATGCCCAGAAGCGATCCGGTCAGCTCCGGACCGAAGTTTAAGGCGATGGCCAGGTTACGCCTGCACAGCACCCACATGCGTTCAAAATCGTTCTCGGCTTCCAGAAGATCATCCACCTTGGCGTTGTGGATACTGCGTGCGTCATGCAGGATGCTGCTGATGATCTCCTGCTTGTTGGTGAACACCCGATAGAAGGAGGATCGGGCGATCCCGGCTTCGGCACAGATATCGTTGACCGAGACGTGGTCAAAGCCGTTCTTTTTGAAAAGTCTTACTGCGGCCTCAATGATGGGTTTAGAGAGTCTGGAATTGGAATCTGCCACGAAAATACACCTCGGACAATCTGTCTCAAATTCTGCTACAGTATATTCGATCCGAAGCGTTCTGTCAATCAGGCTTTCGTTTTCGTAGGCAAAAGGAAGACGGCTTTTTTGTGAGATTCTGAGAACCTGCGTCAGCCCTCTTGCATTGCTTTCCTGAGCTTTTTACAATGCGGCTGGGTGCTTATTCCCATCAGGAGAGAAGCCATGCTGAACGCAGAAAAGCCGAACCGAAATTTCATGTTGATCCTCAGCGCAGCGATCATCCGCTGCCGTTATGTTATCTTTTTCATCTTTCTCGTTTTCGGTGCCTACTGTGCCGTGAACTTCGGGCGCGGCGGGAACAACGCCGACCTCACCGCCTTCCTCTCTCCCACGACGGAGACCAAACGCGGCCTTGCCATTATGGAAGAGGAGTTTACCGAATATGCCACGGCAGACGTGATGATCGGAAACATCACCTTTGAGCGGGCCGAGCTGCTCGCGGACCGGATCGCCGCCTCCCCTCATGTGAGCTCCGTGGAGTTTGATCACAGCCGCTCTCACTATGCCAACTCCTCCGCGCTCTTTCAGGTCACCTTTGACGGCGAAGCAGACGGGCCGGCAACGGAAGCCGCTCTGCAGTCCCTGCGGGAAATGCTTGCCGGTTACGACCTCTATGTCCATACGCAGATCGGCTACGACTTTGCAGGGCAGATCGCCCGGGAGATGGGCGGCGTACTGGGGATCGCAGCAACCGTCATTGCAGTGATTCTGCTCTTTACCTCCCGCAGCTATTTTGAAGTCGTGATCTTCTTCATCGTGTTCTTTTTCGCCGCGCTCTTCAACATGGGCACAAACTTCTGGCTGGGGGAGATCTCCTCCATCGCAAATTCCATCGCCGTCATCCTGCAGCTGGCTCTGGCCATCGACTATTCCATCATCTTCTCCCACCGTTACCAGGACGAGGCACTGGTGAATCCCTCCACTCGCGACGCTCTGGAGAAGTCCCTGGCGGAGTCGATTCTGGAGATCTCCTCCTCCAGTCTGACGACCATTTCCGGCCTTGGGTCGCTCCTGCTGATGCAGTTTCGGCTGGGCTGGGACCTGGGGATGGTGCTCAGCAAGGGCATCCTCTTCAGTCTTCTGTCGGTGTTTCTGCTGATGCCCGGCCTGATCGCGCTGTTCCCCCATGCGCTGAAAAAGACCGCGCACCCCACGCTGATTCCCAGTGTGCGGCCCTGGGGAAAAGTGCTGATGAAGTCCGGATACTGCTTTGTCTGGCTCTTTCTGCTCCTGCTGCCGGCAGCTTTTTATGCCTCCGGGAAAACCCCCTACGCTTTCTACGATTCGGAGATCACCGAGCTGCGCCCCACGGAGGTGCGTACCGCCATGCACAGGATCGACGCCACCTTTGCCCCCACCAGCCGTCTGGCTCTGCTGGTCCCCCGTGAGGATTTTGCCAAAGAGGGCCGCATCCTCGAAGCCGTCGCGGCCCTGCCGGGCATCAAGAGGGCGCAGGGTCTCGCCAACACGGAGGCGGAGCCGGGTCATATGCTCACCGACGCTTACACGCCGAGAATGTTTGCCGAGCTTGCGGATATCGACATTGAGGTAGCGACGCTGCTGTTTCAGGCCTACGGCGTAAAGCATGAACAGTTCCAGGCGATCCTGCAGCGCCCGGACAGTTATTCGGTGCCGCTCATCGATCTGCTGCTGTATCTCTTTGAGCTGGCCGACAAGGGTGTGGTCGCGCCGGGCAGCACGGAGATGGACAGGATCAACGGGCTGCGCGGAGACATCAGCATGGGCGTGAAGCAGCTGCGGGGCGAACATTGGAACCGTCTTGTATTCACGGTGGAGCTGCCCACCGACAGCCCCGAAGCCAACGCCCTCGTCGAACAGATCCGCGGGATTGCGGAGGCGGAATACGGTAAGGGAAGTGTCCTGCTGGTGGGTGACATCACCGGCGCCCGGGATCTCTCCGCCTCCTTTGAGCGTGATTCGCTCCTCATCAGCTTTCTGACCAACGGATTCGTGCTGGCAATCCTGCTGGTCACTTTCCGCACGGCAGTCGGATCCCTGCTGCTGATCTTTGTGATTCAGGGCAGCATCTGGATCAACTTCTCGTTCCCGTACCTGCAGGCGCAGTCGCCCTCCTTTGTCACCTATATGATCGTCTCGGCCATCCAGATGGGGGCGACGATCGACTATGCCATCGTGCTGATGAACCGCTATCTCTGTATGCGGGAGAAGCTGGACAAAAAGGAGGCCATGATCGAAGCCGTCACCCAGAGCTTTCCCACCGTCCTGACCTCCGGCTCCATCCTGACGCTGGCCGGGCTGATCATTTCCTGGCGTGTGACGGATGTGTACGTGGGTCATATCGGGCTGGCCGTCGGGCGCGGGGCGCTGATCTCCGGCATCCTGGTGCTTACTGTTTTACCTCAGTTGCTGGTACTCTGTGACAGGCTGATTGCCAGGACAAGATTCCGCATCGACCTGATCGAAGAGGAGGACGCATGAAGCAGGGAATGGGAAATCGTTAAAACACGAGTTCTGCTCTCTGGTGCGGCACCGGGGACGCTGCGCCGCGCTGTTTCCCTGTCTGTCGACGGCTATGAGGGTCCCCTGACAGTGCGCACGCTGATGGTTGAGAACGGGGAACATTTCGTCCTGCGCTCGGACGGATTCCGGGAGGCGCCTGAGTACCGGCGAGATGGCCGATATATCGTATACGAGATCCAAAACCGAAAAGCAAAAAAGAAAACGTCCGGCAAAATAATCCTTGACAGAAACCCGACGCTCCTATATACTGTTCGTGAACACTTCACAACTTCACCAAACAACATTGGAGGGCGGAAAGAACATGCGAAAGATCATCGCGCAGGTTGGCAAACACATTACAGACTGCATGGACGTCAAGCTCGGCTTGAAAGCGATGGATGAGACCCGACCGGAGTACTGGATGCTCAACGAGATCCTTACCGACGAGATGGCGGAGCTGATCCTGAAGATGAAGGTGCGCAGGCCTTACACGCCGGAGGAGCTTGCTCCCAGGATGCGCTGGAACGTCAGCAAGGTCGAAGACCTTCTGGAACAGATGGCGAAGATCGGCATCGTGGAATACAACTGGCACAACAAGGATCGCCATAAGCAGTATTTCGTGCCGGTGTTCGTAGTCGGCAGCTCCGAAAACCTGGTGTACAACAAAGAACTCTATGCCAGGATGCCGGAGAAGGTCGGCGAGTTTTCCTATCAGATGTCCTATCTGCCGCTGGAAATGCTCTCTCCCATGGTCCCTCCCGGCGGCGGCGGCCTGGGTTTTCACGTGATCCCGGTGGAAAACGCCATTCCCCATGAAAGTGAGAGCCTGAATATCGAGCACCTGTCCTTCTGGCTGGAGAAGTATAAGGCGCGGGATCAGTTTGCCATCGCCCCGTGCCAGTGCCGCCGTGCCATGGCCACCCGCGGCGAGGGCTGCGGCGAGCTGGAGGATAACGTCTGTATTCTGGTGGGCGATTATGCACAGTATCTTTGGGAGACCGGGAAGGACGTCAAGAAGGCAAGCTATGATGAGGTCGTCGCACTGTTGAAGCGCTGTGAGGAAAACGGCTATATGCATCAGATCACCAACGGTGACGGGCGGGACGACATCTTCGGCATCTGCAACTGCACCGTTGGTTCCTGCTTCGGTCTGCGCTGCTCCCAGCTGTTCAACAACCCGAATCTGTCGGCCTCTGCCTACCGCGCGCGGGTCACTCCGGAAAACTGCGTTGCCTGCGGCAAGTGCGTTGAGGTATGTCCCACGGGCGCTGCCAAGCTCGGCCAGAAGCTCTGCACCGTGACCGGCCCGATCCAATACCCGAAGGTCACGCTTCCTGACGAGACGCTGCACTGGGGTAAGAAAAACTGGGATTATGACTTCCGCGAGCACAGCCAGATCCAGGTTTATGAGACCGGCACCGCACCCTGCAAGACCGCATGCCCCGCGCATATCGCAATCCAGGGCTATGTCCGCATGGCTGCCGAGGGGCGCTACGCAGAAGCGCTGGAGCTCATCAAACAGGATAATCCCTTCCCGGCGGTCTGCGGCTCCATCTGCAACAAGCGCTGCGAGAATGCCTGCACCAGAGGCACCATCGACCAGCCGATCTCCATTGACGCCATCAAGAAATTCATCGCCGAGCAGGATCTGCACGCCGAGACCCGCTATGTTCCCAAAAAGGTCCGCCACAAGGGTGACACCGAGGACTTCACTCAGAAGATCGCCATCATCGGCGCAGGTCCCTCCGGCCTGAGCTGCGCATACTTTCTGGCCCAGATGAGCTATCCCGTCACAGTGTTTGACAAGGACCCCATTCCCGGCGGCATGCTGACGAAGGGCATCCCCTCCTTCCGGCTGGAGAAGGACATTGTCTATGCCGAAATCGAAGTGCTCAAAGAGATGGGTGTTGAATTCAGATGCGGCGTGGAAGTCGGCAGGGACGTGACCATTCCCGAGCTGCGCGAACAGGGCTACAAGGCCTTCTATCTGGCGATCGGCCTGCAGAGCGCCCAGACGCTGAACATTCCCGGTGAGGATCTGGACGGTGTGATTGGCGGAATTGATTTTCTCAGGAGCGTCAACCGCGGCGATACCACCTCTGTCACCGGTGATGTGGTGGTAATCGGCGGCGGCAACGCAGCCATCGACGTGGCCCGAACTCTCACCCGCCTGGGTGACAGTCCGGTGAAGCTTTTCTGCCTGGAGTCCGACGCCGAAATGCCCACTGTCCCAGACGAAAAGGACGAAGCGATCGCAGAGGGTGTTCTGATCAACAACTGCTGGGGACCGAAGCGCATTTTAGGCGAGAACGGAAAGGTCTCCGGCGTGGAGTTCATGCGCTGCCTGCATGTGTATGACGAAAACGGCAAGTTTGCTCCGGTCTATGACGAAAACGAGACGATCGTCGTGCCCTGCAGCCATGTCTTTGTGTCCATCGGACAGAAGGCTGACTTCGGCAAGGTGCTCGAGGGCACCAGGGTGGAGACCTTCAACGGCCGCTTTGTGAAGACCGCTGAGATCACCTGGCAGAGTACCGATCCCGATATCTTCGGCGGCGGAGATATCGCCACCGGGCCGAAGTTCACCATCGACGCCATCGCCAACGGGCGCGAGGGTGCCACCAGTATCCACCGCTTTGTTCAGCCCGGACAGAGCCTGACCATCGCGCGTAACCTGCGCCAGTTTGTGGAGCTCGATAAGGCCAGTGCCGTGATCCCGGTGGAGAAGCTGCAGGCACCTGATCGTCAGGCAAATGAGAATGATGAGAGCAAGACGAAAACCATGCGGGATAACCGCATCGGTCTTACCGATGAGCAGGTAAAACTGGAGGCTTCCCGCTGCCTCGGCTGCGGCGCCACGGTCGTAGATGAGAAGAAATGTATCGGGTGCGGGATCTGCACGACTCGCTGCAAGTTTGATGCGATCCATCTCAACCGTACTCATCCCGAATTTGCAAACTACATCAACGGGGACTACTCCAAGCAGGCGATCATCCGGCACGGTCTCAAGCGCGTAGTGAAGCTGACCATCAAAGAGGCCGGGGAGAAGATCACCCGGCATGTGGAGGTCTGAACATGCAGAAAGTGTTCCGCGTTTCTCTTGCAGTTCTCCTGCCTGCATGGGCTGTCTATCGGCAAAGTATGCGGGAGCTCGACCGGCTGATTCTTTTTGATCAATCAATCTGAATAACAGGAGGGATAATTCCATGAGTGAAAATATCATCTATTGCTACTCCGGTTCCGGTCATTGCCTTAATATGGCCAGGCGTATCGCGGGTTATCTGGGCGATACCGACATCGTCCTGATGCGCTCCTTCCCCGAGAAGACAGACGCCAGCGAGGCCAAAAGAGTCGGATTCATTTTTCCCTGCTACGGCGGAGGTCTGCCCGGCCATGTGGAGGAATATGTCAGAGCGATAAAGATCGCCCCGGACGCCTACAGGTTTGCCGTAGAGCAGTTCGCCGGTTACATGGGCTGCGGCCTGCACAAGATCGACGAGATCGTAGGGCTGGACTACTGGAACCTGATCTCCAACCATTCCACCTGCATCTGGCTGATGCCGCACAGCCTCTGCTTCCCGCCCACCTCCAAAGAGAACGCGCAGGCACGTATTGACCGTAAAGCCATGGAAGTCGCCTCCGCGGTCAGGGCCGGAAAGCACAGCAAAAAGAAGCCGCCGGAGAAGAAGCTCTTTGCTGCAGAGGACAGAATCTTTTCCAAGATGCATCCTAAGCGGGTCAGGAAGTTCTGGGTCAGGGATGACTGCATCGGCTGCGGTACCTGCGTACGGATCTGTCCCCGCGGCAACATCACGCTGCAGGATAAGAAGCCTGCGTTCGGCACCGACTGTATCGGCTGCCTGAGCTGTGTGCAGTTTTGCCCGAAAGAGGCCATCAATGTGGGCAAGCTCACAGAGAAGCGCGAGCGTTTCCCGAACCCTGATGTAAAGGCTTTGGATCTGACAAAAAAGGTCATCCATATTGACTGACGTTCCCGATCTGCCCTTGAAACACTTCTAAAGAAATGTTAGAATAAGCAGGACAGTTTTTAAAAACTGACCCTGCTTATTGTTTGGGAGTGCTCTATGAATTTCGACAAGATTTCCGTGCCCTCCGTGAGAGAGGAATTCGTGCGTGCCATTGAGAACAAAATTCTGTCCGGCGAGCTGAAAATCGGCGATCGGCTTCCCAGTGCGAGGGAGCTCTGCACCATGATGGGCGTGAGCCTTACCTCCGTCAGCACCGGCATCACGGCACTTGCCAACAAAGGCTTTCTGGAGGTCAAACCCCGCCATGGGGTCTATGTAAGGGATTATCGCAAGGATGCTACCCCCGAGACCTTTTTTGCCATTCTGCGCTACAACGGAGGAAACCTCAATGCCCATGAGATCCGTTCCTTCACCGAGACGCGCATTGCTGCCGATCCTCTGGTGGCCAGGCTGGTGACAGAGCGGGCAAGCGACGAGGAACTCTCGGAACTTTCGGACCTCGCCCGACAGTTTGCGTCCTGTCAAAAGATTCCCGACGCATGTGAAGCGATCACGGCTCTATGCTATCGGATGTATCAGCTCAGCGATAATTCTATTTTTGCCATGATGTACAAAACCACCATGGAGGCCCAGAAGGGCATGTATGCGCTGTATTTCAAAAAGAACGGAATGCAGAATGCCCGGGAGATCATGACCTCAGTTGCCGCAACACTCGCCGCACACGACTGGCAAAGTGCCGGCAAACTGCTTCTTGCTTCCATGGAGAGCGTCATCTCCGGTCCGACCTCACTGATCTAATCAGCAGCCTGCAGGCACTCAAAAACAGCCCTGCTTGTCAGCGATGTCCGTCAGTTTGGAAAAACCTGGTTGATCCTCAAAAGGCCCTGCCTCACGGCAGGGCTTTCGTACAGATCTGCGGCGGACGCAGCAGCGGTTGAAGACGCGGATCTCCTGCTCCGGCTCTTTCCGGCTGTCACAGTCACGCGGAAAGAAATTGCCGTTCCTGATTCCGGCCGGCGTCGGCGCGCACAGACGAACTGCGGTCTCATCCGACATCAGGCATACTTCTCCAGCACCTTGCGGAGCGCAGAGATCGAACTTGAGGTACAGTGTTCAATATAGCAGTTCTGTCCGCGCAGCTCGCTCATGGCACCATGCAGCATCTTATGGGACATGCAGTTGGTGAAGAACACCACCAGGTCAGGGCTGCCAAGCTTCTTTTTCACACCGCCTGTGGGCTTGATGAGTACCTTGGCGTCATGTTTGAATTCCAGACAGAGCGACTTGTAATTCCGCTCCATGCACTCGTTCCCGCCAAGAATCACAACACTCATGCGAACATCTCCTTTGCTGCCGGTTTCATTGCGGTTAATTAGAACTAACTGTCCGCTATTATAGTTTGTTATGACTAACTTGTCAAGACTTTTTTACCCGGCACCGGGCAGCGCGCCGAGCCGGACGTCATGATGCAGATCGAGATCGGCCGGGCGGGGAAGGCCGGTGACGGGAAGGCGCAAGACAGGCAGGCGATTGGGAAGAAAAGAGGCCCTGCCGGATGTGACAGGATCCTCCTGAAGCAGACTAGTACTTTGTAACAGCTAAATCTTTATAGTCGGATACAGGTGTTTGAGCTTAACCCTTGCATTTTCTGCAGTGAACTGCCAGTCAACACCTTTCTGAGCAGAATTACGCACTGCTGACCAAGGTCTAAGCAAAGCACTC